>JACCYQ010000047.1 GCA_013696395.1 Chitinophagaceae bacterium
CAAACCGGAAATGAAAAACCAAGACTTTTTCGTTTACCTAAAGACCAGGCTCTTATTAACAGGATGGGTTTCAATAATGATGGTGCCAGGGTTATTGCTGGCAGATTAAAGGAATGGAACCAAAAGCAAAAAAAAGGAAACAACAAACTAATCATTGGTGGAAATATTGGTAAGAATAAAATGACCCTAAACGATGAAGCCTGGAAAGATTATGAAATTTGTTTTAATGCCCTGTTTGATGATGTTGACTATTTCGTAGTAAATGTAAGTTCACCCAACACGCCTGGCTTAAGAGAATTGCAGGAAAAAGAATCGCTAAGGAAAATTTTATCGCACCTTCAAACCCTTAATCAGGTTAAACTAAATCCCAAACCTATCTTATTAAAAATAGCACCAGACCTCACACTTACACAATTAGATGATGTGATTGACCTGGCAATTGAAATTCAACTGGATGGATTAGTAGCAACAAATACAACCATTGACCGGCAAAATTTATTTACGCCTAATACCAAACTGGAGGAAATTGGCGCAGGTGGATTAAGTGGAAAACCACTGCAAAAAAAATCGGGTGAGGTTGTACGTTATATTCATGAAAAAACAAATGGTAAAATTCCCGTTATAGGTTCTGGTGGAATTTTTACACCAGAAGATGCCCGGGAAAAAATGAATGATGGTGCCACACTTGTTCAGGTTTGGACCGGATTTATTTATGAAGGACCTTCCATTGTAAAAAAAATCTGTTCAGTCTGGTAATAATCCTTTTCGAGTTATTTATTCAATTTTAAAAGGGTTGCGGCCACTACGCCAGCCGTTTCTGTTCTTAACCGGTTTTCGCCCATTGAAACCGGGGTAAATCCTTTAACCAGCGCCTGATCAATTTCACCTGAAGTAAAATCTCCTTCTGGACCAATCAACATCAGTACAGAATTTAAATTTGATATATTTTCATCCACCAGGTTTCTTTTTATTCCCTCATCACAATGTGCTATATATTTTTTTTCATAAAGGTCATTTTGCATTACCTGGCTGAACAAAGTGGGTTCATGCAATCCTGGTAACCATACCTGCCGGCTTTGCAACATGGCACTCACCAATATCTGTTGTAACCTCGAAATCCTTAATGTTTCTTTTTCCGTTCGCTGGCAGATAAGTGGAATAATTTCATTCACACCTATTTCTGTCGCTTTTTCCAAAAACCATTCAAACCTGCTGGCATTTTTTAGGGGAGAAATAGCTATCGTAATTCGTTTGATGGTACCTGTTACAGTTTGTACTTTATTGATTTTTACAAGGGTTCTTTTTTTATGACCTTCCAGAATTTCTGCATCCAGCAAATGACCTTTTCCATCGGTTAGCTGTACAAGGGAACCAACCTGCATTCTTAAAACCTGTACAACATGACGGGAGGTATCTTCATTCAATATTACCTGATCATTATGCACATCATCCGCAAGGAAAAAAAGTGGTAAAGCCATTTGAAGAATTTGAACAAAGAAAGTTATTATCCGGGCATAAAAAAAGAGCCTCAACCACAGGCTCTTTTAAATGGTACATTTAGTATACAAAAATTTTAAAAAGGTGCATCTTCATCATCTGCCGGCAGATCATTCATCTTGCTTCCTGTTTGAATGTACAGGCGTGGTCCTTCTGTATCGGTAACAGGTTTCCAACTACCGGGTAATCCAATTCCACTAAAGTCATCACCGCCATCTTCCACAAATTTTTGGATATGAAGTAATGCCTTGAGTTTAATGGTTTCTAAAGATCCATTTCTGTGCTTGGCAATCCTGATATGTGTTTCCCCACGATTACTTTCTCCCATTTCATTTTGGGTAATATCATAATATTCCGGGCGATATAAAAACATTACCATGTCAGCATCCTGTTCAATAGCTCCGGATTCGCGCAGGTCACTCAATTGCGGCATCTTTTGTCCATCCTTTGCGCCGCGCTTTTCCACTTCACGACTTAATTGAGATAATGCGATAATAGGAATATTTAATTCTTTAGCCAGCCCTTTCAGGTTACGTGAAATATTACTGATCTCCTGCTCCCGGTTACTATTCCTGTTTTCAGTGGTGCCACTCATTAATTGCAGGTAATCGATTATTATCAAACCGATATTTTCCCTGGATTTCAGGCGGCGGCATTTGGCCCGCAATTCAAAAATGTTCAGGGCTGGTGTATCATCGATAAATATTTTTGATTGAGCCAGTCTTTGTATGCCTTTTGCATAAAGTTGTTTCATTTCATGTTCTTCCAGTTTGCCCCTGGAAATTTTTTCAAGCATGATTTCACTTTCTGCAGAAAGTATTCTTTGTACCAACTGACCCGCACTCATCTCTAAAGAGAAAAAGGCAACCGGGGTAGGTTTGGAAGGATGCAAGGCAGCATTGCGTACCAGGTTTAATGCAAAGGCTGTTTTACCTACTGCCGGGCGTGCTGCCAAAATTACCAGGTCCGTATTTTGCCAACCATAAGTTACTCTATCAAGACTTGGGAAACCTGATGGAACACCTGATACATCTTCATTTCTGTTGCGTAAATCTTCAATACGCTGGATCGTTTTAACTAAAACAGAATCGATGGTATCAAAATTCTTTCGCAAGTGATTGTTGGTAATTTCGAAAAGCTTTGTTTCGGCATCATCAAGCAGATCAAAAACATCTGTGCTGTCTTCATAAGCATCGCCAATTATTTCACCACTTATCCGTATCAATTCTCTTTGAATGAATTTTTGAAGTATAATGCGAGAATGGGCCTCAATATTGGCAGATGATACTACCGCATTCGTTAATTTGGTTACAAAGTAAGGACCGCCCACCATTTCCAATTCTTCTTTAAATCTCAGTTCTTCTACAACCGTCAAAATATCAATAGGCTGGCTTTTTTGAGAAAGGCTCTGCATGCTTCTGAAAATACGCTGGTGCGCTTCTACATAAAAACATTCAGGCTTTAAAATCTCTATAACACTATCAAATGCATTTTTTTCCAACATAATGGCACCTAACACAGCCTCTTCCAGTTCTTTAGCCTGGGGAGGCACTTTGCCGTAAACCATTGTACTTAAATCTACGGAGGATTTGCGGCGGTTTTTTCTGTCCCTGTTAATATTAGTTAAATCCATGGAAGCGATACAATATAAAAGTTAAAAGTTCTGGTTAAAGTACCATACCAACAGTAATTATTTGCTCATATATTATTAAATGATTAATTAATTATGTTGCAAATGTTACCGGTAAAGCCGACGGCGAATTAAACTTAACCAACCCTATAAAAAAAATATTTATTTTTAAAACGTTATACCCATTTGTTTCACAGTTTTATTCCCAGTTTGCAAACAGGAAATAAACATTCAATTATCCATTATCCACAATTTAAAAAAGTTTTAAGCGGATTTGGAATTTTAATTCACACAGGATGTTATTAAAAATAGATGCCCATTTTTTTGGTGAATATTTCGGAACTACAGAATGGAACTTTCATTGTATTTAGTGCAAAAAGGCTAGGACAAAACCCTGTGAAAACCACTGTTCTACTGCTTTATCAATATTTAGAAAATTTACTACCAAAGCTGGAATACCCTGTTTCAGGGACACCTGGCCATAATTTAAACCTCACAGGTAACCGAAAAAATCCATGAAACTACTATGGGTTAAGTATCTCAGGACTAAATGGGATATAAAATAAAAAAGCCGGTTGTTAAACCGGCTAATTGCATTGTTATGGCTGGCAATGCGTAAGTAGAATATTTAATTATTCAGGACATCTGAGCGACACTTCCTTTTTACGATTTGAGCCCCGGGTACGAATATCAGTTGAATCCGGGGTTGAATAAGAAAAATTCACAGATTTCTTCTTTGTTCTTTTAAAGAAAGTAAATTCAGTACTATATAGACCTAACGTGGCGATATTTACGAATACTTTCCAGGTTTCATCAATTCTATTCATTTTCTTTAGGGTTTAAAAAATAGACGGAGGGAATATTGTTTTGGTTAGTCATAAAGCGTTAAATTTTTTTAAACTTTATGTGTAAAATTATCACTCATAAATTGTTGGAGGCAGGTCAAAATACTTGTTGAGCTGCATTCCATATACTAATTTATATAAACTAAAGGATGGATCAAACCTATTGATTAATATAATTTTCACCACTAAGCAAAACCACTTATTCAATCATAAAAAAACAATTAGGCATCATTATTTTAATTGAATTTCTTTTTTAAAAGAATTGAAATATGCTAAAACAGGTAAAATACAGATTGAGCAAGTTTACAGCCAGTGCTGCCTTATTATCACTTGAATTAATAATCATATTAATTTCTTTCTTCGGTTCATTTGTTATTGTTGCATGGATTGTAAGGCGTACGTTTTTTTTAAAAAAAGAAAATCTTGATTTTAAAGTCTTTGAATATTTCACCCGCTTTGTTAGTGATGGTACCACACGTTTTATGCAGTTTATTACCATTTTTGGATCTCATAATTTTTTGGTACCAGCCAATCTGGCCCTGATTGCTTATTTTTTATTTATAAGAAAACATAAATGGTACTCTATAAAAATTCCAGCAGTTGCTATTACCAGTTTGGTATTAATGTTCACATTAAAAACATTTTTTAACAGGCAAAGACCACTTGTTCCGTTATTGGAACAAGTTGGAGGCTTAAGTTTTCCCAGCGGTCATGCCTTTATGAGCTTTTCATTTTTCGGTTTATTAATTTATCTGGCATATAAATATGTTGATAGAAAATGGCTCAAATGGTCGATGATCCTCTTTTTATTGGTATTTATATTTTTAATTGGCATTAGCCGTATTTATTTAAAAGTTCACTATGCCAGTGATGTAATGGCAGGATTTAGCCTTGGTTTCATGTGGCTTGTAATGTCTATATGGATCCTAAACAAGTTTGAAAAGAAAAGTATAAAAAAAGTAATTGTACCTGTTGTACAGATAGAGGAGCCTGTAAATGAATTAACGCCGAAAAACTGAAACGATGCCAAAATTATATGATGTAATTATTATTGGAGGAGGACCTGCCGGTTTAAATGCGGCCGTAGTATTAGGACGATGCCATAGAAAAATATTATTGTTTGATACTGGAGAGCCCCGCAATCTTCAATCAGAAGGTATGCACAATTACCTTACACGTGACCATATTTTACCCCTTGAATTTATAAAAATTGCTCATGATGAGATCAAAAAATATGGAGTAGAATTTCGATATATTAAAATCACACATACCATAAAAGATTCAGAGGGCAACTTCATAGTTTCTGACCGAAAAGGAAAAAAATACCTGTCTAAAAAATTATTAATAGCAACTGGATTGAAAGATAATTTACCAGAAATAGAAGGCTTTAAAGAATGCTATGGCAAAACAATTCACCATTGTCCATATTGTGATGGCTGGGAAATTACAGGCAAAAAAATCGGGGTTTATGCCAGTCAAAAAAATGGTTTCGACCTGGCTATTTCCTTAAAAACCTGGACCCCATACGTAACGCTTTTTACAGATGGAAGCAACAATTTAAAATCAGTGCAGCTCAAAATTTTAAAAAGATATGAAATTGAAGTTTTGAAACAACCTATCCAAAAGCTGGAACATAAAAAAGGGAGATTGTATAATATCAGATTTAAGAATAATGATAGCAGACTTTGCGATGCTATTTTTTTTGTAAATGGCTATCACCAACAGATTGATCTGGCAAAGGAGATTGGTTGCGAAATGAGCCTGAAAGGAGTCGTTAAAACCAATAAAAGTCAGGGAACGAATATAAAAGGCCTATTTGTAGCAGGGGATGCATCAAAAGATATGCATTTTGTAGTTGTTGCCGCAGCTGAAGGTGCTAAAGCTGGAGTGACCATCAATAAAGAATTACAAAAGGAAATGCTTGAAGAAATGTTAGAGCATATCAAAACTTAAAGATTACATTTTTTCTTTTAATATTCTTGCTGAATCGAGGTGATTTCGAAGAAAAACCAGTGACCTGGAGGCAAACATTTTAACTTCCGGACTTTTTAAATTGTTGGCTGCTTTTTCAAATTTCTTGACGCTTTCTTCATGCGTATCAATAATGATTGACAAATATTTTTTACCAAATTCTGTTTCGGGTATATTTTGTAATTCTTCAAGCCATGATTGGTGCTGGTTATTTAATGACAGTGGTAAGGTTACATTTTTTAGCGAGGCCAATATTTTCAACTCATCAAGTGCTGAAGTATGATCTTTCAAAATTTGGCCGCTCATATTCCTGACAGGGTTTTGAATGCTTCTTTGCGTGGCCAGATTACCCACTTCCACATCAACCATAAATAAACCTGCCATTTCAACCATAAACTTTGCATCCGATTCATTAACCGTATTCATTCCTATCAATGTATCGGTTCCCTGCAATGTGTTTTCATCAGCTACCTGCGATTCCTCAAAACTGTTTTTGTTTTGATTGTTGCATGCAAAAAAAACTATGTTTCCTGATAAAATTAATACACCCAAAAAATATTTTTTCATATCAGCCAATTATGATCAAAAGACATGCCTTTAAAATGGATTTTCGAATTTAATTCAGACTTTTTTGGGCTAGTTGCCAGAGAACTTTCTGATCATCAACTGTAAGCAAACTATCCTTATCAACAGAAAGGAATCTTCTTTTGAAGGCCATTATTGCAGCCGAAGTATCCCGAATATCGTACCCGATTAATCGTAATGCATGCAGGTTATTAAAGTTTGGTGGTAAGCTTGTTTCAGCATTCACATCATACCAGATTCCAAATCCGTTTTCAGACAATCTTTTCCAGGGAAAATTAACATTAGGATCAACTTTGCGAACAGGAGCTATATCTGAATGACCAATAAAATTTGCTGCAGGAATATTGTAACTTTTTTTTAGCTTATCCAGCAGGTATAATAAACTTAGTAATTGCTGTTCGGTAAATACTTCAAAACCATTATTATCTATTTCGATACCGATGCTGGATGAATTGATATCCGTTATACTTCCCCATCGTGCCACTCCCCCATGCCAGGCCCGCAGGTAATCATTTAACATGTGATGAATTGTTCCGTCCTTACAAATAACATAATGGGCACTTACCTGGGAAGCCATTGTAGTAAAAGTTTTTAAAGTCTGTTGACAGGAATTCTGCGCAGTATGATGTATGATAACATAATTAGGTTTACGTAAGTTGAAATTAACTGCTCCTACCGGCCAGGCTCCCGGATAGATAGAATCAACAGAGGGCAGAGTCTTTATTTGCCTGGATAAATCTTTGGCCTGCTTTTTATAAATTTTATTGGTGTTGTGGTATGGATGCCTGCTACATGAAGCAAACAAACCCAGTACAAAAGCAACCACAAATATCAAACGTTCATACCTGTTATACATACCCATATCTTGATAATTATATAACAAATATATTACCTCGTTAAAGATTATGATTGGATTAAAATCGAATACACCTGGAAAGGCAATATTGCATTCTACAGATCAGAGTTCGCAAAATTGATTGTGGAAACCTTTTTACAATACCAGTTCATCCATTAAAAAGACTACAGTATATCCTCATCATCGTCATCATCATCATCGACATCCCCATCAATCAGTATATCATCCGAATCTGAATCAACAATTTCCAATTCATCATCATTTACCTCATCTGTTTCAATTTCTAATTCCTCCTCCAGATCAATAGTATCATCCTCATCATCTAAATCATCATCATCCTCATCCCCCGGTAACTCTACTATATTTGCTGAATCCCTGATGTATTTTTCAGCTTTTTCATCCAATAAACTACTTCTTTTAGGAGCTCCCAAATCATCTACTTGGGATAGCTGCCCGGATAAATTAAAATCTTGCAAATGACTGTAATTCAAGTTGAAATTTGGGATACTTACTGGTTGTAGAATTGGAGGTTGTAAGTTTAAATTTGACATAATTTTTTTAAAATGAGCTAAAATTCCTATGCCATTAATTAGTGGCATAAGATTTTGATATAAACTTTTGTAAAACCATAGGTTATGAGAGAGAAACCAATTAAAATAGAACCTACTGAAAAATCTTTACCGGCAGCATCTATTTATAAGAAGGAGTCAATGAATACTCCCTCAGGAATTCATAAAAAAAGCGATAATATACAGCGAACGGTAAACCGGTCTTCCAAAAGAAATGACAAACCTTTTTTAATGCTATAAAATTGTGTCATCAATAACATTTTTTTATTAGTGTTTGAGCCATCCTTCAAGGCCATCGGTGTTTTTAATATAGAAAAAATCATTGTATCCGGCAATCACATCTACTTCATCTCCATTAAAAATCTTACCTTTTTGAAAGGCTTGCAAATTCGGTTGATCATAAATGTTAGTATCTGCAGATACCTTTATTTTTCTGATCGGATTGAGTCCGCTAATCATGGAATTATTTATAAAAATGCTTATTGAATCGGGTAGCACCACTTTGTATTCATTACTTGCGGCCCCTTGAATATAAACATATGTGTTGGGTAAAATAGTAAGTGGTTTTCCATTCCAGCTTGTATTGATGGATCGGCTACCAGTCTTTGCAAAATTCCCCAATTTATCTAAAGGCGAAGTAATATTAGCCGGTTCTTTATTACTGGGTTTGATAAATGGTAATGGATCTATTGCTCCTCCTGAGGTATATATTCCAAAATGAAGATGAGGAGCTGTTGTAATGGCATTTCCTGAATTTCCTAATAACCCTATTGTATCTCCAGCTTTTACCGATTGTCCAATATGAACTAATTGAGAATCAAGATGCGCATAATACAAACTGATATTGCGGTCTTTGAGGCGCATAAAAATAACCTTGCCTCCCAGGTTATTTACATTCACGCGACTTATACGGCCATCAGCGGCCGCTGTTACAGGGGTGTACCTTGCGGCAAAAATATCCACTCCTTCATGGAAACGATTACCTCCATCACGACTGGCACCCCAAAAACTTTGAATACTTTCTTTACCAGGAGCCTGAACCGGATAAGCTAACGAAGGACCTGTAGTTATAGTAAGTGTATAATTACCATTGCGCAATAATTCTGGTTGCAATCTTAATATGTAAGCGCCATCTTCTTCAACTTCAAAATTAAAATGTGTGGTATCTGCATAGGTCAGATTACCAGGTATGCTATCGCGTGAAAGTTTCCATAAATCCAGGAAAACATCAAAATCTTTCAAAGGTTTTTTATCAAGTGTAACATTTATAAACTCCCCTCTTTGGGCATTAAAAACATATCCTGATGCATGGGCTTTGTCACCCGAAAAATATCCCGCTTCCCGAAAGGGTAATTGAATTATGACTGGGTTTTGTAAACTCCAATCAGCCATATATAACCAGGCTTTACCCAATGCAGATTCATTTAAACCAGCATCCTTTAATTTTTGCTCATATTTATTATGTGGAGTTTTTTTTCCGAAAATATCGATTCCCGGGGAGCGGCATCCTATGAAGGCAATTATAGTAATGTAGATTATCGGAATCCAACTTTTCATAGCCTATAGTTTAAAATCTTAGCGTGTATATAAAAAAATAATCTTTATGAAAACGGAAAGACCGTATCATAAAGATTATTTTTCTGATAATTAACCGTGAATTATAAAGTATCTCCACTTTCGCTTCCGCGACCTGAACGCTGTCCACCTTTATTAGGGTCATTTTGCATTCCTTCCTGACCCTGGTTTCTTCCCTGTTGTCCTTGCTGACCGCTTCTGTCAGAAGTTTGCTCTTGGTTTTCGCTGTCCTTAGAACCGCTTCTTTCCTGGCCCTGGCGCTGCTTATCACCTTGCTGATTCTGGGAATCTTGACCCTGTTGATTTTTTTGATCTTTTTGATCTCTAGTGTTGTCTGCCATGATATAAAATTTAAAGTTTACAGAACCAGGTAATTTTTGTTACTATTATTTTTAGCTTTCAGCTATACATATTCGTTATTACTGAAATGCTATAAATAATTGCTTATATGGCTGCAATCAAGTTTAAAAATTACCAGTTTCCAAATTATAATAACACATAATTACTTTTAAAACTCATGCCATGAAAACCTGCACTCATGCATAGAACATATTTGTTCAGTTAAAAAAAAGTTTGAGGAATGAATTCAACATTTTGATTGTCAAATAATAACGTTTTTATATACGGCAGTTGAATCAAGCGAATATATCCTATGAATTTTTTGTCGGTTATCCTTATGGTAAAATGATCTTTTCAACAGGTTACGTAACTGCTGCCTCAAACATTATCTTTGCCCTCCTAAGAAATAGATAATGACAATATCGTATAACTGGCTTAGCGAGTACTTACCCGTTACATTAGAACCTGATAGATTAAGTAATATTTTAACGTCCATTGGACTTGAAGTTGAAAGTCTGGAAAAATATGAGGAGGTTAAGGGTGGCCTTAAAGGATTATTAATTGCAGAGGTAATGGAAACTAAAGTTCATCCCAATGCTGATAAATTAACCCTTACCACTATTAACACAGGTAATTCCCAGCCAATTCAGATAGTTTGTGGCGCCCCAAATGTAGCTGTTGGTCAGAAAGTGATAGTTGCTCCAGTAGGCGCAACAATTTATCCCCGCAGTGCAGAACCAATTACAATGAAATTGGCAAAGATACGAGGAGAGGAAAGTTTTGGTATGATATGCGCCGAAGATGAAATTGGTTTAGGTGATTCACATGAAGGCATTATGGTTCTCTCGCCCGATGCTAAACCCGGAACTTTGGTTTCCGATTATTTTAACCCTTACGTGGATTACATATTTGAAATTGGTATTACGCCAAACAGAATGGATGCGATGAGCCACCTGGGAGTAGCCAGGGATGTATGCGCCTACCTTAGCTTTCATGAAAAAAAAGAATTTAAAGTCAAATGGCCTTACAAAGGAAATTTTAAGGCTGATGATATAAATACGGTCATTCAGGTTATTGTAGAAAACAAAACAGATTGTCCTCGTTACAGCGGTATTCTTATAAGCAATGTTGAGATAGGTGAATCTCCCAAATGGTTAAAACAAAGATTAAGATCTATTGGAATAAGACCTGTCAATAATATTGTGGATATAACCAATTTCATTCAACATGAAACAGGACAACCTTTACATGCTTTTGATGCTGATAAAATAACTGGTCAAACGATTGTGGTTAAAAATCTTCCGGATCAAACTATCTTCAAAACCCTTGATGAAAAAGTTAGAAAACTATCTGCTAATGACTTAATGATATGCAATAGTGATGAACCCATGTGCATTGCCGGCGTTTTTGGAGGATTGAATTCAGGAGTAACTAACACTACTAAAAATATATTTATTGAAAGTGCTTTCTTTAATCCAGTTTCAATTCGCAAAACTTCATTCAGGCATGTCCTTCGTACAGATGCGGCAACCCGTTTTGAAAAAGGCGTTGACATATCAAATACCGTTACCGTTTTAAAAAGAACAGCGCTGTTGATAAAGGAAATTAATAAGGAGGCAATTTTAGCAGGGATAATAGATATATATCCTCATCCCGAACCAAAAAAAGAAATAGATCTTAAATTTCACTACCTCAAAAAATTAAGTGGTAAAAGCTATCATCCTGATGCAGTTAAAAATATTTTACAAAGTCTTGAATTTGAAATTTTGAAAGAACGGATAGATGAAATATGGGTAGCACCTCCTTTTCATAAGCCTGATATTAATATACCCGCCGACCTTGTAGAAGAGATTTTAAGAATTGATGGGTTGGATAATGTAGATATCAAAGGCAATATTACAATTTCACCTTCCATGGAAGAAAATTTTACTAAAGAGAAATACAGGGAAAAGGTTTCAGATTACCTGGCTGGGTCAGGATTTAACCAGATCATTACAAATTCTATAACAAATTCTGTTTATTATTCAGAACCTGAATTAAAGACTTCTGTAAGACTGCTAAATAACCTGAGTGAAGAATTGAATGTAATGCGTTTATCATTATTGGAAACAGGGTTAGAGACCATAGCATATAACTTAAACAGAAAAAACGAGAATCTCCTTCTTTTTGAATTTGGAAAGACTTACAATACAGAAACAACTGGAAATTATGTGGAAACGGAGCATCTGTTATTATTAAGCACTGGTAAGGTAAATGATTTAAGCTGGCGAATAAAACAACAACCAGCAGATTATTATTATTTAAAAGGAGTGTCTGATAACATACTATCAATGACTGGAATTGACATTGACACGGTAAGTTCAACTGAAACTTTAAGGGGTCCGGTGTTAAAGGGATTTATTAACCGCAAGGAAGTGTTATCCATGGGACAGGTTACTAAAACTATCCTATCCAAATATGAAATAAAACAACCTGTTTTTTACCTTGATTTTAATTGGGATTTAATAATGAATCACATTCAGGATAAAACCATCCGGTACCAGGAAATATCAAAATATCCTGCTATGCACCGCGATTTGGCATTAGTGGTAAATTCTAGTTTACCTTTTACTGATATTGAAAAAAGCTTACAAAAACTCCAATTACCCCATCTCCAATCGTTTCATTTATTTGATGTTTTTGAAAATGAAAAAATTGGGGCAAATAAAAAATCATTAGCAATAAGTTTTACTTTTATTGATAAAGAAAAAACACTAACAGATAAGGAAATTGATGGTTGGATGCAAAAACTGATCAATGTTTTGGAAAAAGACGTTTCAGCAGAAATCAGGAATTAAGCTTTTCATGGAAAATAAATAGTATGCCAACACTTGAACCCCAGATTAAAAATATTCAGTTTAAGATTCAGCAATTGGTGAAACTATTTGCTGCCCTGAAAAAAGAAAACGCCCGACTAAATATAGAAAAAGAAGCACTTCAAAAAAAAGTAACAGATTACCAGGAGAGTATAGAACAGCTGCAACAACAAGTTGAAGTTTTAAAAATCAGTGGTGGCAACTGGAATGATAAGGATAAAAAAGATTTTGAAAAAAGAATAGCAGGATACATAAAAGAGGTGGATAAATGTATTAACCTGCTTAGCCGTTAATTATATCCTTTTCACCATCCTGAGTTTTATTTCCTCACCATTTTGTTTTAATTCCAGTGTGTAAATTCCATAAGGAAGGCTATTGAGCCCTTTCCATACAAACTCATCCCTTTCATAAGGTGGTCTTGTTTCCATCTGGCTGCAAATACTTCCATTTTCATCAATTAACTGTGCCGAAAAATTAGAGCTGCAGTTTTGTAATTCAAATTTTACTGTATCAATAAATACAGGGGATTTAACTTTGGCGAAGATCATAATACAAGCATTTTGGCGTTTCATAAAATAATGGACATAAAAAATACTCATAGAATCTGAAATTTGCAAGTAATGGACACATTAATTCCTATTAACATCCTCATTGGCGACCGTACTTACCGTATTAAAGTAGAACCGAAGGACGAAGAAATAGTACGTAAAACCGTAAAAACCATTAATGAAAAGATATTAGAGTTTAAAACACTGTTTGCGGGAAAAGATATGCAGGATTATGTGTCAATGGTTTTGATATGGTATGCTACCGAACTTTCCGGTAAAGAAACGCCAATCCTTGAGACTGCTCAGCTGAGTGAGAAACTGACCGCTATAGAAAAAATGATCAATGAGCAATTAAATACCGATGAATAATTTTCCAATGATCTAATCCTTTCCTAACTATTTAAGAAACATAATCATATAAGCCGCTTTTATTATCTTCGCAAACTCCCGCAGACTTATTGTCAGAGGAACCGCTTAAACAATACGAAATGCTTACTTTAAAACGAAAAATTCATGGACCCGATCATAATTTATATCACCATTGGCCTCATATGCCTCATAGCCGGCATTATTGCAGGTAAAATAATTTTTGCCGAAAATACCCGCAGAACTGTAGAAGAAGCTCAATTTCAATCCAAAAAAATTATTGAAGACGCTAAATCAAATGCAGAAAATTTAAAAAAAGAAAAATTACTGGAAGCTAAAGAAAGATTCGTTCAATTAAAGGCAGAATACGAAAAGGACGTGCTTGAACGCAATCGCAAAGTAGGTGAAGGTGAAAATCGAATTCGCCAAAAAGAACAAGGATTAAACCAAAAAACAGAACAACTGGATCGGCAGCTTAAGGAAAATGATGCCATCAAAACCAATTTGAATCGCCAGATTGAGGTAGTTAATCTGAAAAGAACGGAATTTGAAAAACACCAGGAAGAACATATTCGAAGACTGGAAAAAATAGCAGGGCTTACAGCTGATGAAGCCAAATCTCAACTGATTGAAAGTTTAAAGCAGGAAGCTCATACCCGGGCAATTGCTATTCAACAGGAAATTGTAGATGAGGCAAAGTTAAAAGCCAATAAGGAAGCACGAAAGATCATCATTCAAACCATACAAAGAACTGCAGCGGAACAGGCTATTGAAAATTCAATCACCGTATTTAACCTGGAAAGCGATGAAATTAAGGGTCAGATTATCGGCCGGGAAGGACGTAATATCCGCGCTATTGAAGCTGCAACCGGAGTTGACCTTATAGTGGATGACACACCCGAAGCCATAATATTATCCTCTTTTGATCCATTGAGACGTGAAATAGCTCGTTTAAGCCTGCAACGCCTGGTAACCGATGGCCGTATACACCCGGCCCGTATTGAAGAAGTGGTTGAAAAAACCAAACGCCAGATTGAAGAACAGATCATGGAGATTGGCGAAAGAACAGTTATTGAACTGGGAATTCATGGATTACATAAAGAATTGGTGCGTTGTGTTGGTAAAATGCGATTCCGTTCCTCATATGGTCAGAATCTGTTGATGCATAGTCGCGAAGTAGCCAATCTTTGTGGTATTATGGCAGCAGAATTAGGAATGAATCCTAAATTAGCTAAGCGTGCTGGATTATTACATGATATAGGTAAAGTCCCTGATGAAGAAACAGAATTAAGTCATGCGCTGTTAGGGGCAAAACTTACGGAAAAATATGGCGAAAATCCAGCGGTTGTTAATGCTGTTGGCGCTCACCACGACGAAATGGAAATGCAGTATGTAATATCCCCAATAGTGCAAGCTTGCGATGCTATCAGCGGTGCCAGACCAGGTGCTCGCAGGGAAATTATGCAACAATACCTTCAAAGGATCAAGGAATTGGAAAACATTGCGCTGGCATATCCTGGTGTAGAAAAGGCCTATGCTATCCAGGCCGGTAGGGAATTAAGAGTAATTGTAGAAGCTGATAAGGTTACTGATTTAGATTCTGATAAATTATCTTTTGAAATTGCTCAAAAGATCCAAAATGAAATGACATATCCTGGACAGATCAAGATTACGGTTATCCGGGAGAAAAGGGCTGTGAATATTGCACGTTAATCATTAGCATATAAAAATCATCAGATGGCTAAAGGTTTTTGATTTATTTCTATTACCTTTGCCGTCCTTAAAATTCAGAGTAATGGATGCAGTAGCTTTTGTACATGAACAACTTACCGGAATAAAAACTTTCCCTAAGTTTAAAGCAGGTGATAATATCACCGTTAATTATAAAATTGTTGAAGGAAATAAAGAAAGGATACAGCCATTCAAAGGTGATGTTATCAAACGCCAGGGAACTGGAGCAACAGCTACTTTTACTGTTCGTAAAATTTCAGATGCTATTGGAGTTGAAAGAACTTTTGTTTTAACTTCTCCTAACATTGATTCTATAATATTACACAAATCAGGACGTGTTCGTCGGGCTAAATTGTTTTACTTACGTGAATTGAGTGGTAAAAGTGCCCGAATCAAGGAAAAAAAGCATGTTAAAACTGCTAAAACGCCAAAAGTTTCAAAAACAGCTAAAGCTAAATTGGAAGAGGCTAAATAAAATATTTTAAAATACACTCCCAAAAATGAAAGTCTGAACAGCTTTCATTTTTTTTTGTATAAATAGTTGCACCGAAGGCGTACTTTTGTATTTTAAATAATTAAAATCGCTTTTTTATGAGTTTAGGTTGGAACGAAATTTTGCTCGTCTTACTGATTGTCTTGTTATTATTTGGTGGTCGTAAGATACCTGAATTAATGCGCGGACTGGGTAAAGGAATCAGGGAATTCAATGATGCAAAAAGCAATGTGAAAAAAGAGATTGAAGAAGGCATGAGTGAAAAGGAAAATATCAATACCGACAAATCCACTCCAGCCCAAACAACACAAACTTCTGCACAGCAATAAATACAGAAGTCTTATCTTTTTTCAATTAATAAAGCCTATTGCTTTTGTTTGAGTTTTCTTCTATTGAGCAATATCATTCTCAATTACAGGAAGGCAGGTGTACCTGTTTGCAGGTAGTGGAGCATTATCTTCAAAAAATAAAAGAAAATGCACATCTCAATGCATTTATAAAAGTGTATGCTGATGAGGCCCGTGAAAAGGCATCTTTGCTTGATAAACAGCGGGATTCAAATATTAAAACCGGGAAACTGGCAGGAGTCATCATTAGTATCAAAGATGTGATCGCTTATAAGGATCATCCACTCACATCATCATCCAAAATATTAGAAGGATTTGAATCTCTTTATTCAGCAACAGCAGTGGACAGGTTATTAGCAGAAGATGCCATATTAATTGGTTCAACAAACTGCGATGAATTTGGAATGGGATCGGCCAATGAACATTCTGTTTATGGACCGGTTAAAAATTATTTGGATATTACCAGGACACCGGGAGGTTCCTCCGGAGGTTCAGCAGTATCGGTTCAGGCAGGACTTAGCATGGTATCATTAGGGAGTGATACCGGGGGCTCAGTAAGGCAACCAGCTGATCATTGTGGGATCATAGGATTAAAACCTGGCTATGGACGTATTTCCAGGTATGGGCTTATTGCTTATGCTTCTTCGTTTGATCAAATTGGAATTTTTTCCAAAACAATCAAGGATGCAGCTCTTATTTTGGAAATCATTGCAGGTCCGGATGATTATGACAGTACCGTTTCTACTCAACAAGTTCCAGCTTATACTAACGAATTAAATAGAACCTCCAATGAAAAATATAAGATTGCTTATCTACCGCAAGCATTGGACCATCCATCTCTGGATATAGAAATAGGAAATTCTATTAAAGATCTTTTACTTCATTTGGAAAAAGATAACCACCAGGTTAAAGCCGTAAATTTTGATTTGCTCGATTTTGCCGTACCCACTTATTATGTTTTAACAACGGCTGAAGCCTCATCTAATCTTTCAAGATATGATGGTATCAAATATGGTATTTCAAACCATGAAAATGTTGAATTAACAGACTTTTATAAAAGTAACCGATCAGCTGGATTTGGCAGTGAAGTAAAACGCAGAATAATGTTAGGAACCTTTGTATTAAGTACAGGATATTATGATGCTTATTTTACCAAAGCTCAACAAATTAGAAATCTATTTAGGGATCAGTTAAACTTGGTTTTCAACGATTTTGACTTTATAATAATTCCTACTGTTCCGAAAACAGCCAGCTTATCCGGAAACTCAAATCTGGACCCTATCTCTGTATATCTGGCGGATATTTATACAGTTATTGCTAATCTAACAGGCATCCCTGCCATCTCGTTACCTCTTTTTACGCATACTAATACACTCCCCTTTGGCGTTCAGATTATGGCAAACCGGTTAAATGAATTACCTTTGCTCCGATTTTCAAATCAACTTTTGATTAAATATAATGCTGATTTTTAGTTAAACCGATAGAATAAACCACCAAACTGACATTAATTGTGAACTTTAAAATTAAGTATGGTAAAAAAATTATTCCTGTCGTTAACATGCGGCTTTTTCTTTTTTTCTTTAGCAAGTGCTAAAGAAATTCCCCAGAATCCATTGCAAACAGGTCCTAACCCATCCACAAAAAATTTTACCGATAGTTTAGTGACTGACTCGTTAATAGCCGGGGTAAAACATTTGGATAAATCAAATTCTGTTATTGTAAAAGATCCTAAAAATGACTTTAAGGATATGATGGCTTATTCATCATCTGATGGAGCCATGTATGAGCTAAATCCAAGAGTAGAAAGTTTTGTAGAAGATTATACCAATAAAAATGCGACCAACCTTGAAAAGATGAAAGATTGGGGTCGTCCATATTTTAATATGATGGATGAAATTTTTACAAGACATGGATTACCGCTTGAGTTAAAATATTTGTCCGTTATTGAATCAAAATTGAAATCCAATGCTGTTTCCTGGGCCGGTGCTGTGGGTCCCTGGCAATTTATGCCTGCCACAGCAAAAGGACTTGGTTTAAGGGTTACGAAATACAACGATGATCGTCGGGATTATTATAAAAGTACCCAGGCAGCAGCCCGCTATTTAAAACAATTGTATAATACTTATGGGGATTGGTTGCTGGTAATTGCAGCATATAATTGTGGCCCCGGTGGCGTAAACAATGCTATCCGGAAATCAGGAAGTAATGATTTTTATAAACTACAATATTCCTTACCTGCGGAAACCCGCAATCATGTTAAAAAATTTATTGCTACGCATCATATAATGGAAGGTGACGGTGGCATGACTACGCTGACTAAATTTGAATTAAAAGACCGCTATTTAAATCCGGTAATAATTAGTACCGAAGAAAATCTTGTTGACAAAATCCAGGATGCCCCGGGAACAAAAAAAATTACGATCAGCGGAAAATACAATTCCATGGTTATCAGTAAGCAAATTGCATATGATATTGCAGCATTTAATAGGCTTAATCCCAATTTTGACGCTGTGATGGCGCATGCAGGAAATTATGATTTGCGCTTGCCTGTTGAAAAGATGGATCAGTTCCTGGCAAATAAATATATCATTTTGAATGAATCTCTGCAGATTTTGCTGAATGCTGCTAATAATACTAAAATTGAAGGTGCAGGTAAAGTGAGTAAACCCGTTAAAAAATCTTAGAAATACAATACATTCTTGTATAAAAAAAGTGTTGTCTCAATACAACACTTTTTTTATAGCCTCAGCTTTCAGCAAGCATTCCTCCCATTCCTCTTCCGGATCACTTAAATAGGTGATGGCCGAACCAACCTGGTAGGAAAGATATTTCTTACTTGTATTAATCATAATACTGCGTATCACAACATTAAAATCAAAATCCCCGGCCGGAGACAGATATCCTATGGCGCCTGAAAAAATTCCGCGTCTGCTTTTTTCATATTTTTCAATTAATTCCATTACTCTTTTTTTGGGAGCACCTGTCATGGAACCCATAGGGAAAGTGGCCCGGATAATATCAGTAAACAGTTGATCCGGCTTCAATTTGCCTTCTACGGTAGATATCATCTGGTGAACCTGTGGAAAAGAATATACCCCGAATAATTCAGTGGCAGAAACACTACCTTCTATACAAATTTTAGAAAGATCATTTCGGACTAAATCAACAACCATCACATTTTCAGATCTATCCTTTTCACTTCTTTTAAGTTTTTGGCGACTGGCGTCATCAAATTCTTTATTCCCTGGCATTCTTGCTGAAGTGCCTTTGATAGGTTGAGATAATATTCTATCGCCCATTTTTTTTATAAATCTTTCAGGACTGGCGCATATAAGATACTTATCGTGTATCCTGTAATATGCGGAAAATGGATTAGGTGATAACGCACTCAAAATTTGGTACAAACCGGCCGGGTCTGTCACTGCATGCTCAGAAAAAAATTCAATGCAATAATTAATTTCATAACAATCACCTCTAAGAATATGCGCTTTTAATTGATTTATAATCTGCAGATATTCCTGTTTAGTAAGGCGACTTTGAAAAAGCAAAATATTTTTCTGTGAAATTTCTTTGACCGGAACATTAAGTATTTCATTGTAAACTTTAGCCGGTTCTTCAGCTTCAATTTCCAATACCGTATCATTTAACCGTAAAAGTATCTCCGGTTTAAAGAAAAATATATCTGGGAATGCTACATGATCCGGATAATTGGAAGATAAATTCTCAATTTCATTTTTCAGATCATAGTTAAAATGACCAAATAACCATCCTTTTTGCCCGTTTATGAAATGCTGAAGTTCCTTTAACCCGTTATTATCATCGCCCATAAATAATTGCTGACAACCTGCTGCTAACATGCATTCCGTATCATGTGGCTGAATTTCGTATTGATGGTTGTCCAGGAAACAAAAAATGCCGAACCGGTTGGCCCAGTTCAGCATCTTATTTTTTATCTCCTGAAAATTATCAATTTTATATTGGCATTTTTTGCCGGTAATAATTTTCAATTTTATGTACCCTTTTTAAAAATCATCATCTTCATCATCGAAACCAGCATCTCCATCATTAAAAATATCTTTGAATTCATCATCAATTTTAAAATCTTCATCCTCATCCACAACAGCTGATTTTTTTCCGGTTGATTTTTTTCCTTTGGATTTAGGCAAATCAAATTCTTCAAAATCCGGATCCCATGCTTCTTCTTCCTCAACCTTTTCCCAATCATCTTTTACATCATCATCTTCTACATCCTCATCGTCATCATCTTTCGATTTTGATGCAGCGGACTTTCCTTTAACCCCTTTCGTTGCTTTTGGTGCATCCAACTCCAGGTCATCATCATCCAAATCATCATCATCCTGATTTTCTTTTACAGGTTTAGAAGATTTTTTTGCTGCATTATTTGCAGGTACGGCCTTGTTCCCGGCCAGGATCTTTTTCTCTTTAGTAGGTTTTGTACTCATAACAACAAGGATTAGTGCTGTAAATTTCAGAGAAGTTTTTAATTGTCCAAATTTTTTACAGAATTATTTTTTGAACACTGCTCAATTAACGGAAATAAGCTGGTCCCGACCGGGACCGTTGGAAATATAGTGAATATCTACACCTGTTTCCTTATTAATAAATTCTACATATGTTTTCATTTTCTCAGGTAAGCCGGAAAATGATTTTACGTTGGTTGTATCCTTGTTCCAACCTGGAAAAGTGGATAAAATGGGTTCAATCTTTATCCTTGACATTTGAAAAGGCATTTGCGTGGTTTCTTTACCGTCAATTTTATAGGCAATACAAATTTTTAATTCATCAAATGCATCCAATACATCCGCTTTAGTCAAAATAAGCTTTGTTACTCCATTGATCATACATGCATAATTAAGTGCTACAAGATCTATCCAGCCACATCTTCTGGGTCTGCCGGTTGTAGCTCCAAACTCACTCCCTATTGACCGTAATTTTTCTCCTGTTTCATTTTCCAGTTCTGTTGGGAAAGGACCGCTACCAACCCTGGTACAGTATGCTTTGGAAACACCCATTACCTCCCGAATCTTTTGCGGTGCTATACCCAAACCATTACAAACAGCGGCCGAAATGGTGTTAGATGAAGTAACGAAAGGGAAAGTGCCAAAATCCACATCAAGCATGCTTCCCTGTGCACCTTCGGCCAATATTTTTTTGCCCTCATTAATGTGTTTGTTTACGAAATATTCACCGTTTACTATATTAAGCGATTTTAAAAATTCAACGGCTTCAAAAAATTCCTCTTCCCATTCGTGAATGTCTTCATTAAAAGAGTGGCTATCTAATATGCGCTGGTGCTTTAATCGCAGTTTAATATAATTGGTTATAAAACTTTTATCCATTAAATCGCCCACCCGTAAACCATTGCGGCCAGTTTTATCCATATAAGTTGGACCAATTCCTTTAAGCGTTGAACCAATTTTCTGATTTCCTTTTGATAATTCTGAAGCTTTATCCAATGCCCTGTGGGTGGGTAATATTAAATGGGTACGTTCTGAAATAAAAAGATTTTTTCTTAAATCAACGCCAAATGATTCTACAAGGTCACATTCCTTTTTTAAAACAACAGGATCCAATACCACACCACTACCAATCAGATTAATTGTATTAGAATGAAAAACTCCTGATGGAATCTGGTGTAAGACAATTTTCTTTTCTTGAACGTATAAAGTATGCCCTGCATTGGGACCACCCTGGAACCGGGCGATCATATCATAATCCTTTGCAAAAAAGTCTACTATCTTTCCTTTCCCCTCATCTCCCCATTGCAATCCCAATAAAACATCAACCATTATATTATCAATTTTTTTTGTAAAGAAGGCAAAAATAAGGTTTCATAAAAAAGCCACCCAATATTTCAGGTTACTGAAAAATAAAACAACCGTTTTGTTGAAGATTAACTTGCGTCTGTATCAAACCTGTCAACAGTTTGAATACCATTTAAAGATTTTAGACGTATTACCAATTCATCCAACTCTTCTTTATCATGTACGAATAAGCGGATGTGCCCTTCAAAAATTCCTTCTTTGGATTCTATAGTCAATGCGGAGATATTTATACGAAGATCGCCACTAATTATGGTGGTTATTTTATTTACAACACCTACATCATCCATCCCTATGATCTTAAGACCGGTTAAAAATGAAATTTCTTTATTTTTAGCCCATTTGGTTTTTACGACCCGATGCCCGTAATTGGCCATTAATTTTGCGGCATTCGGACAATTGGTTCGATGAATGGTTAATCCTTTACCAGTAGTTACAAATCCAAACACATCATCTCCAGGAATAGGTTTACAGCAATTGGCCAGATTATAAACTATTTTATCACTGCTTTCTCCAAAAATGATCAATTCTGCATCTTTTTTTGAAGGTATTCCCGAATCTGTTTTTATTTCCAGGGCTTTAACAGGTTTTGGAATTTCGATCTTATCTCCATGAACTTTAAGTTCCTTGATCTCTTTTAAATCGATATTCTTTACGGCTATCTGGTAAAAAAGATCTAGAGGAGAATTTAATTTAAACCATCCAACCAATTCTTCAATATTATGCTGGCTGAATGCGGCGCCCATGTTTTCCAATTTTTTCTGCAAGGCATACTTTCCATCTTCAGCTATTTTTCGTTTTTCATCTTTTAAAGCATCTTTTATTTTATTCCGGGCCTTTGCTGTCACCACAAAATTTAACCAGTCTTCATTAGGCTTTTGTTTGCTACTGGTAATAATTTCCACCTGGTCACCACTACGCAGCTTATGACTGATTGGCACTAATTTATGATTCACTTTTGCCCCGATACACTGAACCCCGATAGCACTATGAACCGAAAATGCAAAGTCAAGCGCGGTAGATCCTGTAGGTAGCATTTTTACGTCTCCATTGGGCGTATAAACATAAATCTCCTCAGCCAGAAAGCTGAGTTTGAAATCCTGTAGAAAATCAACTGAATCTGTATCCTGGCTCGTCAACACCTCTCTTATCTGGTGAAACCATTTTTCGAAACGACTTTCATCATTTCCACCATCCTTATATTTCCAATGGGCAGCCAGTCCTTTTTCGGCAATTTCATTCATTCTTTTAGAACGGATCTGAACCTCCACCCATCTGCCTTGCGGACCCATAACAGTAGTATGAAGTGCTTCATACCCATTGCTTTTTGGATTGCTTAACCAATCCCGGAGACGCTCCGGTGATGGAGTATATTCATCCGTAATTAATGAATAAACCTTCCAGCAATCTTCTTTTTCTTTTTCCGGTGTTGAGTTTAGAATGACCCTGATAGCAAAAAGATCATATACTTCTTCAAAATCCACAGCTTTCTTCTTCATCTTATTCCATATGGAATGAATGCTTTTCGGCCTGCCATGCATTTCAAAATCAAAACCATTCTTTACCAGCTTATCTTTAAGCGGTTTTACAAATTCATTAATGAATTTTGATCTTTCTCTTTTTGTTTCAGCCAGTTTACGGGCAATTTGGCGATAGGTATCGGGCTCCATGTATTTCATGGCCAGATCTTCCATTTCAGTTTTAATGCTATATAAACCCATCCGGTGCGCAAGGGGTGCATAAACATAAACTGTTTCTGAAGAAACTCTTAATTGCTTTTCCCTCTTCATGCTGTCCAGGGTTCTCATATTATGCAACCTGTCAGCCAGTTTAATAAGAATTACCCGGGGGTCATCGGTGAGGGTTAATAATATTTTTTTGAAATTTTCAGCCTGTTTGGATGCATTTACATCTACTACATTACTGATCTTGGTTAATCCACCTACTATTCTGCCAATTTCATTCCCAAATTCTTTTTCTACATCTTCCAGGGTTATGTCAGTATCCTCAACTGTATCATGCATCAGTGCACAAATTGTTGACCTTACACCCAAACCAATTTCTTCAATACAGATCTTAGCAACCGCTAAAGGATGTAAAATATAGGGCTCGCCACTTTTGCGACGCATGGTTTTATGAGCTTCCACAGCTATTTCAAAAGCATTCCGGATCAATTTTCTATCACCAGGCTTTAATTTTGTTTTTAAACTTCGCAAAAGGGATCGATACTCTCTTAAGATGAGTTTTTTCTCCTGTTCTTCGTTTAAACCGTATTTGGGTATGTGTGCTACCGTTTCCATATGATTGTGCTACACGAATTTACGTTGATGTTAAGTGCAACCTATAATATACGATCAAAATTGTTTAGTTAAATTTAAAATCCTAAACAAAAGAATCTTTTGAAGCTTTTTTTAAAGTAAATAAAACACCTACATTTGCAGCCCGAATTTGGAATCCTTAAAGGGATATAAAATAGCAGCGGATGTGGTGAAATTGGTAGACACGCCAGACTTAGGATCTGGTGCCGCGAGGCATGGGGGTTCGAGTCCCTCCATCCGCACCAGGTTGAAATGTTGATAATCCAGTCAACATTTCAACCCATAATCTTATCAACTTATTTACATGGCAACTATCACCAAAGAAAATATTGGTTTGCAGCACGATAAACTGATCGTTTTGATCGATAAATCAGATTATCTACCTGCCTTTGAAAAAGCTTTGAAAGATCATAGCAAAAAAGCTAATATTCCTGGTTTTCGAAAAGGAATGGTTCCCGCTGGTCTTATAAAAAAAATGTATGGTAGTTCTGTACTTACTGATGAAGTTCTGCGCACAGTAGACCGTGAGCTTAATACCTATTTACAGAATGAAAAGCTGGAGATTTTTGCTCAACCGTTACCATTGGACTTTAATATACAAAACCTGGATGTTAACAACCCGGTTGATTATTCTTTTTCTTTTGAAGTGGGTTTAAAACCAGAATTTGAATTAGCCGATCTTTCAAAAGGAAATTTTACCCGGTATAAAGTAGAAGCCACAGAAGAAATGATTAATGCAGATGTTGAGCGATTACAGAATCGATCCGGCAATATGAAAGATGTAGAAGAAGTAAACGGTGATGAAAATGTGCTGAATGTCAACTTTATTGAAGCGGATGCTGATGGAAATGAATTAGAAGGTGGTATAACCAAGGATAATTCTCTCCTGGTAAAATATTTCAGTGAGAGTACCAGGCCAAATTTAATAGGTAAGAAAGTGGCAGATTCATTTATCATCCAGCTAAAGGAAGCCTTTGATGTAAAAGAAAGAGAATGGATTATGGGTGATTTAGGGCTTAATAAGGACGAGTCAGCAGATGCTGAAAAATATTTCAAAGTTGTAATCACAAAAGTAGGACTTGTTGAAAAAAAAGAATTGAACGAAGAATTTTTTAACCAGCTTTATCCTAACCTGAATATTAAAACTGAAGAAGATTTTAGAAACCAGGTAAAAACCGAAATAGAAAAATATTGGGATAGCCAGGCAGCTAATCAGGTCCATGACCAGGTGTACCATTACCTGCTGGAAAATACCAATATTGTATTCCCTGAAAATTTTTTAAAAAAGTGGATGCTATCCCAGGGAGAAACTACTAAAACGGAAGAACAGGTTGAAAAAGAATTTCCGTCTTTTACCAACCAGTTAAAATGGACACTTATTGCAGAAAAACTGGTGAATGAGAATGATATCCAGGTAAACCCGGACGATATCCGCAACCTGGCCAAACAGCAATTATTTGGATATATGGGAATGAGTGGCATGGATGAAGAGCAGGATTGGATAAAAGATTATGTTGACAAAATGATGAAGGATAAAAAATTTGTAGAGGATGCTTACCACCGCATTCAAACCCAAAAAATATTTGAATGGGGTGAAGGAAAAGTTAATGCAACTGACAAGAAAATTTCAGGTGATGAATTTACAAAAATCATTGAAGTACATAATCACCACCATTAATTATATAAATTTTAAAAGAAAAGGTTGATCAGTATGGAATTACCGGTCAACCTTTTTTATTTAATCAGTCATCTTGTCAACTTATTTTGCGGTTTTGGCATTTGGACGGATATTTGATTACCTAATACTAAGAATAAAAATTCCCATATGAGCTTTAATTCAGAATTTGAAAAATATGCGGTCAAACACCGTGGCATTAGTAGTAATACTTTAAATAGTTATACCAAACACCTCGTAACGGGTTTAACGCCTAACATTATTGAAGAAAGGCCAATGAATGTGGCTGTAATGGATGTTTATAGCCGCTTAATGATGGATCGCATCATTTTTCTGGGTTATCCAATCAATGATGAAGTAGCTAATATTGTGACTGCCCAGTTGCTTTTCCTGGATTCGACTGACCGTACCCGTGATATCAATATGTATATCAATTCACCGGGCGGCAGTGTGTACGCAGGCCTTGGATTATATGATACCATGCAATACGTATCGCCTGATGTAGCAACTATTTGTATTGGTATGGCAGCCTCCATGGCATCCGTATTACTTGCAGCCGG
>JACCYQ010000064.1 GCA_013696395.1 Chitinophagaceae bacterium
TTTCAGAGATCAGTCTTCATAAATCATCCATTCCTTTTATTAATGCTTTTAAGCAGGATAAACAAATTTTAATCGCAGGAAGTACATGGCCAAAAGATGAAGAGATACTATATACTGTTTTTCAACAGAAAGGTTTTGAAAATATAAAATTGGTTATTGCTCCACATGAAATTAATAAAGTGAATCTTGCCAGTATTCGGAGCCTGTTTAAAGGGGCTGTATTTTACAGTGAATTGAATGATGAGGAATTGGTAAGCCAGGCCCGATACCTGGTTATAGATAATGTAGGTATGCTATCCAGGCTTTACCAGTATGGTGATGTAACTTATGTTGGAGGTGGATTTTCGATAGATGGAATTCATAATATCCTGGAAGCGGCCACCTGGGGGAAACCTGTATTGTTTGGACCTAATCATTCAAAATTTAAAGAGGCTGAAAATTTAATTAAGGCAGGTGGTGGAAAAAGCTTTTGTAATAAAGATCAATTGAAAGCATTTTTACAGGAATATTTTTCGGATGAAATAAGTTATAAGAAAGCATCCGAAGCGGCTCAATCATTTATAAAAGAAAACAAGGGTGCCACAGAAAAAATTATAGGATATATTCAGGAAAACCGTCTTTTGACCAATTTGTAAAAATGCTTGACATTTTCCCGGGAATCGTCCCAGCCTATTTTTGTTTTTAATTCCCTGTTTATCCAGTATTCTGCTTCTGCATAAATATTAAATCCATTAATGGTTTTAATACTTCTTTCATACATAGCTTCATCACCCCGGAACAATTCACTGATAAATACAAAACGATCATTAACTCCAACAGCTTTTCTAAGATCACGTATGGGAGTTTCCTTCAGCGTTTCAGCTAATTCTATTTTTGATTGTTTTAATCTGTCATTAAGCGATTCCTGTTGGATGGCCACGGCTTCATTAATCTCTTTTAATGAATGTTGCTGGGTAAGAGTAGGTATTTCCAAAATCGGATCGAAACCCATATTTAACTGCTCCTGCAGGACAGATTCACGCTTAGGATAATGAATTTCCTTTTCTAATACCTTCGACTTATTCGCAGTTGAAACTTTTTCAACTTCCTTAACTTCCTTAATCTCTTCATCCATTGAATACCTGCTTCCGGATGACCGGGGTAAAACCACTGCCACTTTGGATGTTCCTAAAGTTTGGTGAGATTGCTGAGAATGATCTGCCAACGCAGCTTCAAGCATTCGAATAGTGATTAACATCTGCGTGGCACCAGCTTTATTCCGGTACTGATCATTTAATTTGGATATCAGAGCCTCAATTCTTTCCATTGATTATACTACTTTTGGCCACTTTGAATTAGAAGATTCTAAAGTTACAAACTGTTTGCCAATTAACTAAATGTGAATAAAGAAAAGGAATTTTAACCCATGTTTATAGAACCAAATATAAGTGGTGAACGTCGTGGATGGATTGAAGTGATATGCGGCTCTATGTTTTCTGGTAAAACTGAAGAACTCATAAGGCGGTTAAAAAGAGTAAAAATCGCTAACCTGAAAGTGGAAATATTCAAACCCGCTATTGATACTCGTTATGATGAAATAAAAATTGTTTCGCATGATGAAAACGTTATAAGTTCTACACCTGTTGACAACTCACAAAAAATATTATTACTTGCCCAGGGTGCGGATGTAATCGGAATTGATGAAGCACAGTTTTTCGATGGTGAATTACCCTATGTGTGTGACTTGCTGGCTTATAAAGGTATCAGAGTAATTGTAGCCGGCCTGGATATGGATTATTCTGGTAAACCTTTTGGTCAAATGCCTTTTTTACTGGCAAAAGCGGATTATATCACCAAACTCCATGCTATTTGTATGCAATGTGGAAACATGGCTAGTTACTCTTATCGGAAAATTCCGAATGATGACCAGGTAATGCTGGGAGAAAAAGATGTTTATGAACCTCGTTGCCGTCATTGTTATTTTGAAAACCAATCCTGAACTGCATATATGGTTCAATCATTGAAAATAATATACGCACTTTTCAATAAAGACTTGCTTCTTGAAATAAGGCAGCAGTACACTTTTTATGGAATACTATTATATATAGGTTCTACCATTTTTGTGTTATTTATGGCAGTTGAAGTTCCCGAGAGCGATATTTGGAATGGCCTGTTCTGGGTTATTCAGCTTTTTATAAGTATCAATGCGGTAGCTAAAAGTTTTTTACAGGAAAACCGCGGCCGGATGCTTTATTACTATTCAATAGCAGGACCTGCGCAATTCATGCTGGCAAAATTGTTTTTCAATTCATTACTGATGTTGGTTATGAGTGTGCTGAGCCTGGGACTTTTTAGTTTGTTTTTAGGAAACCCGGTTGAAAAATTGGGTGCTTTTATTGGGCTTGTCTTATTAGGTGGTTGGAGTTTAAGCCTGGTATTTACTTTCCTTGCCGCTATTGCGGCTAAGGCTCAGCAAAATGCAGCTATTATGGCTATTCTGGGTTTTCCTCTTATTATTCCTCAACTGCTTTTATTAATGCGATTGTCAAAAGCAGCATTTAATAACATGATGACTATTCCTGTAGAAACGGTTTTGTTATTGATAGCACTCGATGCAATGGTAATTGTCCTCTCCGTTATACTATTTCCATTTTTATGGAAAGACTAGGATGCATTTGTTGAATAAAAAAGTTTTGCGCTTTTACATTCTATTGAATGCCTTTATGCTATTTTTGCAGCACTTTTTAAAAAGATTGCCGGCCTCTCAGCCATTTTGCTCATAAGATGCCGTATGAAAAATGTATATGCGTAAAGCCTGGTGGAAAATATTGAGCGTATTATTATTGGTCTACACTTTTACCGTTGGATTAATGGCAAATGTACCCCGGTTGCCCCAGTTACAGGAAACTATCAGAAATCTTTACTTTCATGTTTGTATGTGGTTTGCAATGATGATCCTGTTCATAATTTCTGTAGTACATGCCATTTTATTCCTGCGAAATAATAAACTGAAACATGATATCTGTTCCCGTCAATATGCAGTTATAGGAATTATTTTTGGAATATTAGGTTACAGTACCGGCGCAATCTGGATGAGTTATACCTGGGCAGATCCAAATAATCCAGCCTATGCATCCTTTAGTACTATTGCAAGGGATCCTAAATTAATAGGAGCGGCAATAGCATTATTGATTTATTTCGCTTACCTGGTTTTAAGGGACTCCATAACGGATATGGATAAAAAAGCAAGGATCAGTGCTGTATATAACATCTTTGCCTTTGCTTTTTTATTTCCAACAATTTGGATATTACCGCGTTTATTACCCAGCCTGCACCCTGGCCAGGAAGGAAATCCAGCACTTAATACCAATGATGTGGATAGCCGCATGAGAATGGTTTTCTACCCTGCAATTTTAGGATGGACATTACTGGGGGTCTGGATCACCACATTGAAAATAAGAATCAACCTGCTCAAGGAAAAAATGTTAATCTACGAATAAGATGAAAAAATTTGCAACCAGTTTTGTTTTTTGCTTGCTGATGTTATTTACCCTGGCGCAGGATACAGCAGAAACAGAAATGGCCGATCTGATGCGTAGTAATGGAAAAATTTATGTAGTTATTGCCGTTATGCTCACCATTTTATTGGGGTTGATTTTTTACCTGGTACGACTCGATAAAAAAATAAGCCGATTAGAAAAAGACAAACACTAAAAATATTTGAAAATAAAACCTGAATATATTTCCATACAACGATTATAAATTAATATAAAATGTCAGAAAATCCAGATTATAGCTTTTTTGAGAATGTAATAAAGAGTTTTGATAAAGCGGCAAAATTCACCAAATGGGACCCGGGCATTCTTGAACAGATCAAAGCATGCAATGCCGTTTATCGTATGCGCTTCCCCGTTAAATTAGATAACGGCGGCATTAAAGTAATAGAAGCCTACCGGGTTCAGCACTCTCAACATAAGACTCCTTGTAAAGGAGGCATCCGGTTTGCCGCAGAAGTAAACCAGGATGAAGTAATGGCATTAGCCGCATTAATGACTTATAAATGCGCAATCGTTAATGTACCATTTGGAGGTGGTAAAGGTGGAATCAAAATCAATCCAAAGGAATTCAGTGCTTATGAACTTGAAAAAATTACCCGTCGTTATACGGCAGAACTAGTACGCAAAAATTTTATTGGGCCCGGTACGGATGTTCCTGCTCCTGATTATGGTACAGGAGAAAGGGAAATGGCCTGGATAGTAGATACCTATTCTTCATTACGCCCCGGGGATATTGATGCAGCAGGATGTGTAACCGGGAAACCAGTAACACAAGGTGGCGTTCGCGGACGCCGGGAGGCAACAGGCCTGGGTGTTTTTTATGGTGTAAGAGAAGTTTGTGATATACCGGATGTAATGAATAAATTAGAACTTCCCCTTGGTATTGTTGGCAAAAAAGTGGTCATCCAGGGTTTAGGTAATGTAGGATATCATAGTGCAAAATTTTTCCAGGATGCCGGCGCAAAGATCATTGGGCTTGCTGAATACGAGGGTGCTATCTGGAAAGAAGAAGGTCTTGATGTGGATGCAGTATTTAATCATCGTAAAGACACCGGCTCAATTTTGAATTTTCCAGGAGCAAATAATTTTGAACATAATTCCGAAGCATTGGAAATGGATTGCGATATCCTGATACCAGCCGCCCTGGAAAATGTGATTAATGTAGAAAATGCCTCACGGATAAAAGCCAAATTAATAGGTGAAGCTGCCAATGGGCCTATAACTCCTGATGCGGATGAGATCCTGATTAAAAAAGGGGTGATCGTAATTCCGGATATGTACCTGAATGCAGGCGGTGTTACCGTTTCCTATTTTGAATGGTTAAAAAACCTTAGCCATGTGCGTTATGGTCGTATGGAAAAACGATTTACAGAAAACCTGAACGCTCACATACTTGGACAAATTGAAGAGTTGACTTCTAAAAAAGTTAATGAAAGGGAACGCAATTTTATATTACATGGCCCGGAAGAAGTAGACCTGGTACATAGTGGGCTGGAAGAAACCATGATTACGGCAACCCATGAAGTAATGGCCGTTTGGAGAGCCAATCCCCAAATTCCTGACATGCGTACGGCTGCATATGTAGTGGCTATCAATAAAGTGGCGAACAGTTATGCTGAACTGGGTATTTTCCCATAATCAGTAATGTTTCTAAATCGAAAGCTGCTACATGCAGCTTTTTTTTATGGAGAAATGGGAATTATTTATGTGATGCAACTTCCCATGTTGGTAAATGTTGCAGCGTTACCAGATCACCTTCATATTTTGAATATGCCATTGAAAAATTTCCGTTGGTGATCACCAAATAGGTAACGGGTAAACTGATATTATAACGAAGCACTTGTTGTAACACTGAAGCGGATAAAGGAACAGATGGGGCTTTACATTCAATCATCATCCAGGGATGAAAGGAAGGGTCATATACCAGGATATCAAATCTTTTTTTTAATTCCCCCAGCATAATTTCTTTTTCAATAGCAATCAGGGAAGCAGGATATTGGAGTTCTTTTACCAGGTAAGCAATAAAATTCTGACGGACCCATTCTTCCCCGGTCAGTCGGAGCCATATTTTGCGATAAGGATCAAAAATAAAATCCCGATCCTTTTCTTTTTTTAATTTAAAGTCTGGTTCGGGATATTGAATATTGAACATGGTTCAAATGTAAATGTTTTAAATTAGCGCACCTGGTTCTGCATTTGGACATGTTAGATTCTAAAGAAATCTAATTATAAAATTTATTGAAGATGAAAACGAAAGAAGATATTGTAAAGAATTGGTTGCCCCGGTATACCGGGGAAAAATTAGAGAATTTTGGGAATTATATTCTGCTGACTAATTTCAGTAATTATGTAATCAAGTTTGCTGAATGGAATAATACGGAAGTGGTAGGTATTGGTAAACCTATGCAGTGTGCTACGGCAGACGATATAACAATTATTAATTTCGGAATGGGTAGCCCCACTGCTGCAACAGTAATGGATTTATTGTATGCCATATCTCCAAAAGCAGTTTTGTTCCTGGGAAAATGCGGAGGTTTAAAAAAAAGAAATAAAATCGGGGACCTGATATTACCGATCGCTGCTATTAGAGGAGAAGGTACCAGTGGAGATTACTTTCCACCGGAAGTACCTGCTCTTCCAGCATTTGCATTACAAAAAGCAATATCCACTACCATTCGGGATTATGGCGTTGATTATTGGACAGGTACCGTATATACAACCAATCGACGGGTTTGGGAACATGATGAAGATTTTAAAACCTATTTAAAGGAAATAAGAGCATATGCCATTGATATGGAAACCGCCACTATTTTCACGGTTGGTTTTTATAATAAAATTCCAACAGGAGCATTATTACTTGTTAGTGACCAGCCAATGGTTCCTGAAGGAGTAAAAACAGAAGAAAGCGATTTAAAAGTTACGGCTGATTTTGTTGAAAACCATCTCAAGATTGGAATTGATTCGCTAAAGCAATTAAGCAATCAAGGGTACACCGTAAGACATCTTCGATTTTAAGGATGGAATAAAAAATTTAAACCTTTTAATAAATAACAATGCGATTATTTTTTTTACTTGTAGCCCTTGCTCCTATTGTATTTTCAGAATCCAATAAATGCAATAAAAAGACTGACTCTAAAGAATGTTTAAAAGGCAGACTGGAAATAAAAGGGATATGTTCAAACTATGTTATCACCATTATTAAAGGTGATTTTGATACATCGAAAGTCGAAACTTCCTGGACAGATCCGGAATCTGATAAACAATATCAAAATGCTTTTAAATTGGGAAGCCCATGCACTTTTCCATCTTCTTTAAATGAAGGAGATGAGTTTTATTTTGAATTCGTTCAGGAAACAAAGGAAGATTGCGCGGTTTGTATGGCATATCGTCCCGTTCCGGAAAAGATCAATTTGATAAGCGTAATAAATTCTCCCTGTCCGGGGTTAACCCCATAATATCAAGGTAAAAAAATTAATGATTCGAATAATTTTTTTAATTACCTTTGCGCACTTTAAAGTACACCTGAATGATCAAAACCGGTGCCGTAAGACCGGGTTATTATTTGGATCCTTTCCCGGCTGTTATACCCCAGGTTTGAATCATCAGGCTTATATCATAAACATAACAGTCAATGAAGCTTTCCCAATTTAAATTCGATCTACCCTTAAACCTTATTGCCCAACACCCCGCCAAACAAAGAGAAGATGCCCGTATGATGGTGATTCACCGTCACACCGGACAAATGGAAAATAAACATTTCCGTGATGTATTGGATTATTTTGATGATAAAGATGCCTTTATTGTAAATAATACTAAGGTATTTCCTGCACGTATGTATGGCCGGAAAGAAAAAACCGGCGCCCGGATTGAAGTATTTCTTTTGCGTGAATTAAATAAGCCCAATCGTTTATGGGATGTAATCGTTGATCCCGCACGTAAAATTCGTGTGGGTAACAAATTATATTTTGGAGATGGTGAGGAACTGGTAGCTGAAGTGATCGATAACACAACCAGTCGTGGTCGCACCATCCGTTTTTTGTGGGAAGACAGTGAAGAATCATTCCGGCAGATGCTTGAAAGATTAGGAGAAACTCCGCTTCCAAAATATATTAAAAGGAAACCGGATGATGAAGACAGAGAAAGATACCAGACTGTTTATGCCAAGCATGAAGGTGCAGTAGCTGCTCCTACTGCTGGTTTGCACTTCAGCAGGGAACTGATCAAACGCCTGGAAATTCAGGGGATTCGTTTTGCTGAAGTTACTCTGCATACCGGTTTAGGAACTTTTCGTCCTATAGAAGTGGAGGATTTGAGTAAACACAAAATGGATGCTGAATATTATCGTATTGAAGAAGCGGCTTGCAATGTTGTAAACAAAGCCAAACAATCGGGAAATAGAATTTGCTCAGTGGGAACTACTACCATGCGGGCTCTTGAATCTTCATTTACTGCTCAAAAATTATTAAAACCTTCAGAAGGATGGACAAATGTATTTATTCATCCACCTTATAATTTCAATATTGCAGATTCCCTCATCACTAATTTTCATTTACCCAAAACAAGTTTATTAATTATGGCATGTGCCTTTGCGGGGTATGATCTGGCAATAGAAGCTTATAAAAAAGCGATTAAAGATAAATATCGTTTTTTCAGTTATGGCGACGCCATGCTGGTGATATAATGATGGATACATTTCAATGAATAAAGAAGTAAAACCTTTCAATATTGGAAGGTTTTTTTATTCCAGCCCGAACATGCCCTTATTTAATTGTTTCAATATTTTGGTTTTGTATTCTGCAGGAACTAATAGTGATATATTATGCTTACTACCTCCATAGGAAACCATTCTTACAGGAATATTTCCAATGGAATCAAACAATTTCTTGACTATGTTGGGTGTATGAGAAATTTCGTTTCCAACTACTGAAATGATCACCTGGTTTTTATCTACTTCAACGTTGCCAAAGGTTTCCAGTTCTTTTAATATTTGAGGTAAATTATTTTCTTCATCGATGGTAACGGATACAGCTACTTCCGAAGTGGTGATCATGTCAATAGATGTATGGTATTTTTCAAAAATCTCGAAGATCTTTCTTAAAAATCCATAAGCCAAAAGCATCCGGCTGCTTTTAATTTTTATAGCAATAATTCCATCTTTCGCAGCAACGGCTTTTACCCCCACTGAAGCCGCTTGTTCAGTAATCAGGGTACCTTTTGCAGAAGGTCTCATGGTATTCAACAATTTTACCGGAATATTATATTGCTGCGCAGGCCATATGGAAGCCGGGTGTAATATTTTCGCACCAAAATATGCAAGCTCGGCGGCTTCATTAAAACTTAATTGTTCAACCGGGATAGTTTTATTTACTATGCGCGGATCATTATTGTGCATTCCATCAATATCTGTCCAAATTTCACAAACCGAAGCATTGATTGAAGCTGCAATCAGGGACGCGCTGTAATCGCTGCCACCTCTTTTAAGATTATCAACCTCTCCTTTCGAATTACGGCAGATATAACCCTGGGTAATAAATAATTTCTGATGCTTATGTTTTTGTAATAACTGGTTTAGCTTAATCTTAATACTCCCTATCTGTGGTTCATTATTCTGATCAATACTCATGAACTCCAGCGCAGGAATAAGAACATGGTCAATTTTTTGCTCTTCCAGGTAAATAGAAAACAACCGGGTGGAAAGTAATTCCCCTTGCGCCACGATGTCTTTAAAAAGTGCTTCACTGAAAGAAATTTTCAGGATGATGTTCAAAAATTCAAAATGCTCTGCCACCAGGTTCTGCACTTTTTGAACTGATTCCGGCTTTTCAATCAAAGAATTTATAAATACCTGGTATTTTTCTTCAAGAGCGGCAATCAGTTTTTTTGCATTCTCCCGGTGACCATTAGCCAATTCATTCCCGATCTCCACTAATGCATTCGTGGTTCCAGACAATGCAGATAACACAACAATGACAGGTTCATTACCTGCTGTTACTAATTTGGTAACCTCTTTCATTCTTTCCGGCTGGCCCAAACTGGTACCGCCAAACTTCATCACTTTCATAAAATTCTACTGACAATTTTGATTATTTAGTCAGCCTGCAAATATAATGGAGGACGCGTTATTTGAAATCAAATCTTCATGCATTAAAAGGATGCGACAAATCAAATCTAACGGCAATTGATTTCAAGTCATCAACCACTGCAGGCATAAGTGGTATACCGGCTTGCAAACGTTCCTGTTCCATTTCCCTTTCGGGATCCCCGGGTATTAAAACATTTGAGTAACCGTCTGCAGTTTTTGCTTCGCGAAATCGTTTAATCCATGCATCCATATGTTTTTTAAAATCTTCAGCAGGACGAAAAGCATCTATGCGCATGGCCCCAAAAAAATGACCAATGCCCTTGCCTGGTTGATTTTCAGGCATAGGAATATAAGGTGGAAAAGGCGGTACCCAGGGACCATAATTGGCACCACTCAATACTGCCGAAAAAATATCAACGACCGCCCCCAACGCATAGCCCTTATGACTACCATGTTCCCTGTCTCCGCCAAGAGGAAGTAAGGCTCCCCCTTTTTTGAGTTCAAAAGGATCAGTTGTTGGCTGGCCATTTTTATTTTGGATCCAGCCAAGTGGTGCAACTCCACCGTTTCTTTGTAAAATTTCCAATTTTCCATTAGCTGCAGTTGTTGTCGCCAGGTCAGCGACGAAGGGTGGCTGCACTCCAGCTGGAATACTTACGCAAATAGGATTTGTACCCAATAGCCGCTCAGTTGAAAAAGTTGGCGCTACCAAAGCACTCGCATTAGTCATGGCAATACCGATCATATCTTCATTAACAGCCATCATGGAATGCACTGCTGCTATACCAAAATGATTACTGTTCTGTACACTCACCCACCCTGTTCCAACGTTGCGGGCTTTTTCAATCGCAACTTGCATTGCAAAAGGTGCTACTACCAAACCAAGTCCCTGGTCTCCATCAACTACTGCAGTGGAAGGTGTTTCATGTATGATTTTCATTACCGGGTTGGGATTCACTCTTTTCGCATCCCAAAGCCTTACGTAACCACTAAGTCTTGCCACACCATGAGAATCTATTCCGCGCAGGTCCGCAGACAACAATACCAATGTTGCTTTTTCTGCATCGGAATGATTACAGCCGATTTCCAAAAAAATCGATTTTGTAAATTCTTTTAAGCTTTGATACGGAATGTGAAAGGTAGACATGTCGCAAAAATAACCGCTTCTAATAGAATTCAATAAACTATGCTCGTAACAAATGTAAAGGGCAAAAAAAACCCCCGCCCCGGAAAAATCCGGGCGGGGGTAAATAACAAGTCAGGACAATCAGAAAGGCAGATCGTCTACTGATTCACTTACTTCGTTAGAAGCAGAAACTTGTGAAGAGGATGCCTGTTGATTGTAGCCGCCGGAAGAGGGGCCATCAGCTTTTCCACCCAGTAATTGCACATCACGTACACGTAGTGAAAGTGATGCACCATTGGTGCCATCATTTTTCTGATACGTCCTAAGTTCCGGGGTGCCTTCTACAAACACCTGCTTTCCCTTAGTTAAATAAGGTGCAATACCTGTTTTATCACTCCAGTAAGCGCAATCAACCCAGGTTGTTTTTTCCTGGTTATTGCCCTGGCTGTCGCGATACTTTTCAGTGTGGGCTACTGTAAAATTGATTACATTTTTTCCGTTGACTGTGTTAACCAGGCAATCTTTGCCCAGGTTACCAATTACTTGCATTTTGATCATAGTGCTCATTTTTAAATCGTAAATTAATAATACCGGCAATTTAGCACTATTTCATACCCAAAGTCAATACCACGAACAGGTATTTTTTTCAACATTATTCCACACGTCCGGAAGCCGCATC
>JACCYQ010000091.1 GCA_013696395.1 Chitinophagaceae bacterium
AGCCTGGAAAGTGGAAAGTTTGCTGACTTTGTTTTGCTGGATAAAGATCTTATGACCGTTTCTGAAAATGAAATTCTCAACACACAGGTTATGATGACATTTTTAAATGGGGAAAAAGTTTTTGATCATAAATGATAATATATCTCTGTTGAGAAATTTTTATTATTTATTAAGAATATACGCTATAGCTGTTAATAATTTACAAGTTCTGTAACCAGTAAAAGCTTATTAAAGCTGTATTTTTGCCGCTATGAATGGACAGGAGAAGAAACGAATAAGCATAGCGCTGCTTGATCTTTACGAAGGAGTACCTAACGAGGGCATGCGTTGTATCAAGGAGATTATTGATCATTGGAAAAAGATTAATAAACTGGACGTACAATTACAGGTGTTTGATGTAAGAATTAATCAGGAAGTTCCATCTACGGATTTTGATATTTATATTTCAAGTGGAGGACCCGGTAGCCCGCTGGATAGTGAAGGTAGTGAATGGGAAAAAAAATATTTGCAGTGGGTACACGAGATTTTAAATTGGAACAATGATCCGCTCCGGTTTAATAAAAAGCATGTTTTTTTTATTTGTCATTCTTATCAATTAGCCTGCAGGCATTTTGAAGTTGCCAGTGTAACCAGGCGCAAATCAACAGCATTTGGAGTTTTCCCTGTCCACATGCTGGATGATGCGGATACTGAACCTATTTTTGAAGGATTGCCAGATCCTTTTTATGCTGTTGACAGTCGCGACTACCAGGTTATAAAGCCAAATCATGGTAAACTGAGAAAGATGGGCGCCAGTATCCTATCAATCGAAAAAGATAGGCCGCATGTTCCGCTTGAAAGAGCTGTGATGGCCATTCGTTTCAATCGTTATATGATTGGTACGCAGTTTCATCCGGAAGCAGATGCAACTGGTATGACGATGTATTTGCTTCGTGACGACAAAAAGAAAACAGTGATAGATAACCATGGAGAAGATAAATGGCATAGTATGATCCATGGGTTAAATGATCCCGGAAAAATTTTACTTACCAATTCTCATTTGCTTCCCAACTTTCTCAATCATGCTGTTGAAGAAATTGCAGTAACAAATTAACCGTTTGGTTTTTCAGATCCATACCTGTTACCTTTTCTCCTTAACTTACTTTAAATAAACATTTCATTCATGGTACCAGCATTACGCAAGCGCTTTAATGACCAGTTTAGTGATGAAAAATACCAGAATTTTCTGAAGAATTTGTCTGGCGTTCACCCGGGACAGTTAGATTTCAGGGTAGCTGAAACACCTTTATTTATTCCCCGTTCTTTTAAACAAAAAATGCTGGACGCCTGTGAAAGCATCATAGATATTATTAATGACGAAAAATTTAAAAAGCTAACAGAAAATGCTATTCCTCAAGACCTCCTTGTACCGCAGGAAAATGAACGTTCCCATTTTTTTGCGTTCGATTTTGGCATTTGTGAAAACAGTGATGGTGAAATTGAACCACAACTTATAGAGATGCAGGGCTTCCCTTCTCTTTTTGCATACCAGGTTCTGCTACCTGAAATCAGTGCAAAACATTTTATTAAACCTGATGGTTACGATAATTATCTAAATGGATTTACCAGGGAAACATATATCGCATTGTTACAGGAAATTATTTTGGGTAATCATCAACCGGATGAAGTAATATTATTGGAAATATTTCCGGAAAAACAAAAAACAAGGATTGACTTTTTTTGCACTGAAGATTATACCGGCATCAAACCCGTATGTATAACCGATTTATTAGTAGAAGGAAAACATCTGTTTTATAAAAGGGATGGTAAAAAAATCCGGGTAAAAAGAATATATAACCGCCTGATATTTGATGACCTTTTACAGCAATCACCAGAAGTACAGGAAAAGGGGAAAATACTTTTTACAGAACTTGATGTTGAATGGGTCCCCCATCCTAACTGGTTTTATCGTATCAGCAAATACACTTTACCTTTTATCAGGCACCCAAATGTTCCGGCTACTTATTTTTTAAAAGATATAAAACAAGTTCCAACGGACCTTGACCAGTTTGTGTTAAAACCTTTGTTCTCCTTTGCCGGGCAGGGAGTTGTTGTTGATGTTATGGAAGATGATATAAAAAAAATTAAAGACCCTGAGAACTGGATTTTACAGCGAAAAGTAAATTATGCCAGCATTATTGAAACACCGGGAGAGTTAGCCAAAGCTGAAATACGCTTATTTTATTTCTGGAAAGATGGCGATATCCGGCCTGTTGCAACCAATAACCTGGCACGATTAAGTAAAGGGAAAATGGTGGGTGTAAGATATAATAAGGATAAAGAATGGGTTGGCGGATCATTTTGTTGGTTTGAAAAATAAACGGTGTTGCCGTCTGCTCGTAATTGATTATTATGCGTGAACCTAAATCATTATTACTGGCATTACTTTCCATCTGTCTTGTTGCTACATGGGTCTATCATTTATATGATAAGTCCTTATATAGTGACCGCTTAATTGAAAAGGTTCCGGTTCGTGATTCTTTAGCCATTGCCCATGCGATTCAGGATTCATTACAACAAATTTACTCTGAATCATTGGCCGAATTGGACTCCACCAGGAATACCGCTGATTCTATAAAGGATAAACTTTCTGTAAGAGTAATTGAATTGAACCGCCTTAAAGCAGCAATTAATGGTATTATAAAAAATCGCTACGCTACTCAAAAAGATCTGGAAAGAGCCCGTAACCATATCAATCAAATGAAAACTTTAATGGGAGAAATGAGCAATGAAAATATTGGACTGGAGGTTGAAAAAACCAGGTTACAAGCAACGCTGGATCAATTATCCGGTGAAATGGTGACGCTTCAATCATCTATTGACAAGTTAGGCAAAGAGAATAAGGAACTTTCACACATGGTAAACATGGCTTCCACTTTTATTTTGTCGGACATGAAGTTTAACGTGGTAGATGTCAGAAAAAATAATAAAGAAATAGCTACTGACCAGGTTTCTAAAGCAGATAAGATGATCATTTCTTTTATGGTGAAAAATAATATTTTGCGACTTCCTTCAGCTGATGTTTATATGGTTGTTACAAATCCTGTAGGGCGGGTTATTCAAAATTCAATTTGGAATTCAGGGAACTTTATTACCCCAAAAGGTGAAACCATTGCATATACGATCCGGGATCATTTTGATTATGAGAAAGGTGATCTCAAAAAGATTATTTATACAATTACTCCGGATAATTTTTTTGCAGGGGATTATCATTTAAAGGTATTTCATAATGGTGTGATTATAGGTGATGCAATTCAAAAATTGCAATAAAAAAATCCCGGTTTTACCCGGGATTAGTGCGGCAGAGGAGATTCGAACTCCCACGACCTTTACGATCGCTACCACCTCAAAGTAGTGCGTCTACCAATTTCGCCACCGCCGCTTTTGAAGGACTGCAAATTTAAAGCATAACAAGGTTAGTGAAAAAAATCATTTGCATTAATTTTACATCATGCATGTAACACGATTCTGAAAGTTGTACCCTTACCTGGTTCCGAACTTTTTACAATCAATTTACCCATATGATATTTTTCAATGATGCGCTTTGATAAACTTAAACCTAACCCCCATCCTCTTTTTTTAGTTGTAAAGCCAGGCTTAAAAATGCGGGACAAGTTTTGCTTGCTGATTCCTTTACCGGAATCTGTTATTTCTATTATTATATCTTCCGCAGATTTTTTTATACCAACCTGGATAGCACCCTTACCTTCCATTGCATCCAGCGCATTTTTTAAAATATTCTCAATAACCCAATCGAATAATGGTCCGGAAATTTTCACAGGCATAGTTTTATGACCATATGTATCTATTGAAAAAATCACTTTTTCCGGGGCTCTCCGGCGTATATATTCAATCATATAAGTAACCTGCTCAATTATATCCATCTCTTCCAGCTTTGGTTTGCTGCCTATCTTACCAAACCTGTCTGAAACAAGTCGCAACCGGTTGAGATCCTTTTCCAATTCACCTGAAATATTTGCATTATCTGGATTTTGTTTCAGCATTTCAATCCATCCTTCTAATGAAGATAAAGGTGTTCCTAATTGATGCGCCGTTTCTTTTGCCATGCCCGCCCAAACCTGGTTTTGTACCGAGCGGTAACTACTTCTTAATGCAAGTAAAGTAATCAGAATAAACAGTCCAATGATCGCTAATTGAATGATGGGATAAAACTGTACTTCATTTAACAGTGAGGTATGACCGTAATAATAACGATTTATTTTTGTACTATCTGAAGGGTCTGTCCAGACAATGGGGGGATTATCTGATTTAAATTCTTGCAGTTTATCTTCTAAATAATTATTCCTGGTATTCAACTTTGCAGTATCAAGGTTAATATAGTCGATGATGCTATCGACTTCATTGGTGTAAATGATCGGCACATCATCATTATCCTGTATAATTTTTAAAGGCAATCTTGTATCACCTTCCTGGTCTGCATTTAATAGAACATTACTCGCTTCAACCCACTGCTCCACTTTTTGCCTTTCTTCTTTCGCTATCTTACGTGCCAGGTATTGAGAATAGAAAATGGTGCCACTGGCTATCAAAATAGCAACAAGTGCCAGGGCCGTTTTCCAATTGAAGAATTGCTGAAACATTTTTCGAATTTAATGATCATATAGCGCCTTGCCTTATTTTTGAAAAAATAATTTATACAGATTGATAAAATCACCGAAAGTAGCCGTAGTTATTCTGAACTGGAATGGTAAAAATTACCTGCAACAATTTCTTCCTTCGGTGATCAGTAACAACCATGAAAATACAGAGATCATAATAGCAGATAATGCTTCAACAGATGATAGTATTTCATTTTTACAAGAATTTTATCCCGCAGTAAAAATAATTTTACTGGATAAAAATTATGGCTTTGCGAAAGGTTATAATGAAGCATTAAAAAGAGTGCAGGCGGATTATTTTATTTTATTGAATTCTGATGCAGAAGTTACTGCAGGCTGGATAGAACCGATGATTAAATTATTAGAGAGTAATCCTGTTATTGCTGCATGCCAACCTAAGATTTTATCGTACCAGGAAAAAAATGTTTTTGATTATGCAGGCGCCGCTGGTGGATGGCTGGATAAATTTGGTTATCCTTTTGCCAAAGGAAGGGTATTTGATTATTGTGAAGAAGATATTGGACAATATGACCAGCAGGAAACTATTTTTTGGGCAAGTGGTGCTGCTATATTTATCAGGGCTAAAGCTTTTCATGAAGTAAATGGATTTGATGAATATTTTTTTGCGCACCAGGAGGAAATAGACCTATGTTGGCGGTTACAATTGGCAGGTTACCTGATTTACAGTTGCCCCGCAGCTAAAATTTATCATGTAGGCGGCGGAACATTACCTAAAGGAAATAGCCATAAAACCTATTTGAATTTCCGCAATAACCTCATCATGATCAGTAAGAATATGCCAATGGCGCAAAAAATCTGGAAAATCCCATACAGGATATTATTAAATGCCATTTCCGCATGCAAAGGTTTATTGAGCGGAGATGGAGGTTATTTCCTGTCAATTGCGAGGGCACACAGGGGATATATTAAGTGGCTTTTTTTTGCACCAAAAGAAAAGTTCGGGCCTAAAAAAAATTCAGCAAGGTTAAAGGGTTATTATCCTAAAAACCTGGTTTGGCAACACTTTATAAAAAAGAAAAAATTTTTCAAAGAAATTGTAAAATAGTAGAAACCATTTAATGCGAAACGTTATTTTTGCAGCATTAATTTCATAACTATGGATCCACACAACGAATATCATGAAGAATTACAGAAAGTACAGGATACTGATTTCACACATAACTGGGTATCTTCATCCGCGTTTTTATTTTACCTGCAAATTGCATGTGTGGTAGCCTTATTTATAGGAATTTCTATAGCATTAGCCAATTATGGTTATGAAGGCAAACCGAATGTAGAGGTGCCTGAAAGTTCCTTGTATACACCTAAGTACAAATAGCTTACAGAATTTTTAGTTGAAATCTTTCATTCCCTTATTTTTGCACCCCATTAGTTCTTTAGCATTGCGGAAGTAGCTCATTTGGTAGAGCACGACCTTGCCAAGGTCGGGGTGGCCGGTTCGAGCCCGGTCTTCCGCTCCAAATTCCCTCCCGGGTGGAGGTTTTTTTTTGAAGCCAGCTTTATTGCTG
>JACCYQ010000169.1 GCA_013696395.1 Chitinophagaceae bacterium
CTTGGCACAATAGTATCAGATAACCTTAATCCTCAAAAAGCAAGGATACTTTTAATGCTTGCGTTAACTATTACTAAAGACAAGAATAAAATTCAAGAAATGTTTTTGACTTATTGATTTTAAAAAATATCGAGTTAGAATTAAATATTAAAAATGAAGACATGATGTGACTTAATATTCTAATAGGATACATTTTAGTTCAAAAAAACAGCAACCAGTCGAGTAAGCAAGGGGAGTTTCACCCCCTGCTCCTCACAGAACCGTATCCCGAATCAAGTTCGGGACAAGCTGTGAACCTCTCGATTCATACGGCTCTTCAAGATGCCTCGACCAATTAGTAAACTTGCGCTTGCCAATTGTTTGGATAAACATTTTAATCATTCCTTTCGGTTGTTGGCCTCCGCATGTAACGGATTACGAGTACAGTGAAAGAACTTCAACTCTTTTATTACTAAATCATGGCAAAAAAAACCCGGGGAATTATACCCCGGGATTTTAAAAATGTATACAATGTCTTTTTAATTTTTAGCATTCGCACCACAACCACCTAAAACTTCGCAAAGTTTATGCTGCAGGTCAGGACCTCTCAGGTTCCTTGCAATGACTTTTCCCTGGGGATCAATCAAAATATTAAATGGAATTCCATTTACCCGGTATAATTGGGCCGCTTCATTTTGCCAGAACTTCAGATCACTCACGTTAGTCCAGGATAATTTATCCTGTTCAATAGCTTTTAACCAGTTTTCCTTTTGTCCGGGCCGGTCAAGAGATACGCCAAGAACCGTAAAATTGCGTTCCTTAAATTTGTTGAAATTTTCCACTACATTGGGATTTTCAATACGGCAGGGCCTGCACCAACTGGCCCAGAAATCAACCAATACATATTTACCACGGAAAGAAGATAACGCTACCGGGTTACCATTTATATCGGGCTGCGTAAAATCCAGGGCCTGGGTTCCAACAGCCCCGGTTTTACTGATTAAAATTTGTTGTTGTAAAGCTGCACCCATCCTGGAGTTCCTGATCTCCGGTTTTAATTTATTAAACCTGTTTTCAAGCGTCGCTACATCTTCATTCATTTGCATGGTAATCGTCAAAAGGAATGTTGATACAAAGGATGCTGGTTTCTTCGAAATAAATTCATCAATACCTTTTTGAACCAGCTGAGAAACCGAATCATATTTTTCCTGTAATCCACTTCTTTCAACTGCATCAGCAGTTTTATTCATTTGAGCAGCTGTTCCATTCAATTCTCCCACAAGGGGATCGAAAATTTTTCGGAACTCTGTAAAATCACTATGCGAAGAAGAACCTTTTATAAGTAAGCTTTTGAGATCACTATTTTTTCCTTCAATTCCAATATTGCTGTTATCCAGGAATATGTACTGAGGTTGTGCTTCTCCCAAAGCCAAGAAAAACAATCCTGGTTCTTCCACACTGCCTTTCAGCATAAATTTCCCCTTAACTGCTTTTGCAGAGGCTACTATCTGGGGTTCATTCTGTGTTGTAGTTATGCTCACATCCGCACCATCGGGTAGCCCGGCCACGTTACCCAGTATGGTATAACCTGTAGCCTGAGAAAAACCTGAAAATGGAAAAAATAAAACGAGCAACACAATTAGTTTCCAGCTATCTATGCCCGTGTCTGTCTTTGAGTATCTGCGTAACTTCATTAAGGGTGGCGTTTTTTGATTGTAACAAAATTAAAAAATGAAACAACAAATCCGCAGCTTCATTCAAAAAAAGGTCTTTATTAACATCCTTTGCCTCAATTATCAATTCAACTGCCTCTTCTCCAACCTTTTGTGCAATTTTGTTTAATCCTTTTTTAAAAAGCTTGTATACATATGAATTTTCATCATTGCTGTTCCGCCTTAGGGCAATGATCTCCTCCAGGTACAGCAAAAAATTTTCCGAATGATTTCTTTCGCTCCAGCATGTATCAGATCCGGTATGGCAAACCGGACCCAGGGGCTCAGCCCTGATCAGCAAGCTGTCATTATCACAATCCGTGAGGATTTGTTTCAGTTTCAAATAATTACCACTCTCCTCTCCTTTTGTCCAGATTCGCTTTTTGGAGCGGCTATAAAAACTAACCTGCCCTGTCTGTTCCGTTTTTTTCAATGCCTCTTCATTCATGAAACCAAGCATCAGCACTTTTTGCGTTTTATAATCCTGGATGATGGCAGGCACCAAACCATCCGCATATTTTTTAAAATCAGGCTGCATAAAATTTGTTTATTGTTGAAGGCATTAACTTAAATCTGTTACAGGGGAAAAGGAACAATTTTTTTAAAAAATTAAAACCAGTGTTAAGTTAAGTGTGCATTGGCAAAGGTGAATGGTCAATATTTCACCATTGACCATTCACAAATCGATACGTCATTTTATTCTTAACATAGCACTATATCCTTACGGTAATATTTTTCTCTTTCAAATATCGTTTTAATGCTTGAATACCTATTTCCTTAAAATGAAAAATGCTGGCGGCTAAAGCAGCATCCGCTTTTCCCTGTTCAAAAACTTCTGAAAAATGATCCATTTTACCCGCGCCGCCACTGGCAATGATTGGTATGGGTAATATTTCAGAAAGCTGTTTGGTCAGGTCGATAGCAAATCCCTGTTTGGTGCCGTCATGGTTCATAGAGGTCAGTAAAATTTCGCCTGCACCCAATTCAGTCGCCTGTTTTGCCCAGTCTATACAACGCACACCTGTTGGTGTTCTGCCACCATTCAAATAAACATACCATTCACCATCTTCTTCTCTTTTTGTATCAATGGCTAAAACAATGCACTGACTCCCAAATTGCAAAGCCATCTCCTTTATTAATTGCGGATTTTTAAATGCCGCAGTGTTAACAGATATTTTATCCGCGCCATTTTGCAATAA
>JACCYQ010000069.1 GCA_013696395.1 Chitinophagaceae bacterium
TTTTTGTAAAAAAGATAAATCAGGTTGATAGCCGGTCATAGCGACCACCCAGTCATTCGGAATAGTGATCATGCCATCTGGCGTTTGAATATCCACTTCAGTATTTCGTATAGCCATCACCGTTGAATTAAAATAAGCCCTTATTGAACCTTCCTTGATGCGGTTTTCAATATCCGGTTTCACCCAATATTTTACACGTTCACCAATTACCGGTTGACGAATTACCATCGTTACTTCGGCGCCTTTGCGCCAGGTTTCCAATGCAGCATCAACTGCAGAATTCATTGCTCCGATCACCAGTACCTTCTGAAAAGCATAAAAATGCGGGTCCTTATAATAGTGGGTTACTTTGGGCAGGTCTTCTCCCGGGATGTTCAGCAGGTATGGGATATCATAAAAACCAGTGGCAATTATAATATTCAATGCTGAATAATTATTTTTATTCGTGATAACCCGGAAATGCTCATTTTCTTTTTCAACCGAATCTACTTTTTCAAAAAGATGAATATTTGTTTTGTTTGATTCAGCAACACGGCGATAATATTCCAAAGCTTCGGATCGGGTAGGTTTGGGATTGTTGCTGACAAATGGAATGCCGCCGATCTCTAATCTTTCCGAAGTAGAAAAAAAAGTCATGTTCACCGGGTAATTGAACAGGGAATTTACCAGGGTGCCTTTTTCCAAAATCAAATAACCAAGCCCTGCTTTTTTTGCCTCCAGGGCACAGGTAATTCCTATGGGTCCGCCACCGATGATGATGATATCGAAATTTGTGTGGGTCAATTAGAAAATTTGAAATGAATGCCGTTTAATATTATAGGAAAGTACAAATTATGCAAAGGCAGCGGGATAATTTATTTTAGCCTCCTGTCTCAATTTTTTACCAATCCGGAAACAGGCAATCTGGAAGATGATGGCACTGAACATAAATAATGCGTAACCATATGAATGATGGGGTAACAATTCTTTCAAAAAAACAAATTGGTATATGAAAGGAATTAACCCAAGGTGATCCGGCATATTTTCCGTCATCATTATTTTTTTATGGGGACTATATTTCTTCCTGGTCCAGATTACAATAGATGCACTTATCACAAGGAATGAAACAAATAATACATCCATAAATAATTTGTCCGTCAAATTAATGAGTGTCCAAATAAATAATGCTAAAGCAAGGGAAGCAATAACTTCAGGCCACCTGAATGGATTTTTAATTTCTGCCAAAAGTCGTTTGTTGTTTTGCTTTCTTAATTGTTCTGATTTTTCGTGTACAATTTTGGAGAAACCAAAAATGCCGAAATCTTTGTATATCATTTGCAAAGCAGCATCAAAATTAAGTGACGCATCTGAAGATAGTTTTTCTTCTATTCGCTCAGCAAGGTGGTCTACCAGTTCTACCTGCAAATCATAATATCTTACAAACTTTTTTTCTGTAAAAACAAACAGTTCCTGAATCTGGTCTTGGGTAAGTTGCATTATACGGATAATTTTAAATTTAATACCTGTTGCATCTGGGTAAAAAACTGGTTAAGTTCTTTCAGTTTTTCAACAGATTCTTTTTTCCCCTTTTTTGTCAATGAATAATATTTACGGGAACGGTTACCTATATTTTCGATGCTTACTTCAAGCAGGCCATCTGCTTCTAATTTATGCAGGGAAGGGTATAAAGCACCTTCGGTTAATTTCAATGATCCCTGGCTTAGTTCCTGTACTATCCTGGTTATTTCATAACCATACATTTTATCATTTTCGCTCAGCAACTTTAAAATGATGGTAATAAGCGATCCTTTTAAAAGCGGGTTTTTTTGTTGCATAGGCAAATATACATAAGAATCTTAGGTATTGAAAAAAATGAAATTCATACAGAAAAACAAAAAAATTATGATTGATTTTTCTATTAAAAACAAATGTTCACTTCATTATTTCACATTCAAGGATCAAATAAACTTTACAACTTAACCATTCCCTGATTTTAGGTTTTATCCTCCATCTCGCATATTTTTGCCCGCATATTTTAAGAATTATGAGACAAGTAGCATACAGAGAGGCCATTAGAGAAGCCATGAATGAAGAAATGCGCCGGGATGAACGTGTATTTTTAATGGGTGAAGAGGTGGCAGAATATAATGGTGCTTATAAAGTAAGCCAGGGTATGCTGGCTGAATTTGGGCCTAAAAGAGTGATCGACACACCTATATCGGAACTGGGTTTCACAGCTGTTGCTGTAGGTGCTGCCCAGAGAGGTTTAAGGCCGATTGTAGAATATATGACCTGGAATTTCGCTGTTTTAGCACTTGACCAGATCTTAAATACTGCCTCAAAGATGCTGGCTATGAGTGGCGGGCAGGTTAGTTGTCCAATTGTTTTTCGCGGGCCTAATGGATCTGCCGGCCAGTTAGGCGCACAGCACTCTACAGCTTTTGAAGCTTTATATGCCAATATCCCGGGATTAAAAGTGGTTTCACCCAGTAATGGTTATGATGCCAAAGGATTACTGAAACAAGCCATCCGGTACGAAGAGGATCCGGTGGTATTTATGGAAAGTGAAACCTCCTATGGCGACAAATCAGAATTACCTGAGGATGAATATTATATTAAATTAGGAAAAGCGGAAGTGAAAAGAGAGGGTAGTGATGTTACCATAGTTTCATTTAATAAAATGATGAAGGTTGCACTTGCTGCTGCCAGTGAATTGGAAAAGGAAGATATTAGTGCGGAAGTGATCGATTTAAGAACCATTCGTCCGTTGGACTGGATGACGATTCTTGAAAGTGTAAAGAAAACCAATCGCCTGGTGATTGTTGAAGAACAGTGGCCATTTGCTTCCATCTCATCTGAAATAGCATACCGTATTCAAAAAGAAGGATTTGATTACCTGGATGCTCCTATCCGTAGAATAACTGCAGCGGATGCACCATTACACTATGCCCCTAACTTAGTAGCAGCTGCATTGCCAAGTGTGGCAGGTACCGTGAAACTGGTTAAAGAAGTAATGTACCTGGAAAAATAGTTTTAAAATTATATTTTTTTACAAGTAAATATCCTGGCATTTGCCGGGATGTTTTTTTTTATACACATTTTGTAAAGAAAATCAGCCATTGTTTTTTTGTTCATAAATATATTTCGGTTATTCTTTACCGTGTCAAATTTTAAGTGCATATTTGCAACGGTTTTTCATAGGATATTGGATTTTAAAAACGAGGCTGGATTTCTATCCGGCCTCCGATTTTTTAAAACCACCCATACCTCCCTCCTTCAAATGCCCCGTTTATATTATTTTTACGATCTCAATTATACTTCATGCCAGATTTATTGATCATTGATGATGAAAAATCCATCCGTAAAACCCTTTCAGAAATACTGTCTTTTGAAGGGTACAAAATTGAAGAAGCCACCGATGGTGAAGAAGGATTAAAAAAATTTAAGGAAAAAACTTTTGACGTAGTCTTGTGCGATATTAAAATGCCAAAGCTCGATGGCATTGAATTTCTGCAGAAAGCAAGTGAAGCAAACCCTGATGTACCAATAATTATGATCTCGGGTCATGGTAATATAGAAACCGCTGTTGAGGCGGTTAAGAAGGGTGCATACGATTATGTTTCCAAGCCACCCGATTTAAACCGGTTGTTGATTACTATCCGTAATGCTATGGATAAAGGATCATTGGTCACCGAAACCCGCACATTAAAACGCAAAGTTTCAAAAGTGCAGGAAATGATCGGTAATTCTGCGGCCATGCAAAAAATAAAAGAGACCATCGAAAAAGTTGCCCCTACGGATGCACGCATCATGATCACGGGTGAGAATGGAGTGGGAAAGGAATTGGTTGCCCGCTGGATCCATGAAAAAAGTAACCGGGCAAATGGAGCATTGATAGAAGTGAATTGTGCCGCCATTCCTGGCGAGCTAATTGAGAGTGAATTATTCGGCCATGAAAAAGGTTCTTTTACTTCAGCCATTAAGCAACGCATCGGTAAATTTGAATCTGCGAATGGAGGAACTATTTTCCTGGACGAGATCGGGGATATGAGTCTGAATGCACAGGCTAAAGTTTTAAGAGCTTTACAGGAAGGTAAAATAACCAGGGTTGGTGGAGAGAAAGAGATCAGTGTTGATGTCAGGGTGATTGCAGCCACCAATAAAGATCTATTAAAAGAAGTAGAAGAAAAAAATTTCCGGCTTGATCTTTACCATCGCCTGAGTGTTATTCTTATTCATGTGCCTTCACTGAATGAACGTAAAGATGATATTCCATTACTGGTGGAAAAATTCCTTACCGATATATGCAGTGATTACGGTATTGCCGTCAAGCATATAGATGAAAACGCCGTTCAATACCTGAAAGATTATAATTGGACAGGCAATATCCGCGAGTTGAGAAATGTTGTGGAAAGACTGGTAATCCTTTCTGGTAAATCCATTACCAAAGAAGATGTGGCTAACTATGTAATGCCTAAGTAAAGTTGAATGGTTGAATAGTTGATTGGTTGATATGTAGAATGGAATCAGGAATTGGGAATTGATTAAATAGTTAAGTAGTTAATTTGTTGATAGGGATTGGCAATCGGCATTGTTTTGGTCATGATGGGGAATGAGCCATCTGTACGATGCAGTGTAAACCGCAACCCTTCGACAAGCTCTCACGATATGCATCGGAGCAGGCAGGTGACAGCAAGATGCATCGGGGCGGGTAAGTCTGCCCATAAATCGTAAAAGGAAATTTTGAATTCAATTGCCTTATTGCCAAACCAGCCTGCCGGCTGGCAGGTTGCCTCAATGGTATCTATTATTAAGAAAACTTTGCCTGTTTAAATTTCGGCAACAGGATTAATATAATAAATTTGTCCGCCACTAAAAAATCATTATGCCCTTATCGCATTTACTGACCATTTATCTCATTCAAGTTCTGATTGTTTTCCTACCTTCTTTTGGTTTTGCTCCTTTATTCAAAAAAGCAGGTGTACCTGCCTGGAAAGCATATGTTCCCTTTTATAATACATGGATGATACAGGAAATTGCCCAAAGACCTAAACATTGGGTTTTCTGGCAGCTTATTCCGGTAGTAGGATGGTTTATAAGCCCGGGTATCTTTATTGAATTTGCAAAAGTATTTGGAAAGTATTCATTGTTGCATCACACCGGAGCTGCGTTACTGGCACCCCTGTATTTTCCCTTTATAGCATTTGATAAAGACACCCGTTTTATTGGTCCTGAAAAAGTTCGGATGCATAAAAAAACAGCCGCAAGGGAATGGATTGATGCCGCTGTTTTTGCCATTGTAGCTGCAACTTTGATCCGCACATTTGTTTTTGAAGCGTATACGATACCTACAGGCTCTATGGAAAAAACTTTACTGATCAATGATTTTTTATTTGTCAGTAAATTCAGTTACGGACCACGTATTCCCAATACCCCATTATCAATACCTTTTGTACATAATTATATTCCGGGAACCAGCAGTAAGTCTTACACCGAGGCTATCAAAATTCCATATACCCGCTGGTTTCCTGCAGAAGTTCAAAGAAATGACGTTGTGGTATTTAATTTTCCGGCAGGTGATACGGTAATAAATTTACCTGAGTATCAATCCAAAGATCCTTTTTATGAAGTAGCCAGGAGGCTTGGTGCTGGTAATATTGATGAAGGAAGAAAAGTGATTCTGAGCAATCCGCAACAATACCCCCTTGCCATTCACCCGGTTGATAAAAGAGATAATTATATTAAACGTTGCGTAGCTATTGCCGGTGATACAATGGAAATCAGGGAGGGAGTGGTTTATATCGATGGTAAAAAAAGTCCTTTACCACCCAAAGCCCAGTATCCATATTCTTTTCTAAGCAAAACAGATTTGAATGACCAGTTTATGGAAGAAGAATTTGATGTCAGGGAAAATGAATATGCGAAGGATTTTAATGGGCGATATCATATGTTGTTAACGTATGATATGGTGCAGAAATTTAATAATCAGACTTTTTTGGTAGAGCCGATAGAGCCCGATATTGAAAGATATCAACCACGTGCGGTTACTGATTTTTCCTCAGGCCTTTCCTCCGGCAAAATATTTCCAAACGATACGATACATCAATGGACTGTTGATAATTACGGACCTTTGTGGATCCCGGCAAGAGGAGCATCTTTAAAATTAACACCACAAAATTATACGCTGTACGAAAGATCGATTCGTGTTTATGAAGGCAATGAATTTTATATGAAGGATAATCGTTTCTACCTGAATGGGGCAGCAATAACGGATTATACTTTTAAAATGAATTATTATTGGATGATGGGTGATAACCGCCACCAGTCGCAGGATTCCCGTTATTGGGGATTTGTTCCGGAAGACCATATTGTAGGTAAAGCGTGGATGATCTGGTTTAGCTGGGAGGATGGACCCCGGTGGAACAGATTGTTCCGGATAGTAAAATAAACTAACTTTAAATGCCCCTGTTGCGGGGGCATTTTAGTATTCTAAATGTGCGAAATGCAAAAACAAGAATTGACTTTTCAATATGAAGTTTTCGAAAGCAGTAAGGATCTTTCTCCCGGTGATAAAGCCTTATTGGACCGTGCAAAAGAGGCTACCGGTTTAGCCTATGCGCCATATTCCAAATTCCATGTGGGTGCAGCCGCACGTTTGGTAACCGGTGAATTGGTTGTGGGAAGCAACCAGGAAAATGCTTCTTTTCCTGTAGGTATTTGTGCCGAGCGGGTATTGCTTTCAGCCCTTTCATCACTATATCCGGAAACGGCGATTGAAACAATGGCCATCACTTATAAAAGTAAAACCCACCCTGGAGGTCATCCTGTTGCTCCATGCGGTATTTGCCGGCAATCCTTAAGTGAGTTTGAAAATCGTATGCAGAAATCATTCAGAATCATCCTGGGCGGGGAGAATGGTAAAATATTTATTATTCCGGAAGCAGGAATGCTTCTGCCGCTGGCGTTTACGAGCGATGATTTAAAATAAGTTTTTAAAATAAGGTTTGGATGCCAAAAGCGATTTTCTTTTCATGTTCCAGTAACCATTTCTTTCGCCATATACCTCCCGAATAGCCGGTCAGTTCATTATTTGCCCCAATTACTCTGTGACAGGGTACTATAATGCAAAGATTGTTTTTAGCATTGGCATTCGCCACGGCACGGGTTGCTTTAGGATCACCCGTGCGGCGGGCAATATTAATATAACTGACGGTTTTAGCATAAGCTATACTCATTAACTCAGTCCATACTTCTTGCTGAAATAATGTACCCTGCTGGTTCAGGGGCAATTCAAAAAATCTTCTTTCACCCTGGAAATATTGTATTAATTGTTCCGTACAATCAATAAGTAAAGGAGGGAGTTGTTCCGAAAGCACAATTGTTGGCACATCATCATCTGCAAATATCACCTCACTGATATAATCAGTCGTTCCGCTTATTTTTATTTTACCAATGGGTGAATGATAGCAGGTAGTATATACTGACATGTATGCTTAGCCTATTTTTTGGCCGTTCTTTACCGGCTTATCAGGCTTTAGTAAAATTACATTATTGTTTTCATCATAAATACCCAGTACCAGGCACTCACTGATGAAACCGGCAATCCGTTTAGGAGGGAAATTAACGACTGCAATAACCTGCATGTTCAACAGATCTTCTTTGGTATAATGATACGTGATCTGGGCGGATGAATTCTTTCTTCCGTACTCTTCACCAAAATCAATCACCAGCTTATATGCTGGTTTAAGTGCTTTAGGAAAGTCATTTACCTCTATTACATGTCCAACCCTCATTTCCAGTTTTTCAAAATCATTCCATTTAATTAGATCCATGTTAAAATGGTTGATCCAGTAAGGAGGAAAGTTGTTGTAATTCTTTTTGCTTATAACAATATTTTTCTTCACTAAAACATTGTGCTGATTCCTGCAGCAGGTAACGGATAACCTGTTTATTATCCTTTGGGGTAAAAAATGCATCACCTCCTTTAGCGGCTATGCGTTTAAGATAGTCATCTACATCTTTAAAAGTATATACCTGTCCGGAAGTTGGATCAATGAAAAATTTAACCTGCTCATAAGCCGTTTCATATGGAATACCAAAAGGGGCTTCCTTCATGTAGCCCAGGATAAATTGCCCTGGTATTTGCAATGCCTGTACGGGTATTTCGAGCATTTCACATAAAATAAGATATAAAATACCATTGCTTACCTGGTTCCCTTTATTTGTTTCAAGTACTTTATGAATAAGGAATATATTAGCGTCTTTATAATTTGTTTCAATACCAGATAGCCCGGTATAATTATAAATAATTCCCGAAATGATGCTGATCTGCTCCAGGGGCGTAAGATAATTATTCAACTCAAGCCAAATGTTTCTTCGCAGTTTTTCAATATCCTTGATAATGGGTGCGGTATTTAATTCAGGATATTGGAATTTCGAAACCAATAGGGCACCTGCCAGCAGTTCGGGCTGTTCCAATAAACTCCATTCTTTAAATTCAACACTCAGATCACTAAAATGTAAGCGGTGAATAATAGTTTCAATCCTTTCCTGGATACTTGCATCCTCTGTTGTTTCCCATAAATATTCAAGATTGGGAATAATAGGTTTTCCATAGTCCACGATGCGGTTTGTTACTACCCCATAAACTTCTTCATCCGGATCATCGATCAGTGTAAATAAAGCTGATATTTCGTTGGTGGTTTCCATTTGAAAATAATTTAACCAGCTAAATATCTAAAACCATTATGAATCAAACAGTTTATTTTTTCCACAGAGGGGCATAACTCTTTTTAAGGAGGGACTGTGGAAAAATGATTGGCGTTTATTTTTTCTTTTTAGCAGGGGCTTTTTTAATAGCAGATTTTTTTGCCGTTGATTTTTTAGCAGCTGCTTTTTTAGCCGGTTTTTTAGAGAAAGCAGTGGGTAGCTGTTCTTCAATCAGTTTCTTAATATCCTCTAAAGAAATGTCAGCTAATTCCTCAGAAGTATATTTGGATTTATCTTTTTTTACACCCAGCTTCAACATTTTTTTATTGAACCGGATAAACGGACCCCACCGGCCGTTTTCAATGGCGATCTTTTCTTCGGGCCATTGTTTAATAAACCTGTTAGCTTCCTTTTCAATTTTCTTTTCTATCAATTCGTTGCAATCCTGCTTAGTGAGTGCATCGAAATTATAAGCTCTCGGAATGTTTATAAATAAATTATTCCATTTTATGAATGGACCAAACCGGCCTTTCCCTTTTGTAACCGGCTTGCCATCATAATGTGCAATAGGTGCATCTTCAATTTGCTTGGCTGTAATAATTTCTTTGGCTCTTTCTAAATCAACATCCAATGGTTCCTCACCTTTGGGAATAGATATAAATTGCTCACCCCATTTTACGTAGGGGCCAAAGCGACCAATGTTTACAGCAACTTCCTGTTCTTCATATTCCCCTAATGTTCGGGGAAGTTTAAAAAGTTCCAGGGCATCATTCAATGTGATGGTTTCAATGCTCTGGTCCTGGCGGAGTTTGGCATAACGGGGTTTTTCTTCATCATCCTGCCCACCCACCTGAACCATCGGGCCATAACGACCCATTCTGGCAATGATTGGTTTTCCACTGCCGGGTTCAGCACCTAATTCTCTTTCACCGCTGATGCGTTCAGCATGTTCAATTGTATTTTCAACATCTTTTTTAAAAGGTAAATAAAAATCATCGATCATTTTATTCCACTTGATCTTTCCCTGAGCCACTTCATCAAATTCTTCTTCAATCCTGGCAGTGAAACTGTAATCCATGATATCATCAAAATGCTCTTTGAGAAAATCAGTTACAATTAATCCAAGATCTGATGGGAATAATTTAGCTTTTTCTGCACCTGTATTTTCAACTTCAGTTTTTGATTGTACCTTATCTTCTTTCAATTTTAAAATCCTGAAATCTCTTTTTACCCCTTCTTTATCTCTTTTTTCAACATAACCTCTTTTTAATATGGTAGATATGGTTGGAGCATAAGTAGAAGGTCGGCCAATTCCAAGTTCTTCCAGTTTTTTAACCAGGCTTGCTTCAGTATAACGGGGTAGTGCACGTGAAAATCTTTCTATCGCTTTCATTTCCTGAAAAGATAAAACCTGCTCAGCCAATAATGGTGGTAACATACCTTCCTGCTGCTCATCTTCTCCATCTTCTTCATCCTTGTCTTCCATATATACCTTTAGAAAACCGTCGAACTTTAATACTTCACCCTGTGCAGTTAATGCTGCCTTGTTAGTTGAAACTTCAATTTTTGCAATAGTTTTTTCCAGTTCCGCATCAGCCATCTGGCTGGCGATTGTTCTTTTCCAGATCAGTTCATATAAACGGCGTGTATCAGGATCGCTTACACTGGTGTTATTCATATATGTTGGCCTTATGGCTTCGTGGGCTTCCTGGGCGCTTTCATTTTTGTTTTTATATTTCCTGAACTGGTGATACCTGTCTCCAAAATTATTTTTTATACTGCTGGTGATATCTCCAAGTGCCGTATCACTCAGGCTTACACTGTCCGTCCGCATATAAGTGATATGTCCGTTCTCATAAAGCTTTTGAGCCAGCAACATGGTACGGGCTACACCATAGCCCAGTTTGCGACTTGCTTCCTGTTGTAAAGTGGAAGTAGTAAATGGAGCCGCCGGTGATTTTTTTGCCGGTTTTACCTGGATGTTTTTAACGGTATAACGTGCACCAATACACTCTTTAAGAAAGGCTTCTGCATCTTCGGCTTTATTAAAACGAGAACCTTCGGCCTTGAACGTAATTTCTTTTCCGTTTGCATCGGGGGCAGTAAAAATGGCTTCCAGTCTAAAACTGCTTACAGAAGTAAAAGCATTAATCTCTCTTTCTCTTTCTGCAATGATCCTGACCGCAACACTCTGTACACGACCGGCGCTCAGGTTATTCTTCATACTTATTTTTCGCCAAAGAACAGGGCTCAGTTCAAATCCAACAATGCGGTCCAGTATCCGGCGGGCCTGCTGCGCATTAACCAGGTTAAGATTTACGGTTCTGGGTGAATTGACCGCTTTTTGAATAGCCGGTTTGGTGATCTCGTGGAATACGATGCGTTTGGTATTGGCTGGATCAAGTCCTAATACCTCGCATAAATGCCAGCTGATAGCTTCTCCTTCACGGTCCTCATCCGTTGCCAACCATACTTCACCGCTTTTTTTGGCCAGTGCTTTTAGTTCTTTTACAACTTTTAGTTTATCATCCGGAACAAAATACCTGGGCTGATATTTATTATTTACATCAATCCCCATATCTCCTTTTTCAAGGTCACGGATATGCCCATAGCAGCTTTTAACTTCGAAATCAGGACCTAAAATCTTTTCAATCGTTTTTGCCTTTGCAGGAGACTCCACTATCAACAAATTCTTCGCCATATAAATTTTAATTTCTTTTTACCCGGTTCTTTTCTATTAAAAAACGTACTAAACAACTTCCATTCTATGCTTTCTGCACTTCCCGGGCGTTGCAAGTTTAAGACAAGGATAGTAAATTTTTGCGGGAATGATATTTTACCTTTTTATAAAATCACTCAAATAAACCTAATACTATAGGCTGTAGCAGGTTAGCCCAGCGGCTATATTCAATGGCTGACGGATGTAGTCCATCACTTGCCAGCAGCGTGTGTTGACTCGAAGCAAGCCGGCTTCCCGGTGTGATGTCAACATATTGTACATCATAAATTTTTGCTATTTTTTTATTTACAACGTTAAAGCTGTCAATTTCACCTGAAATTTTATTCCGGTCCCTGTCAGCCGCAAAAGGGGTAAAACCCCAATCGGGAATAGATAAAACAATTACATGACCATTTTGTTTACCGGCAAATTCAATGGATAATTCTAAAAGATCTTCAAAATCTTTTTCATATTCCTCAATAGCCATTCCACGGTATTGATTATTTACACCTATTAATAGGGTAACCAGGTCATAATGTATTTTTATTTCTTTTTGTTTGATGGCATCCATCAGGTCACCGGTAGTCCAGCCCGTCCGGGCAATTATTTGGGGATCGTTGAAAGTAAGCTGTCGGTTCATCAGCATTTTTACCAATTGGTGTGGGAAATTTTCATGTTCGGCAACGGCTTCACCGATCGTATATGAATCTCCTAATGCTAGATAATTTTTGGCCATTTCATTTTTGATAAAGAATTAAAACTTTAGTTTATAAAGAATCAGACAAAATCAACGATTTGCCGGTTCACTTTATTTTCCCGGTAAATCCTGCTATGTCCCAAACCTTTGGTTACTACAAACTGTACATTTGGATGTGATGCTTCCATAACAGGCTTTGCATCTGCAAATGGAGTGGTTTTATCTTCCTCATCATGAAACCATAAAATACTGGCTTTAATATTTTTAACAGCACGGCTGATGGAATACCATTTAAATGAATGGCCTTCCAGACTATATATATAATTCTCGAATTCTTTTTGCACGTCAACATCTAATTTTAAAAAACTATAAAATGATTGTACTGCAGTACTCGTCTCCGTGGCAGGTGCCACAAACACCACTTTTGTTTCAGCATCATGTTTCATATCTTCAAGTGTTAGCGATAAGGCAAGTCCGCCCAGGGAGTGAGCCATATATGTATTAACCGGTCCAAAGCGTTTAATGATTTCGTTAATAAATCTTTTATAGATAAGTATGTTGATCTGTTTGCCACTGCTTCGACCATTGGCTGGTGCGTCAAAAGCCAGTACTTCGTAATCCTTTGCTATAAATGGTTTAATGTACCGGTCAAAATTTACCACAGAAGATTCGAAACCATGAATGATCAGGAGTTTTTTAGGTGCTCCTTTATTCCAGCGATAGCCCTGGATTCGATATTTATCAAAAGTGAAGCGGATCTTTTCAGCCTTTTCAAAAATGGGAGGTAATTTCTTCAGGTTCCTGTACTGAGGTGTGCAAAATAATTTAAAGGCGGCTTTGGCAGCTCTTTTTTTAGAAATGCCTGATAATAATTTCAATTTGCTGCGATAATATTTTAAAACGATTTTTTGTGCCGGAATCATAAGAAACTTTCCCTTTCATTTTCATTTATATTTACAAACATAGTTGATGTCATTTTACCCAAACAAAATTTTATATACTTCATGCATATTGTGATCATCGGTACAGGTAATACAGCTACAGTTCTTGGGAAAAGGATTAAAGCTGCTGGTCATAACATAGTGCTGGTATTTGGCCGTAATGAATCGGAAGCGAAAACACTGGCTGCTATTTTAGGAACGACATATACCAGTAGCTGGAATGACATTAATAATACAAACGCCGAACTTTATTTACTGGCTGTGACAGATGATGCCCTTGAGGATATAAGCCAACAATTATCTGTAAACGATAAAATACTGGTGCATACTGCGGGTGCGGTTTCAAAAGATGTATTGAAAAATGCTTCCAGACATTATGGGGTGCTCTATCCATTACAATCACTGCGTAAAGAAATGGAACCACTAACGGAAATTCCGCTTCATATTGATGCAAGCGATGAACAAACTTTAAAATTGATCGGGGATTTTGCAAATAGCATTTCAAAGCATGTAACTGTTTCAAATGATATGGAACGACTGAAGCTTCATGTTGCTGCCGTATTTTGTAACAATTTTACAAACTATATGTATACACTGGCCGAAGAATATTGCAAAAAGGAAAACCTGGCATTTAATCATTTAATTCCACTGATCAAAGAGACGGCTTCGAAACTGCAGTATCATTCACCTTCCAGCATGCAAACGGGTCCGGCCATAAGGGGTGATAAGAAAACGATTCAAAAACATGAACAGCTATTGGCCGGATATGAGGAATTACATGAAGTATACCAAAATTTAACACAGAAGATCAGTGAACACTAAACTTTTGATTTATAGATTAACCTATCAAAAATTCAACCTTGTTTAATATAAAGAAGTACCAAATTGCTATACATTTTGAAGAAACTAACCGGGAATCTGTAAAACTTAAACGAATTTCAAAGGGACAAAGTTTACTGGAAGTGATGTTGACCAATAATATTGAAATAAAACATGATTGCGGAGGTGTTTGTGCCTGCAGCAGTTGCCATATTTATATAAACAAAGGATCGGAGCATCTGGAAGAAATGTTTCTAAAAGAGAAACATTTTGTTGATCGTGCTTACAAACCTGCAATCCATTCAAGATTAGCCTGTCAATGTTTATTGGTAGATGATTCAGGCTCAGTGGAATTCACCATTCCAAATTATTAAGACAAAAACCAAATCACCTTTTGTTATTATCTTCAATTTTTTATCAGCGATAATATTGATCTTCTATGAACCTGCTGGACCAGTTTAAAAGGATAAGAACATTTGTATTTGATATAGATGGCGTACTTACTGATGGAACCGTGATTGTTTTCAGCGGAGATCAGCAATTACGTCGCATGAATATCAAAGATGGTTTTGCCTTGCAGATGGCCGTATTAAAAGGTTATCGCGTTTTAATAATATCAGGTGGAAACAGTGAGCCTGTAAAAGAACGGCTTGAAAAATTAGGAGTAACTGATGTTCATATGTCTGTGCATGATAAAAAAGGTTTTTTAGATAGCCTGTTGCAGGATATACAACAAGACTGGCAGGATGTTTTATACATGGGTGATGATTTGCCCGACCTTGAACTTATGCAGCATGCCGGCATTTCCGCCTGCCCGGCTGATGCCGTTGCTGAGATCAGGGAAATTGCCAAATACATTTCACCATTTGCAGGAGGCGCAGGTTGTGCAAGGGATGTTATAGAGAAAGTATTGCGTCAAAATGATCACTGGCATTTTACTACAACAGTAGCATCCAGGTAATTTGCAGAGTGAATCCGTTTAATTTTTTTACCAATACTTTTGCTGAATGAGATTGATCGCAGCCTTTTTTCAATTAATACGACTGCCTAACCTTTTTTTTATTGCACTTACTCAAACCCTCTTTCAATATTGTATTTTTTACCCTTTATTCCGCGGTGAAATGCCTGCTGGAGATAATAAACAATTTATATTATTGGTAATTGCTTCCGTACTGATTGCAGCTGCCGGGTATATAATTAACGACTATTTCGATGTAAACATAGACCAGGTGAATAAGCCTGATAAAATTGTAGTTGATAAATTGATTCATCGTCGCTGGGCTATTGCATGGCATATGATCCTGAGTGTATCCGGTATTATTTTAACTGCATTGGCTTTACCACTACTTCAAAAATGGTACCTGGTACTGGGAAATATTCTCGTTGTGATTTTATTATGGTTTTATTCAACCACTTACAAAAAAAGCGTATTGATCGGGAATGTTATAATCGCGTTACTTACCGCATGGACCATCCTGATTATTTACTTTTCAAAAATTGATATTTCAGATGTATTCGCTGCCGCTGATCTTGAAAGGCAGGCCAAGTTTTTCAGGCTAACAGTGCTATATGCTTCATTTGCTTTTATTATTTCCCTTGTTCGCGAAGCCATTAAAGATATGGAAGATATGACCGGGGATGCACGTTATAATTGTCTTACTATGCCGATTGCCTGGGGTATTAATGCGACAAAAATTTATGTTGCTGTCTGGCTTATTGTTTTGGTATTGATGTTATTGATCATACAGGCATATATCTTGCCATACGGTTGGTGGTTACCGGCAATATTCTGCATCTTACTGATCATTTATCCGCTGGTTAATATTTTTTATCGTTTGTTCAAATCATATACACAGCATGAATTTCATAATTTAAGTAACCGCACAAAATTTGTCATGTTAACAGGAATTTTATCCATGATTTTTTTTGGGATTTATCTATGATATATGAAAAAAATTATTCTTGCCTCACAATCACCGCGGAGAAAACAATTACTTGAATGGGCGGAAATTCCTTTTGATGTGAGAGTAGTGGAAACGGATGAAAGTTTTCCAATTGCATTGTCGGTTGAAGAAGCGGCAATACATATTGCCCGTCAAAAAGCGCTGGCCGTTAAACAAAGTCATAGTGGGTCAGAATTAATTTTAGCCGCAGATACCATCGTTGTTTTAAATGCCAGGATAATAGGCAAACCCAAAAACAGGGCACAAGCCATAGAATATTTACAAAGTCTTTCCGGGCAAAAACATAAAGTGATCACCGGCGTTTGCTTACTAAGTAGTGTAAACGAAAAAGTATTTTCAGACACCACTGAAGTTGAATTTCATAATCTGACTGATGAACAAGTAATTTATTATGTAGATCAATACAAGCCGTTTGATAAGGCTGGAGCCTATGCTATACAGGAGTGGATCGGAGTTATAGGCATAAAGGCAGTTCATGGGGATTTTTATAATGTTATGGGTTTACCTGTAAGCCGGGTAGTAAAAGAATTGATAAAAATGGATGAAGTAAAAGACATTATTCATTGATGATTAGGATATGAAATAGCTGGAATGATGTATCTTTTGAGAAGATTTAAACCTTCCTTCCTGTATGACCGAAAGGCTGCTGCAATACATCTGGCAATTTCAGTATTTTAATAAAAATGAATTGCAAACCACCACCGGGGAAAACGTGCAGGTGATTCATCCGGGTATACATAATATACACCAGGGCCCTGATTTTACAGATGCTAAAATTCTCATTGGCAATACTACCTGGGCAGGTAATGTTGAACTTCACCTGCAAACCAAACAATGGCATCAACATGAGCACCATACAGACAAAAATTACAATAATGTGATTTTGCATGTGGTGTATGAGGATGATGAATCTGATTCTCTGATTAATATTCCTGTAATAGAATTACATCAGCGGATCAGCAATATTTTAATTTCCCGTTACCTTGAATGGATGGAAAGAAAATCCTTTATACCTTGTGAAAGCGCTATTTCTCAGGTAAAGCAATTAACCTGGAGCGCATGGATCGACAGGTTGCTGGCGGAAAGACTCACCCGCAAAGCAGAAACCGTTTTTACTTTTTTGAAAAAATCCAACCATAATTGGGAGGATGTCTTCTGGTGGCTGCTCGCCCGTAATTTCGGAGCCCATGTTAATGCTGATGCTTTTGAACATATGGCCCGGAGCATCCCGTTAAAATTATTAGGTAAGCATAAAAATAATCTTCTGCAGTTAGAGGCATTACTATTTGGACAGGCAGGTTTATTAAATGAAAGCTTTCAGGATGATTATTCTATTATGTTGCAGAAAGAATATGCATTTCTGAAGAATAAATACAAATTGCAACCAGTTTATATCACACCACTATTTCTTAGAATGCGACCCGGAAATTTTCCCACCATCAGGCTGGCCCAACTGGCAATGCTGGTTCATCACTCCTCCCATCTTTTTTCAAAGATCCGGGAGGCAAATCATGCAGAAGAAATAAAAGAATGGTTGAATGTTTCAGCCAATGATTACTGGCATTATCATTACCGGTTAGATGAACCAACAACTTATAAGCCTAAGAACCTGGGAAAGGCAATGATCAATAATATTATCATTAACACTATGGCCCCGGTCATATTTGCTTACGGCCAATATCACCAGCAAGAGATTTATAAAGAAAAAGCCCTGCATTGGCTGGAATCATGTTCCGCAGAAAATAATTCCATTACCAGCGGGTATCAGCAACTGGGGATAAAAAATGCAACTGCCGCAGAATCGCAGGCACTTATTGAATTAAAAAATGAATATTGCCATTATAAACGTTGCCTTGATTGCGCTGTAGGCAACGCCATCATCAGGGAATAAATGAATGGTAAATGGGTTATCTAACGGTACGACATTTATTAAATTTTCCTGAGGCGGCTTGTGCGGGAGTTAGCCCTCGTGAACAGGATACCAGGAAAACAAGTACGCAAAATATTAACAGATTTCTTTTTAACATGGCTTGTTTTTAGATGAACAGGGCTGTGAAGATAATCGCCAACCTGAGTTCAGTATAATTTTTATCCATGTTTTTTTACCTGGGAGAATTACTTAATTGAAAATTATAAAATAAAATCTGAAGGTTTGTTTTAAAGGTACAAACCTACTTTAGTACAAATTAATGGAAGCCAAAATTATTGTATATCAAAAGAAATACTGCAGTTTTCACATTATTTCGTTCCTGCCATCTCAAATAAAATGTTAAATAATAAGCAACCAACCAAAAATCCTGGATAACCTGATAGTTAATTACACATTACTAAATCCTGCAGAATTACCCTGAACTAATATCATATTAAAGAGTACAGGCCTCAAAGATCGGAAGGAAAAAATGTTCAGGCTTTCATTTACAAAGAGTATAATCATTAAAATTGCCGGTTGACTCCCAATAGGTGCTGTTTTTTAAATTACAAACTTCTACAACAGTGTAAGCCATTATATTTTTGCCTAAATTTACGTTACAAGAATTAAACGAAATTATTGTGAAGAAACTAATAATGATTGCAGGGATTTGTTCCATCGCATTAACCATACAGGCACAGGATACAACTGGCTCAAAGAAATCAAGTAGGGAGGAACGCAGGGATGAAAAAAGAGATCGGGTAAACGCCATGATAAAACAGGAGGAAGAGGGTGTATTATCTTTTCACAAACAAAGTGTTTTTGGTTTTATGTTACGCACAAATGGGTATGGTGCTTTTTATGAATTGGGAAAGATGAAATCACCCCGTATCTCCAATTTGTATTCAATTGAATTTTCAGAGATCAAACATGATAAAGAAGAAAAATCTTCCAGCGGTGCTTTTTTCTTCGGCAATCCATATATCTATGGTAAAGTCAATAATTTTTACCAATTGAAATTAGGATTTGGTCAACAATATATTTTTGGACAAAAAGGGAATAAAAACGGGGTAGCCGTAACCGGTATATACCAGGGCGGTTTATCGATTGGTTTATTAAGACCATATTACCTGGAAGTTGCTGACGTTAATTCAAATCAATCACGTATTATTAAATTTACACCTGAAGACAGCGCTTTATTTGTTGATAATTCCGCCATCCTGGGTGGGGCGGGTTTTGGAAAGGGTTGGGGCGAAATGAAATTTCAACCCGGTGCTTATGGAAAAGTAGCACTGCGTTTCGATTATGGCCGCTTTAATGAAATGGTTTCTGCACTCGAGATCGGTTTAAGTGTAGATGCTTATACTAAAAAAGTTCCCCTCATGCTATTCAACGAAGACAAACAATTTTTCTTTCAGGGTCATATAGCCATCCTGTTTGGCCGACGCCGTTAATCCTTGTATTTTTGCACCCGGGATTTAGGTAAAAGTGATTTATTAGCCAGCTTGTAGTTATACTATTAAGCTCATGTTGCTCACCTGCCTACCGCAGGCAGGCTCACTTTTACTTCTGGTTCCCGGATCATCTATCTTAAAATCATATCATTTTAATAATGACAGAATTACCCGTGGTAAAGGCATTTGAAGAAACAAGAGTTAAAAAACCCGATTGGTTAAGGGTAAAACTTCCTATTGGTGAAAACTATCGCCATGTACGCAACCTGGTAGACGATCATAAACTGCATACCATTTGCGAAAGTGGAAATTGTCCTAATATGGGCGAATGCTGGGGAGCTGGAACAGCAACGTTTATGATACTGGGAAATACCTGTACACGCAGCTGCGGTTTTTGTGCTGTAGCAACCGGGCGCCCAGATGCTGTTGACTGGGACGAACCCCAACGTGTAGCCGAAGCCATTTACCTGATGAAAGTAAAACATGCTGTAATTACTTCCGTTGACCGGGATGAACTAAAGGATGGCGGATCCATCATTTGGCAAAATACCATCAGGGCAGTAAAAACATTGAACAATAACACTACACTTGAAACATTGATACCCGATTTCAAGGGCGAAAAGGAAAATATTCAACGTATTATTGAAACTGCACCCGAAGTTGTGTCGCACAATATTGAAACCGTAGAAAGATTAACACGGCAGGTTAGGATCCAGGCAAAGTACTGGCGTAGTATGGAAGTGATCAGCACGTTGAAACAAGGCGGCATGCGTACTAAAAGTGGTATTATGCTGGGGTTGGGAGAAAAGAAAGAAGAAGTGTTACAAACCATGCGTGACCTTTATAACAGTGGTTGCGATGTAGTTACCATTGGCCAATATTTGCAACCGACCAAAAAACATTTATCGGTTTATCGTTTTGTACATCCTGATGAATTTGCGGAATACAAAGATGCCGGGTACAGTATGGGATTGGACTATGTAGAAAGCGGCCCATTGGTACGATCATCTTATCACAGCGAACGCCATGTTTTTCCTGGTCTTGGAAAAAAGGAATGGGAACTTAGCAGGCAGGCAACCTGATCTCCACTTTCTGTTTTTTTAAACATGTATAAAAAACAGTAGCAGCATTACTGTTTGCTGAATATCCGTCGCACAGAAGAAATACAAAAGTCATTTTAAAATGCCGGAATAAAAATATTAAACGTAGCGCCTTTACCTGGTTTTGACTGAGCAGTGATGACCCCATGATGGATTTCAATAATTTTTTTTACAATGGCAAGACCGATGCCCGTTCCTGCAAATTCCGCTTTACCATGCAGGCGTTGAAATAATTCAAATATTCTTTCTTTATATTGAGGGTCGAAGCCGATTCCGTTATCTGTAATAGAAATGTGGCAATATTTTTTTTCGGGTGATAATCTGTTTAAAGCGTCAGTTATATCTTCAGTTCTAAAATTGCTTCCCCGGGCAACTTCAGTTTTTATAGTAATATGCAGCTGTCTTTCGGGAGCAGAAAATTTTAAAGCATTGCTAATAAGATTGTACACCATGATGGTTTTCCCGCACCCTGTGTTACCCAACAAAAGAGTGGGTCGGTTTTTTGGTAACCCACCGGTTGTAATATCATCAAGGCCTTTAATGCCGGTTGGTGATTTGGGGAATTTAAAGCCGGAAGTTTTTGGTCTGTCAGTTTTTTGCACTGTGTTTCTTTTTTAATTATTCTAATTATACTAATGGATCGTGCTGACAAGCACATATACTATTTATGAATGTTGGGTAAAGTTAGCAATTTAAGTAGCATCAGCTGTAGAAACGCAAATACCAGCTGCCCTGAAAGGTATTAATAAAACCAATTAAAATTAATACAGGCACATGGATATAAAAGATTTACACAGATCTGCTCAACCTTTTTGGATGGTTCTGCAACGCTCTCCATTCAGCCCAAAGACGCAACCCTCCGGCCAGGTTCATAATTTTGCGACTATTAACTATCGTGTGGCAACATTAATGAAAAATCAATCAAATCTTTTTATTTTTCAATTCTATTCATTTAATCCTGAATAATAAAAGTAACAAAATTGTGTACCCATATTCAGTAATCAATAAAACATAACAACAGCTGAATGAACCATAAAACATTTTTAATCCTGGCGGTTTTTATTTTTCTTTTTGCAAATACAAATTCCCAGTCTATGCAATGGAAGGATGTAAGTGAATACTATGGCCCATTACCTGCAACTGTAAAATTGTTTAAAACTACCACACCTATTGATGATAAACCTAATGTGGCATTTTATCTCACTGCGGATATAAAAGATAAACAACTATCTTTTACTGCAGACACCGCAAAGAACCGCCGTTTAACTCCGAATCAATTTTACGGGAAAAATAATCAACCACTTGTAGTTGTTAATACCACTTTTTTTTCTTTCGCCACCAATCAAAACCTGAATGCGGTAATACAAAATGGCAGGTTGATCAGTTATAATGTGCATTCATTTCCGGGCAAGGGAAAAGATACACTCACGTACAGGCACACACTGGGAAGTGCAATCGGGATTACCAAAAACAGGATGGCAGATGTGGCATGGTTGTTCACTGATTCATCAAAAAAAAGTGCATATGCATTGCAACAACCCGTAATGCCACCCAGGGATTCTGTTGCGTATGTTGAAATGAAAAAGAGAACAATTAAACAATTTAATACAGCTGGTCAATTAAAAAAATGGAAAGTTGAAACCGCCGTTGGCGGAGGTCCTGTATTAGTGCAAAACAATCAAATTGCCATCAGCAATAATGAAGAATTAAAATTTGCTGGCAAAGCCATTGACGATAAACATCCAAGGACTGCTATGGGATACACCAATGATCATAAACTGGTGATCCTGGTAGTTGAGGGAAGGTCACCAGGAGTTGCAGAAGGCGCATCCTTAAAACAAATGGCTGCCATACTAAAGGAGATTGGTTGCGTTGAAGCTTTAAATCTGGATGGGGGAGGTAGCAGTGCGATGATAGTTAATGGGAAAAATACCATTAATCCCTCTGACAAAACTGGACAACGACCTGTGCCTGCGGTATTTATGATCAGTAAACAGTAAGTTTCGTAAAACTACTGTGAATAATTTTTCAACCACTGTTTGCCGTTATAACCAGGTTTTGGCATAATTCTGTATAGTTATTGTCAAAATCCGTAACAATGAAAAAAGTACTCTATTCTTTCGCCTTTCTGGGCTTATTTGTTTCTGTATTATTTATGGCTTGTAACAAAGAAAATGAAAGTACCCGGGTTAAGATCCGGCTTACTGACAATCCATATAATGCTGAAGAGGTAAATGTAGATATCCGTGAAGTGCATGTAAAATTCAGGGATGATGAAAATAGCTGGCTGACGTTAGACACCGAACAGGGTGTTTATAATTTGCTGGGCTTGCAAAATGGTATTGATACTTTATTGGCTGAAGGTGATCTGCCTACAAACCATGTAAAAGAAATCCGTTTTGTATTAGGTAATGATAACTCCATTATGATTGATGGAAATGTTTATCCTATGACGATTCCCAGTGGTTCCGAATCTGGTTTGAAATTAAAAGTAAGTAAAACATTGAGCGGTGCAGTTGATTCAATCCTGGTAGATTTTGATGCTGCTTTATCTGTTCATCAAACAGGAACCGGGGATTATCATTTGAAACCCGTTTTGAAAATTAAATAATTTTTATTTAATCATTTTACAAAGCCGTCATTTATTGAAGTGACGGCTTTTTTTATCCACCATTTAGAGGATGATTTAATAACGTCACAAAAAAAACCGCTTTTTAAAAGCGGTTAAAGTATTTTATTTCAATAAGAAAATATTCCGACTCAGGGATTTTCTTTAAGTTCCCAAACCAATGCACTGGCACCCAGAATGGCTGCATCCGCTTCTTTCAGTTCACTGAATATCAGTTTTACTTTATTTTGAAATATAGGTAACAGGTTTTTTTCCATGTGCTCCCTGGTTGGTTTTAAAATATAATCACCAGCTTTTATAACACCACCGAAAAGGATGATCGCTTCCGGAGAAGAGAACATAATAAAATTAGCCAGCGATTCGCCTAAAATCTGGCCGGTAAACCTGTAAACTTCTTTAGCCAAAGCATCCCCTTTCTGGGCGCAATCGTAAACTACTTTTGAAGTAATATCTTCTGGTTTAAATTTCTTTAGCAAACTTTCATCTTGTGATTTTTCCAGGAGCTCAACAGCCGTCATTACAATACCTGTGGCAGAACAAAAGGCTTCCAATGAACCATCTAAATCAGTTGACCAATGTTTTCGTCCCCCGGGTCTGATGATGGTATGGCCTAATTCTCCCGCAAATCCATCATGACCATAAATTAACTGGCCATTTGCTACAATACCACTGCCAACACCAGTTCCTAATGTGATCATTATAAAATCGCGCATACCTCTTGCAGCACCATACATCATTTCACCCACAGCCGCAGCATTGGCATCGTTTGTGAGAATACATCTCACACCAAATTTTTCAGTAACCATTTTAACCAATGGTATTCTGCCTTTCCATTCCAGGTTGGGAGCATAATCAATGGTTCCCGTATAATAGTTACCGTTAGGAGCGCCTATGCCAATGCCCTTTAATGTGTATTGATCACTTACTGATGTAACAATTGGTTTCAGTTTTGCATATACGGCTTCAATATAATCTTCGATATTAGGATAACCTTCTGTTTTCAGTTCTCCTTTTTGAATAATTTCTCCACGGTGATTGACGATACCATACTTGGTATTCGTGCCGCCAATATCAATACCGATAGCTAGTTGATTTGATAAGTCAAGCATTCTCATTAATTTAATTATCAGTTACATCAAGTGCGCCTTCTTTCGATGTGGTTATTGGTTCTAAATCTTCATCTGTTTTTTGGTCATAATCAATTCCCTGCCGCTTTAGAATTCCCTTTACGAGCAACGCAAAGACACCAACATAGGCAAAACATACTACAGCTACCCAATATGATTGGTGAATGCCATATCCTTCAACACTGGACTGCGTTTGTACATAATCTGCCAGTTTTCCCTGTATGGGAGGAATAATACCTCCGCCAAGGATCATCATGATTAAAAATGCAGAACCTTGTGTAGTATATTTTCCAAGACCGGCAAGTGATAATGAAAATATTGCGGGCCACATAATAGAGCAAAATAAACCTCCACTTAAAAATGCATAAATAGCAATATTGCCTTTGGTCATGATGCCTATTAACATGGCTAATACACCTAAACTAGAAAATATCAACAAGGTTTTTACAGGTTTATCTTTACTGAAATAAAATGCGGCAATCTGTATTAACACGCAAAAAACATACATATACAGTGGTGTTACATCATATTGTGAAATAGCATTTATTGCAATTACAATCCCAAAGGCAACCAATGGAACCACAAACATGAGAACCTGTTTGGTTTTATTTTTAAAGTTAAAAACTGAAATAGAACCTGTCCAGCGGCCAATCATCAGACTTCCCCAATACAATGAAATAAACGGAGCTACTTCAGACGATTGAAATCCTCCAAAATCCGGGTGTCTTAATAATTCAGCAAGATTACTAACAACGGTAACTTCAGCCCCAACATATACAAAAATGGCTAACATACCCAATACTAATTGCGGGTATTTCATGGCACCCCATCCCTCCGGATTTTTTTGGGCGCTCATATTTGAAATTAATAATCCTAATACAACCACCGCTAATGCGCCAAACAACCATTTCAACCGGTAAGTTTCCAGATCATGCGAAGCATCCGGGGTTAAAGTGGAAGGATCTATTTTATAACTGTCGAAAACAGGTACAAACATTACAATTAATAATCCCGTCATAATCAGCAATGAATACAAAGCCTTATTTGCCTTTTCTGTTTTTTCAGTTGAAATTCCGGCCGGTACCTTTTTGGAAAAATAGAACAGTGCAGCTGCACCAATAAATAAGACACCTACAAATGAATAGAGCAGGATTACTTTTTCTAAACCAAGAGAAGCTATTTTTTCATCCGTGATTGCGGCAGTTGTTCCAAACAATGCAAAAGCAACAACTATAGGGCCTATAGCTGTTCCGAAAGAATTGATACCACCACCAAGGTTTACACGTCCTGTGCCCGTAGCCGGATCACCCAGTGTAATTGCAAAAGGTTGTGCAGCTGTTTGTTGTAAGGAAAATCCAAGGGCCACAATGAAAAGGCCGACAAGCATACCGACGAATGTATTTGCATTTACAGCGATGATCATAGCTACCGCTCCTAATGCCGAAAATAATAAACCATAAACGATGGATTTTTTATAACCCCACTTTGCAACGAGGTCTTTACCTCCAAATGCCCCATAAGCAAACAATCCTAAAGCACCAATATAATAAGCCAGGTAGAATGCAAAATCAATCAATTGACTTTGAAACTGATCTAATTGAAAATAGTGTTTACAAAAGGGAATAAAAACACTATTTCCGGCAGCGATAAATCCCCAGAAAAAAAAGACGGACACCAGGGTTCCTAATGCTCCATAATTAGTTGGAATTTCCTGGCCAGGGTTGCGGGGAGCAGATGACTGTTTTGTAACACCAATTGATGTTGCCATGGTTTTTATGGGTTTATTATAATATTAAAATCTCCCCAAAATAACTACAATTGTTCAAACATCTCCAAATAAAACCATATGGTTCAGAACATTCTCAATTAAAGTGATCGGTATATTTATTGGTCAAAAAAAAATTAGGGCTTACCTTAATTGCAAAATGTATTACATAGCATATGGAGATAATTCATGTTTCAGCCGAATGTTATCCTTACGCAAAAGCAGGAGGTCTGGGTGATGTTGTAGGAGCTTTACCTAAATATCAAAATCACCTCGGGCATATTGCCAAAGTTGTAATGCCTATGTACCGTACAAAATTTTTGTACGATAATGAATGGGAACTGGTACACCAGGGCGGCCAGCAATTTGGGTTAAACTGGTTTCATTACAGTGTTATCAAAGAAAAATCGAATAAACTTGGCTTTGATCTTTTCCTGGTTGATATAAATGGTTTATTGGACCGTGAAAAAATTTATGGATATGATGACGATGCAGAAAGGTTTACAGCTTTCCAGATCGCTGTTTGTGACTGGATCAACCATTGGCAAAATAAACCTGATGTAATTCATTGTCATGATCATCATACTGGGTTAATTCCATTCATGATGCAATATTGTTTTGCTTTTGAAAATTTGCGGAACGTATCCCCCGTATTTACGGTTCACAATGCACAATACCAGGGCTGGTTGGATTGGAGCCATTATCATTTTGTACCTACTTATGATGGGTGGAGGTGGGGTCTGCTTGAATGGGATAAAAAAATTAACCCATTAGCCAGCGCTATAAAATGTTCAAAAAAAGTGACTACAGTTAGTAGTAGTTACCTTGAAGAATTGAAAGTTTCAGCTAATGGGCTTGAAAAGCTTTTTGAATACGAACAAGGGAAATGCGTAGGGATATTAAATGGAATTGATAATGATGTTTGGAATCCATCTACAGATGAATTTATTCCTGAAAATTTTGATGCAAGTACAGTCACTGATGGTAAACTGGCATCAAAAAAGGAATTATGTAATCGTTTTCAGCTGGATGTGGAAAAGCCACTGATCGTTTTTATTGGTAGGCTTGTAGGAGAGAAGGCTGCAGATATATTGCCGGAAGCCATACGGTCATCTATATTTGAATATAATGGTAATGTAAATTTTTTAGTACTGGGTAGCGGGGAACCTGAAGTTGAAAGTGAATTGAATTGGTTAAAGCTACAGTTTCCGGGGTATGTAAATATTTTTATTGGCTATAGTGAACCGTTAAGTCATCTGATGTATGCTGGTGCGGATTTTTTATTAATGCCTAGTCGGGTTGAACCTTGTGGCTTAAACCAAATGTATGCTTTGCGATATGGAACTGTGCCCATGGTACGGAGTACAGGTGGATTACTTGATACTGTTATAGATTTTGGGGACTGGCAGGGATTTGGTATTCGGTTCAACAATGCAACCCCTGAAGATGTAAAACATGCTGTTGGTCGTGCTATTGATCTTTTTTACAATAAAAAAAATTTATTATTCTGGATGAGGGAGTTTATGATGAATATTGATCATTCATGGGATACTTCAGCAAAACAATACATCGAATTGTATGAAGAACTATAGCATAGAAGCTAACTTTGTGCACTTATTTTCATTCGTGGAATTTAAAAATTAATACATTTTCGAAAAAGCTAAACCATAGCCATATGTCAGAAGAAATATTATCAGTGATCTTAGGTGGGGGAGCAGGTACACGCTTGCATCCTTTAACTGCCAGTCGTTCGAAGCCAGCCGTTCCAATAGCAGGAAAATACCGGTTAGTAGATATCCCCATTTCAAATTGTCTGCATGCAAGTATGGGTCGTATGTTTGTATTAACACAGTACAATTCAGCCTCCCTGAACCGCCATATAAAAAACACGTACCATTTTAGTCCATTCAGTAAAGCATTTGTAGATATACTGGCAGCTGAACAAACGCCAGACAGTGCAAATTGGTACCAGGGTACAGCAGATGCAGTCAGGCAATGTCTCAGGCATATCCGTCCATTTCCAAGTGATTATGTTTTGATCCTCTCCGGCGACCAACTATATCAAATGGATTTTCGTGACATGCTGGATAACCATATAGAAAAAGGTGCGGATATTTCTATCGGAACCATACCTGTAAATGAAAAAGATGCCTCCGATTTTGGGATCATGAAAATGAATGATGAAGGATACATTACATCCTTCACGGAAAAACCTAAAAGCGGTTTGGAAGACTGGGTTAGTGACACGGGTGATGAAATGGGAAAAGCGGGTAAGGTATACCTGGCTTCCATGGGAATTTACATATTCAACAGAAAATTATTATTCGACCTGCTGGAGGTTGAAAAAAAAGATGCCACAGATTTTGGTAAAGAAATCATTCCCCAATCCCTTGAAAAATATAAAGTAGCCAGTTACCAGTATGATGGTTACTGGACTGATATCGGGAATATTCATTCGTTTTTTGAAGCTAACCTGGAATTGTCAAATGAATTGCCTGAATTTAATTTATTCGATAATGACCGGTCCATTTTTACACGACCCAGGTTATTACCTCCGGCCAAGATCAGCGGAACAACCATGAATAAAACAGTAATGGCAGAAGGTTCCATCATCAATGCTGCGGGTTTAGAAAATTCGGTTATTGGTATACGTTCAAGAATAGGATTTGGTACAAATATCATCAGTACCTATATTATGGGTAATGATTATTATGAAACACTGGAAGAAATCAACCAGTCTCACCAAACCGGGACACCTTTAATGGGTATCGGTGCCCGTTGTCATATTAAGGGTGCCATCATTGACAAAAATGTTCGCATCGGCGATGATGTTCACATAAACGGCGGCACACATCATGCTGATTCCGAACATGAATTATATACTATAAAAGATGGGGTAGTAGTGATTAAGAAAGGAGCTATATTACCCAATGGATTTACCCTGTAAACTCCAGGTAACTTTGTAACAAAAATCGCAGTAATCAGCTGCGATTTTTTTATGTATGCTGATGTGTATTTGTAACATTAAGTCTTATCTTTCATTTTCAATATTTCCTTAAACTAACGGTTGCTTATGCCCGCAGAAATCATCTCTAAGAGAAAATCGCTGAGTTTTTCCGAACTCTGGAATATGAGTTTTGGATTTTTCGGGATCCAGTTTGGATTTGCACTGCAAAATGCCAACGTAAGTCGAATATTTCAAACACTTGGGGCTGAGTTGGATAATATTGCCATATTATGGTTAGCGGCACCAATAACAGGATTGCTCGTTCAACCCATCATCGGTTATATTAGTGATCGTACCTGGCATCCGTATTGGGGAAGAAGACGCCCTTTCTTTTTCATAGGAGCACTCCTGGCTTCTATAGCTTTATTCCTGATGCCAAACTCGCCTGTACTATGGATGGCAGCAGTTTTACTTTGGGTATTGGATGCATCAATTAATATATCGATGGAGCCGTTCAGGGCATTTGTAGGCGATAAGTTGCCAGATTCACAACGAACTACAGGCTTTGCTTTTCAAACTTTTTTTATCGGGGTAGGAGCGGTCATAGCTTCAGCACTGCCGTATATTTTTACCAATGTATTTGATATCAGTAATACTGCACCAGAAGGAGTCATCCCACCTTCAGTTAAATATTCCTTTTATATCGGAGGGGTTGTTTTCCTGGCTGCGGTATTGTGGACGGTCTTCAAATCAAAAGAATATCCGCCTGATGATATGGAGAAATGGAAGGAGGAGAAAGCAAATAGTGCAGGTTTTTTAAATGGAATAAAAGAAATTACCAAAGGAATTGGTACCATGCCTAAAACGATGGTTCAGCTTGCCTATGTTCAATTTTTTACCTGGATTGCTTTTTTTGCCATGTGGATTTATACTACTTCAGGAATCGCCCAAAATGCATATGGTACTACTGATCCAACCGCAAAAGAATTCCAGGATGCAGGCGATTGGGTTGGAGTGATGTTCATGGTTTACAATGGCGTTTCTGCAATGGCTGCATTCCTGTTGCCATTGCTGGCAGCAAAAATCAGTCGCCGGTATACTCACTTAATTTGCCTGTTGATCGGTGGTGCCGGGCTGATATCTATATTTTTTATTAAATCACCCATTTTATTATTAGTTCCTATGATTGCTATTGGATTAGCCTGGGCTTCCACGCTCACTATGCCTTATGCAATCCTGGCTGGATCTTTACCGCCATTAAAAATGGGTTTTTATATGGGCGTATTCAATTTTTTTGTAGTGATACCACAAATCATTGCGGCAGCCATACTGGGATTTCTGGTAAAAAATGTTTTTGAAAATAATAGCATTTATGCCCTGGTTGTTGGTGGTGTATGCATGATGATTGGCGGCCTTTTGAATTTTATGGTTAAAGAAAAGGAAGAAAGTTTCCAGGAAATAGTAGAAGATATTATGGTCACAGAACAAACCCCTCCGACTTATTTATGAAAAAATATTTTATTTTTTTAGTTGCAGCTTGGTGTTTCAGCTTTGTTGCCAATGCACAAAATATTTATCCAACTCATTGGTGGACGGATATGAAAAATCCTAACCTCCAGTTATTATTGTATGAAAAAGACATCGCTAATAATTACGATCATGCATCAACGTCATACCCTGGAGTGGATATTATCAGCACTGAAAAACTGGCTAATAAAAATTACCTGGTGATAAACCTGGTTATCAATTCCGGAACTAAACCTGGCGATATCAGCATACAGGTCAGGGATAAAAAAAATAAGTTGCGTAATATTTTTTACTCTTTAAAAAAGCGCAGTGAAGAAAATGCAAAAACAAGGATTACGGGAGTTAGTTCTGAAGATCTCATTTACCTGATTATGCCAGACAGGTTTAGTAATGGTGATCCTTCAAATGATAAAATTCCTGGGCTTAGAGATCAGTCTTTGAACCGGGATTCAATTTATGACAGGCATGGAGGCGATTTGAAAGGAATTCAGAATCACCTGGATTACCTGCAGGACCTGGGGGTGACTGCTCTCTGGTTAAACCCGGTAATATTGAATGACATGCGCAATCGTACGGAACATGGGTATGCATTTACCGATCATTATAAAATTGATCCCCGCATAGGTGGTGAAAAAGCTTATCATGATTTATCAAATGCACTCCATCAAAGAGGTATGAAACTGATTCAGGATGCAGTGTATAATCATACAGGCCTGGAACATTTTCTTTACCGTGACATGCCAGACAGTACCTGGTTTCACAAATGGCCAGTATATACACAAACTACCTATAAAGACCAGGTTCTTTTTGATCCTTATGCATCACAAAAAGATTTTCTTTTGATGAGTGATGGTTGGTTTGTCCGTCAAATGCCGGATGTAAATCAAAAGAATCCATACTTTGCTAACTATTTAATTCAACATGCAATCTGGTCAACAGAAGAATTCGGATTAGACGGGTGGCGTATTGATACTTATGCATATAATGATCTGGAATTCATGAACCGATGTAACCAGGCATTGCTGGATGAATTTCCCAATATTCATTTGTTCGGAGAAACATGGGTACATGGCATGGTTAACCAGGCATATTTTACAGAGAATAAATTAGATGTTCCTTTCAAAAGTAATTTACCGGGTGTAACTGACTTTCAAACACATTTATATGGAATTTTACCCGCGTTGAAAGAATCCTTCGGCTGGTCTGACGGTGTCAATAAATTGTATACGACATTAGCCAGCGACATCATTTATGAAGATCCCATGAAGCATGTAATCTTTTTGGATAATCATGATAAAACAAGATTTTTTACTGAAATAAATGAAGATTTTGAAAAATACAAAATAGGTATTGGCTGGTTACTAACGTCAAGGGGTATTCCACAACTGTATTATGGAAATGAAATATTAATGAAAGGCGCATCTAACCCTGATGGTTGGGTTCGATTGGATTTTCCCGGCGGTTGGGAAGGAGATAAGCAAAATAAATTTTTGGAAAGTGGTAGAACAGAGCAGGAAAATGAAGCTTTTAATTATGTAAAAACATTTGCCAATTTCCGTAAAAATTCATCAGCCATAAAAACAGGAAAGCTCATGCAGTATGTACCTGTAGATGGTGTGTATGTGTATTTCCGCTATGATGAAGATCAAACAATTATGTGCATTATGAATACCGCGGATGTAGAAAAGGAAATAGACATGGACCGGTTTACCGAGAGAATCAAAGACTTTAGCCAGGGAAAGAATATTGTATCCGGACAAATCAATTCATTAACAGGGAAATTAAAGTGTTTACCAAAATCTTTTCAGGCTATTGAGCTGGTCAGATAAGATAATTAATAATCATTTTGCTGCCATAATTACCCCAGGTTTTTAAAACTTTGTCGATCGACTGAATCATATTTTCGCGGGTTACTTTTTTACCTTTTATAGCGGGAGTTATTGCTTTCAAATTTACATCATACACTTCCACTTTTGTAGCAAACCAGGTTGCATGCAATCGGGGTACACCTAAGCCCAATATCATGCCTGGTAATCCCTGAATACCTTCCGGGCCGCCACTGATAAGGATTTCATCAGTATAAAATGCAAATAATGCAATGCTGTCATAGAGTATGCCAATTGCTTTGCGGCAATTATAACCGGCAATCATTCTGGTATCAGCAGTAATTTTCCATTTAATGGGCAGCAGGCTGTCTTCTATTAAAAAAGTTTCTTCGTAAACTGGTTTTTGAGAAATAGTTGTGCTTTTTACAAAATCGGTGAATACAACATTTTTATCTGCCACCGGCCTGTACCAGGTACGGGAATCAACAGGTGTTTCTTTACCTGGCCTATAAATAGATTTTTCCTGGCTACCTGTATAAATATAATAGTTTAAAAAAGTTTGAGGTAACCTTTCTTTAATCTGCTCAAACCATTCTGGTTCTAATTCTTTGTAATACTGGTGAACATAGGTTGTCTTCTCAAATTCTATATTAACCGAAGAGAAAAAATTTGTTTGGGCACCGGCTTGCAGAATAATGCTGAAAAATATTCCTGATAATAATTGTTTTTTCATGCTATTTATTTTCGCCTGTTGGCATTTTAGTGAATGACCATTCAAATTTGACCAGGAAATAACGGCTGATTCGTTGAAATTGTTCATCCGTTACAAAATTGCTGTTTATGGAACGTGTAAAACCTTTGTTTTGATTCAATATATCATTGGCAATTATGCCAATTTTACCAGACTTATCTTTGAAGATTTTGCGAAATATTTCTGCATTCCACCTTATGATATTGATATTCTGATCAAATGCCTGAATTTTCTGCCTAAGATCAAAATTAAGGTTGTTGTTTAATTCTATTTTTCCCGGCAGCATTATATAACCATCCATACTGCCTCCATATGTAAAGTAATTATTATCCAGGTTTGGGCGCAAAGAGGATTTTGATGCAACATATCCTAACCCAGGTCTTATATTAATGCTGTATTTATCAGGAAATTCATACCCAAAAGTAAGATAGGCATTGAATGTATTGAAGTTATTTATGCTCTTTTCATTGTTGATAAAATTAATATTCCGACCACCATTTCCATGAACCTGAAAACCATATCTTGGTTTTTTCTGGCCATTCCCTTTATTCCAACTGCTGTAAAAATTCCAGTTCCTGTTTCCATCCACATTTACCGGATATATCACTCTTTTTCCCTGGGCATCAATTGTACTGTTATTAGTAATGGCATTTTGAATAATGTTATAACTGGCATTGATATACATGTATTTACTTGATAAAACCTTATACTGATTATATCCTGTATTTATATTATGATTGAAACCCACCTTCAGGTCCGGGTTTCCGATAAATACATTTAAAGGATCATTGTTATCTCTTAAAGGCTGTAACTGGTTAATTGAAGGCTGCCTTGTGCTCCCACGATAATTAAACCGGAGGCCGGTTTGTTGTTTAATATTATAATTGATTTGTGCCTGTGGCGTAAAATTTAAAAAGTTATAAGACTTGTTATTGCTGCTGTCAATGTCCTTTAATTTCAGATTAACACTGGATATACCAGAACCAATTGCAAATTTAAGTTTAGTGGATGTATATCTGAAAATGGTACTTGCACTGTTAGAGGTTGCAGTCAATTCAAAATTATTACTGAAATCTTTATTTAATATTTCATATTTATCATTAAAATCTTTTTCAAAAGTATTTCTTTCTGATTTGGACTTATTCCTATTGAACCCATAATCAAGTATAAGATTCCATTTAGTTGATAATGGTTCATTCCAAGTAAATTTTGAACCCATGGTTTCCGAATTGCCATCAAATATTTTCATCTGATCAACATTAGCTATGGAATCCACCATTCCGTTTTTATAATAATTTATACTGGTATTCAACAATCCTTCTCCTTCATCATTTACCAGTCCATACCGCAATGTGGTCATAAGCAGTCTGTTCTTTTTATTGAACATTTGCTTATAAACTAATTGGTTGTCTAATTGTTTGCGATTGCTTTGATTATCATTTACCCTTGAACTAGTGTTAATGGGTTGTTTCAGACTATCAAGGTATTCGCTGTTTGTACTTCCAATATTTTCGTTGGTTCTATAATTTGAAGCGACAATGAATTTAAGAGATGCCAGGGAATCTAATTTCCATTCATATTTTCCATTTGCAGCATGTTGTTGTGTTAATGCCCTGGTATTTGAAAAAGTATTAGTGTATGTTAAAAAATCAGGTAATATATTTTGCACCAGTGTTGAACCCTCATTGGTGGTCCCTAACCTGTTAAACCGATATGAACCATTTACACTGTTTTTATCTGCATTCCATTTATTGATAAATAAAGCTCCGGCAGTATATGCATCCGGTAAGCCTCGCAAATTATAATCATTAAATTCATCACCACCTCCAAAACTTATATAATAATCATTTATTTCATCATATTCCCAATCATCTTCAATGCCCAGTTTTTCTCTTTCCTGCCAGCTAAGACTACCTGTATTTATATTTGTTTTAGAAAAATAAGTTGAAAACTTTTTCTTGCCTACAAATTTATTATAAAGAGCCTTGGCATCTATATACTTATTGAAATCCGTATTTGTATAAGCTTTTCCAAATGCCCCTTTCTTATGATCTTCCTTTAATTGAATATTTACTGTTTTTCCATCATTTCCATTGGTAATGCCGGTCAAATTTTGTTGTTCTGTTTTTGTATCGTATACCTGGACTTTGGCAACGGCTTTGGCTGAAATATTTTGTGTAGCCATAGTGGGATCATCACCGAAAAATTCTTCTCCGTCGACTAAAACTTTATCAACCTGCCTGCCATGGGCGGTTATTTCACCTTTACTATTTACTTGCAAGCCTGGTAACTGTTTCAATAATTCCTCAACCGTTGCACCTTCCTTAACTTTAAAACTATCTGCAATAAACTCTGTTGTATCTCCCTTTATACGGATAGCTGCTCCTGAACGTATAACCACTTCTTCTAAAAGCGTGGATTTTAAAGTCATTGAAATTTTGCCAATATCCAGGTCTTTATCTTGCTCAACTTCATATTCATCCGAAAAATCAGCATACCGTGGAAAGGTTATGAGTACAACATATTTTCCTGGCTTAATATTTTGTAACTTGAAATTACCATTGGAAATGCTGCGTGTGTAAGAAATTAGTGTGGAATCCCTGGGTTGTAGAATAATAATTGCAGCATTTGAGAGGGGCTGGCCTTCTATGGCATCATTAATCGATCCTATAATTGAATTGCTTTGTGCGGAAGAAGATTTATTCAAAAACAAAAAAACTGCAAGGAGGTACACAGTAATTTTTCTCATCAATTTGCAGGTTAAGGTTTAAACGTTCTAATGATATATATTACGTTCAGGGTTCAATTTAAAACTTACGCAGGGTTTTTATACAGAAAAAAATTAATTATATGTTAAGAGATTAAATTATTTTATTTATGAACAGTACAAGAAATCCTGATGATAATTCCTTTTCGGGTAGTGAGAGCAATCAAGAAAAAAAAATGGAAACTAAAAGATCCGGTAAGAATACTTATGAAGAAACGCACTTTATAGATACTTCTAAACCAGTGTGGAATTATAGTTTGCTGAATGACCAGGATGTCACCAATTTTCAGAATGGCACTTACTATCGCATGTATGAAAAATTCGGAAGTCATTCCATAAAAATTAATGATGTGTGGGGCATGTATTTTTGTGTATGGGCTCCTAATGCAACTGCGCTTACTGTTATAGGTAATTTTAATAACTGGGATAAACAGTCACATTCATTAAATCCACGTTGGGATAACAGCGGAATCTGGGAAGGATTTATTCCAGGTTTTAATTTAGGAGAAACTTATAAATATCATATTGTTGGATTTGAAGGTAAAGCAGTGGATAAAGGTGATCCTATTTCTCATTTTTGGGAAAAAAGACCATTAACAGGTTCCATTACCTGGGATTTATATTATGAGTGGAACGATGATGAATGGATGAAAAAACGTGATAAACACAATTCTCTTGATGCACCCTGGAGTGTATATGAAATGCATTTAGCCAGTTGGATGCGACCTGACAAACATGATGAAGAATCATACAACACTTACGACCAGATTACAGAAAGGCTTGTTCCATATATCCAGGAAATGGGATTTACACATGTGGAGCTGATGCCTGTTACCGAACATCCTTTTGATGGAAGCTGGGGCTATCAGTGTACTGGTTTTTTTGCGCCTACCTCCCGCTTTGGTGATCCGCAAGGTTTTATGAGAATGATTGATGCTTTGCATGCTGCTAATATTGGTGTTATCATGGATTGGGTGCCTTCCCATTTTCCCTATGATTCGCATGGCCTTTTTATGTTTGATGGAACTCACACATATGAGTATGCGGATATGCGAAAAGGTTTTCACCCGGACTGGAACAGCTATATTTTTAATTACAAGCGAGGTGAGGTTAAGTCATTCCTGATCAGCAGCGCCATTTTCTGGTTTGATAAATTTCATATTGATGGTATCAGGGTTGATGCAGTTTCTTCTATGCTTAAACTGGATTATTCCAGGAAAGAAGGAGAATGGGAACAAAATGAGTTTGGTGGAAATGGAAATTTGGAGGCCATAGCATTTATCAAAGATTTGAATGAAACGATTTTTCGGGATTTCCCTGATGTACAAACTATAGCCGAAGAATCAACGGACTGGCCCGGTGTAACTAAACCTACTTTTTCCGGTGGACTTGGTTTTGGAATGAAATGGATGATGGGTTGGATGCATGATACGCTTGATTATTTTAAAGCCGATCCGCTGATCCGTAAAAATCTACAGAATAAATTTACATTCAGTATGATGTATTATTATGATGAAAACTTCATGCTGCCTTTGAGTCATGATGAAGTTGTTCATGGCAAAAGCCCAATGATCTATAAAATGCCTGGTGATGAATGGCAGAAATTTGCTAACCTCCGTTTATTATACAGTTATATGTGGACGCACCCCGGTGCCAAGCTATTATTTATGGGTAATGAATATGGTCAAACAACGGAATGGAATTATAAATCTGAACTGGATTGGCCCTTATTGCAGTTTGATAATCATAAACTTTTAAGCAATTGTATAAAAGATTTAAATCAATTACTGATTACCGAACCCGCTTTGTACCAAAATCAATTTAACATAGAAGGATTTGAATGGGTTGATCTAAACCATTATGAAGAGAGCATAATTGTTTTTAAAAGGTGTGGTAAAAAAGTTGAAGATGATCTGCTTATTGTTTTAAATATGACTCCGGTCATACGCCATGATTGGAAAGTGAATGTGGCCGGCAAAAAATATACAAAAGAGATTTTTAATAGCGATGATAAAAAATATTTTGGAACGGGCAATATTTTTAATCCGGAAATACGATCAACTTTCATTAAAGAAGATGAAGAACATTATGTTCTTACTTTAAATCTACCACCATTAGCCGCAATCATTTTAAAGTAATCAAGCTCTATTTTCTTAAAATATTATTGTCTTTCAGATACCTTAATACCTGCAAGCGGAGATAATTTACTGACATGGGTATTTATAAGTGTATACACTTGATATATTTTTTATCAGTTATTCGTGAATTCCTTTAGTAACTCAAATTTCAAGCTTTATTCAGCGGGTGGCTTTATAATTTTAATGATATTTATCAAAGTAATAAAAATCCAACCCTAAAATGAAAAGCGAAGTTTCCAAAAACTTACCTGCATATATAACCAGACCTGAGGAGGTACAAATCCGGTACCTCATGCGAATCACAGGTATTTCAAGAAGTGAAATGGAAGAAATGTTGCAATTATATGGCGTTCAACCTAGGTCCGTATTAGAATATTTAAATATGGCTAGAAAAAAAGGAATTCTGAATGTGTAGCTATCAAGGGGCTGGTAAGAGCTAACTAAGCTATTAATAATCAGTGCAAACTTCTAACTGATTGGTTATTAACTAATATTTTTATTATTCATTGTGTTTGGCATCATATTTCATTATAAAATCCGTTATGTTTTCAATAAATTGTTAATCCTGACAAGGCTAAAAAGATTTAAGAATAATCCTCCCGATTGTTTTTTAAAATAACCTGACCTTGTTAAAAAGTAAAATTACTTACCTATGATACGCGTCATTTTTTTGACATTAATTTTATTTACCTCCTCAGTCATATTAGCCCAGGTTGACAGTGCAGGTTTTTATTTTCAGAAAGGACTCGAAGAAAAGCAAAAAGGAAGATTGATGGAATCCTTCAAGCATTTTGACAGAGCTTACAGTTATAATAGTAAAAGCAAAGAAATTGTAAATGAATTGGCGTCAACTTACTTTGATTTACGTAAATACGGACAAGCCAGGGTAAAATATAAGGAAGCCGAACAATTGGGCGAAGTATCTGCCGAAGGATATAAAAAGTTAATGACTCTTTCATTCAACCTGCGTCAATATGATGATGCTATTTTATATGCCAATAAATTAAAGAATGCGGACCAATCTGAAAAGGTGAATTATTATATTGGCAAAGCTCATTATGACCGCGAAAACTATGGTGAAGCTATCAGGTTTCTGAATGAGGCTTCAATAGAAGATCCACAGAATAGTGAAATTCCTTACCTGGTAGCACGTTCATATGCGGATATGATGAATTTTAAATTGGCTGTTCCATATTTCGAAAAGGCCATACAATTATCACCTGACAAGCCATCATGGATATACGAAACCGGATTAATTTATTATGCGATGCATGATGATAAAAATGCGTTGAAATATATTTTATTGGCAGGGGAGAAGGGTCATGCACGGGATAATGATTATTTAGAAAACCTGGGTATTGCTTATTTAAATCTAGGGGACCTTGATAAAGGATTAGAAATTATGCAGGAGGTTTTGACCCGCCGCCCAAGTGATATGAATGTATTGAATATGGTAGCAGAAGCGTACTATAATGCCAAAAAATATAAGGAAGCGATGGAATATTGGGATCGCATACTTGGGTACGACAAGGGAAATGCCTCAGCTTTATATATGATAGGCATGTGTTATCAAAAAATGGGTGAAAAAGAGAAAGGCATAGCTTTATGCGATAAAGCCATAGAAATGGATCCCAGCCTTGCGGCTTTGAAACAAAAGAAGCAAATGCCGGGAATGTAGGTGTTGGTTGATATGTTGATAAATTAAAAAGTTAAATGGTTGATTAATTTAATTACAGGTTATAAATAATTTTTGAATTGCAGGGATTTTATTCCTGCAATTTTTTTTCCATTATATAATCATTCATAAAATATCCCGATCCGATGTCGGTATCTTCTTCACCAATGATATTAAACCCTAGTTTTTCGTAAAAATAGCGGGCTTTATTATTCCTGTTTACATTTAATATAAGAGAATAGCCACCTTTCAGCCGTACATATTCCATGATGTGGTTGATCATGAAACGGCCAACACCTTTACCATGTTGATCCGGCAGGATATAGATTTTATGTAATTTCCATGTTGCATTTCCTGAAGGTCCGTACGATGCAAATGCTACCGGCAATATGTCATCGTAAATAATAATGAAAGTATGTTGATGATGCAGCATTTGTTCTTCCAACGCAGCTTCACTATACATCATATCCAGCATGTAATCTATCTGCTTTTTTTCGATAATTGCTGCATAGGTCTGCGGCCATACTTTAAAAGTTAGCTCGCGGATAGTATTAATATCTTCAATAGATGCCCGTTGGATCTTCAATGCCATCATTCCCGGTTTAAATAATTTTTGAGATAGTTTCTGATGTAAGCTTATTTGTTTTTTGCTCATTCTGATAGCTATGATTAATGAAGCAACCGCTCCGCTAAAAAGCAACATATCTGATATGAGCGGGTTAATATTAGGATTCCCCTGCAAGAATAAAAATAAATCGTAAGTACCATGGAAAAAAACTGCCCAAAATATTCCTTGTAAAAAATAACTATTTTGTTTCGAAGGATTAAATTTTGCTTTACCTATAAAATATCCCATCATAACCCCAAAAGTAGCATGAGCAGGTATTGCCAAAAACATACGGGCAATAGCAACCGAATATCCATGCTGCATTACATATCCAATATTTTCAACAGTGGCAAAACCCATGCTTACCACCACAGCATATATGATCCCATCGAGGGGTTCATCAAAACTTTTGCGTGAGTAACAATAATATCTCACTACCAGAAATTTAAATAACTCTTCACTCAAACCAACTATCCCATAGGCGACAATAGCTGTGGCCAGAATGCTGTTTCCAAAAAATGGGATTAATACAGATTCTAACAAATACGCAGGGATGATTGCCAGCATTCCAAGAATAAAACTTATAAGTAAAGTAATTTTGGGCTCCCGATTATATATGTCCTTATGAAAAATATAAAAGCAAATTGCAAGTCCGGGAGCCACTGATAATGCCAGCAATAGCATAATTCATTTTTTATGAAGATAAAGGAAGTAGTAATTTATAAAAGTTCAGAATTTTGTTTTTAATAACCATCCCTTTTATATATTGGATGAAGACTTTGAAAAATGGTTAAAAAAATTGCTCCCGATAAATGGCGTCATTTTTATACAGGTATCCTGATGGGGTTGCTTCTGCAAATATTGCTGCCACTTTTTTTCACATCAATCGCTACAGCCACATTCATTGTTTTATTCCTTGTAATTATAATTAGTTATGGTTTCGAATTATTTTCACTTATAACCGGGTTTGGGCATTATGATTTTATGGATGCAGTTGCTTCGGTTCTGGGTGGTTTAGCGGGAATGGGTTTGGTATTATTTTTTCAGATTTGGTAATATACAATTTACTATATGTCTGGATGACCATAATCGATGGTTACTTATACTGGCGCATTCGCTTGGGGCCATACCATAACCAGAAACCTGTAACCGTAAAAAGGATCAAAGCAAGCCCCATAACGGTTGTGTAAAATAATTTAAATTGACCATTTGAAGTATTTAGTAAATTATCTATTATAGTTCCCTCATGAATATGTTCAATAAAATCTGAACGTCTTTGTTCTACCTGTAATAATTTACCCGTGGTACCATCCAATTGTAAACCCCAATAATGATCCTTGAAGGTGAATTTTACTACACCTTTTTCGGGTCTGATATCAATACGGTCCACATCATTTGAAAGCGTAGGCGAAATATTTTGGTGTAGTAAAGAAATGGCTAATGATTGCAGGCTATCAATAGGTAACCAGGTTTTAAGATCCTTGCTGGATCCGGTTTTGGTGTCAGCGAGTATAAATCCTCTTGAATGTTTTTTCCAGCCTAACAGTAAGCCTGTTACAGCAACAATAAAAAAGAAAAAAAATAATAATATTCCGGTTATACGGTGAACTTTCCTGAAGACACGAATCACTCTTGCTTGCCTTACCCGTTTATTTATCAAAGCCATTTATATTTTCCCATATATTTTGACAAATCTATTATTTTGCCTTGTAATGCAAATTATAAATATTAAATTAAATGTTTATTTTTTTTGAGTTCAGATTTCTTTGATTCTTGATTTTAAATTATCAAGGCATAATTTTTTTATAAAACAGATTACAAATAATTTATAGTTATTCTTGCGATTTTCCAGGCAAGATTATTTTTAGATCCATAATAAGACAATACATGTATTTTCTGCAATTTTCTACTTTTTTTGGGGCTCCTGCTATTTCACTTTCTGAGCTGGATATTATTAATAAGAAAGCCCCGGATATTATTATTTGGGCAGCCCCGGTAATGTTCTTTTTCGTTCTGTTGGAATGGTTTATTTCATACAAGCAAGACAGAAAATTGTATGAAAAGAAAGAAACGATAGGTTCTATTTTAGTTGGTATAGGTAATGTTGTTATCGGAACTGCATTAAAACTTGTTCTATTTGCTATAATCATATGGGTATATAATCTTGTGCCATGGCGAATGTATTTTTCATGGTGGACTTTTTTGCCTTGTTATATTCTATTTGATTTGTGCAGTTATTGGGCACACAGGATTTCGCATCAACAAAGATTTTGGTGGGCCACTCATGTGGTGCATCACACTGGCGAGCATTATAATTTAACCGTTTCGTTTCGTTTAAGCTGGGTACAGTATATTAAACTGATATTCTTTTTCCCAATTGCCTTAATTGGTTTCCATCCCATAATTTTTTTTATTGTAAATCAGATAGCCGTGCTTTTTCAATTTTGGGTTCATACGGAATATATCAGGAAATTGCATCCGGTGATTGAATATATTTTTGCCACTCCATCAAATCATAGGGTTCATCACGGTTCTCAGGAAAAATACATGAACAAAAATTATGGCGCCACTTTTATAATTTGGGACAGAATATTTGGCACTTTCCAGCCTGAAGAAGAGCAGGTTGTGTATGGCGTTACACACCCGATTGAAAATAAATCAAATCCTTTGTACATTAATTTTCATGAATACCTGGATATGTGGAAAGATGTGAAGAAAGCAAAAGGATTGAAGATGAAACTTTTTTTCATTTTCGGTGATCCTATTGATATAGATAAATTTAAAACGGCACAAATAAATGCCGGGAAACCTGAAAATAAAATACATAAAGAATTCAGTATAGATTCTAATACGGAGGAAGTTCGAGCTTAACAGCTCTTATTTACTTTAATGATACCTGTAGCTTATTTTTCAGCCAGCTATCTTTTACCGGTATTATCCAATTGTTTTCAAGTTCTCTTTTAGTCAGAACTACATTATTAAAATAAAAAGTATTAGCATCAATGAAGCCATTATCAAATGCATATTTCAATTGAGAAAGAGGCAACAATTCTACTTTGTCTTTAACTACAAAAGCAAGCATAGTCCGCTCAAATAGGTTTACCTGGAAATGCATTTCAATTTCTTTTATAACATGCACAGAACTATCTGTACTACATCCTCCTACACTAGTGGCCGATTCATCAGCCATTAATAAAATAAATTGGCCAAAAATTAATGTTCCGAATCCTTTAACAGGAACGCCATGTGATTTCCAGGTTGCTATAAAATCATCGATTATTTTTTCTATTTCGAGGGCTTCAGGTAGTGAAAACAAACGGCTGCTTTGATAAATCCATACCCTTGATTCAGGCGAATAATCAATGGGTAACAAATATTGAAAATTGAGATTCATAATGTAAAATTACAGCAAATAGGGGTTAAGACAAATTAATGCGTTTCATTTTCAACTTCTAAGCTCACCGCTATTAATTCAGCTATATCCATCACCTGTACTTGTTCTTCCTTTTCTGCATTTTTTATACCATCAGTTAACATGGTATTACAAAATGGGCAAGCTGATGCAACGATGTCCGCATTTGTATGGATAGCTTCTTCACTTCTTTCATTATTAATGCGCTTAGTGCCAGGTTCCTCCTCTTTGAACATCTGCGAGCCACCGGCACCGCAACAAAGTCCGTTTGATCGGCATCTTTTCATTTCAACCAACTCCGCATCAAGAGCTTGCAGTACGTTACGTGGAGCATCGTATATATTGTTTGCCCTGCCCAGGTAACAGCTATCATGAAATGTAAT
>JACCYQ010000074.1 GCA_013696395.1 Chitinophagaceae bacterium
GTCCTGTTACTTGGCATGGCAGTAATTTTTATAATTTATGGTTTCAGAAATTGGAAATATACAATATTAAGATACCTGGTATATGGAAATCTTTTGCTGTTTATTTTTTCGATGATCTCACAGTTAAACATATCTTTTAAAATTATCAATACTGATTTACCAACATTATTTTCTTCATCATTATTTTATTATGAATTAGGATTATTTCTGGAGCTGGTTTTATTTCTTGCAGCATTAAATTATAAAAACCGGCTTAATATCATTGCGCAGACAAAAGAAAGACTTAGGTTAAAATCAGAAAACCAGTTGAAAGAAGTTGAAAAAGAATTAGCCGTTTATAAAGCGCAGCAGGAAGAAAGGAACCGGATTTCTCTTGATATGCATGATGAATTGGGTTCAGGAATGACGGCTATTCGATTAATGAGTGAAATTGCCCGGAAAAAAATGGATGGGAAAATTCCGGTAGAAATTGATCGCATTTCAAATTCCGCCAATGAATTGCTGAATAAAATGAATGCTATTATATGGAGTATGAACAGCCGTAATGATACGGTTGATAATTTGATTGCTTACATCCGGGAATATGTGATTGAATATTTTGAAAACACTAATATCATTGGAACAGTTGATGCCAAATCCTGTAATGAAAATAAAGAAATTCTGGGTGATAAAAGACGTAATATATTTCTATGTGTAAAAGAAACGATCACCAATATTGTAAAACATTCTCATGCAACAGTTGCCGAAATCAATATTATTTGTAATGAAGATAAACTGGTCATTCACTTTCATGATAATGGAGTAGGCATCGATCTGGATAATATCAGGCAATTTAGTAATGGCTTACAAAGCCTGAAAAGCAGAATGGAAAAAATTGGCGGAAGTTTTCATATAGAAAAAAACAACGGAACGGTCACCATCCTGGAACTTCCGGTTACCTGATTGATTTCCAAACACCGATAAGCATTAACAACCAACCTGCAACAAAAAACAAACCGCCTATAGGTGTTATGATGCCGATACCGGAAAGTCCAACGGTATTTTTAGCTTTTAATAAAGTGATAAGATATAATGAACCTGAAAAAAGTAAAATGCCAATGATAAAACAAATGCCTGCCCATTTCATCATACTATTATCCGCTTTTTCAAACAACATTCCAACAAATATCAATGCCAATGCATGATACATCTGGTATTGAACGCCCGTTTGAAATGTGGTGACCGTTTCAGGAGGAACAATTTTTTTTAACCCATGTGCACCAAAGGCGCCTAAAATAACTGCAAGTCCTGCAAGGAAAGTTCCAGTCATTACATATACACTGTGCATTAATTATTGTTTTTTCTCGGTCTTAAATAATTGCTGAATAAAATTTTCGTCTGAAATATTTTCCTCATCAATGATCACAGTAGCCTGTTCATAATAGATCTTTCGGTCAGAGAATTTCTTAATGATATACCCTCTTACCTGTTCATCCGTAAGCCCTTCTAATAAAGGCCTTTTTTCCCTGTCTTTCAACAATCGCTGGTGCATCGTATCGATGGAACTGCTAATCCAAACAGTAGTACCAGACTTGTTCATATAATCAATGTTGTTATAATAACAAGGTGTGCCGCCACCACAAGCCATTAAAAAGGTATCATGGCTTTCGGAAATAATATGCAGCACTTCTTTTTCTTTACGGCGAAAATATTCTTCGCCATGGTGTAAAAATATTTCACTGATCGTACGGCCTTCAGCAGCTTCCACCTGTTCATCCAGGTCAAAAAAAGGAATGTTCAGTTTTCGGCTGATGCATTTACCCCAATGGGTCTTTCCCGAACTCATAAAACCAACCAGATATATCTTCAATTTGAAAATTTATAATTTGAAAATGAGTTTTAAAATAATCAATCTTTCAACTTATCAACTTTATTTAAATGCATCCAATCCCGTTACATCCATACCGGTGATGAGTAAGTGAATATCATGTGTTCCTTCGTAGGTAATTACACTTTCCAGGTTCATCATATGGCGCATAACCGGGTACTCACCTGTAATTCCCATTCCACCCAGCATCTGGCGTGCATCCCGACAAATGTTTGCAGCGATTTCACAACCATTTCTTTTCGCCATACTTACTTGCTGGGGTGTTGCTTTTCCTTCATCCATTAAAACTCCTAGGCGCCAGTTCATTAATTGTGCTTTGGTAATTTCTGTAAGCATTTCGGCCAGTTTTTTCTGTTGCAACTGGAAACCTCCAATGGGTCTGCCAAACTGCACTCTTTCTTTACTATAACGAAGTGCCGTATCATAACAATCCATCGCCGCACCCACAGTTCCCCATGCAATTCCATAACGGGCTTTGGTTAAACAACCTAACGGACCTTTTAAACCTTTTACATTGGGGAAAATATTTTCTTTAGGAACTTTTACATTATCAAAAACCAATTCCCCGGTTGCAGATGCCCGTAGGCTCCACTTTCCATGCGTTGTTGGGGTACTGAAACCTTCCATTCCTTTTTCAACGATCACTCCTATTATCTCATTATTTTCATTTCTTGCCCAAACAACGGCTACCTGGCTGAAAGGTGCATTACTGATCCACATTTTTGAACCATTCAGAATGACATGATCACCATCTTCCTTAATATTAGTTAGCATTCCGGCAGGATTACTTCCATGATCGGGTTCTGTTAAACCAAAACATCCAAGCCATTCGCCACTGGCCAGTTTAGGTAAATATTTTTTACGTTGCTCTTCACTTCCATATGCATAAATGGGATACATCACCAGCGATCCCTGGACAGATGCAGTAGATCTTACACCACTGTCGCCACGTTCCAATTCCTGCATCATTAATCCATAACTTACATGATCAAGTCCACCACCGCCATATTCAGTTGGAACAGTAGGACCATAACATCCAAGGTCGCCCATTTGCTTAATGATCTGCTCCGGGAATTCTGCTTTTTGCGCATAATCCTCAATAATGGGGGAAATTTCTTTTTTTACATAATTGCGAACGGTTTCACGGATTAACTTTTGTTCATCAGTAAATAATTCATCTACATTAAAATAATCAGGACTTGTAAAAACATCTGTACGGGCAGCCATATAAGTTTTGCAATTTTTCTGTGAATAAATAATTAGAGTTGCAAAGGTAAACGGATAACGCTAAGCAGAAAAAAGTTAATGCAGATAATGCCCATTAGTATGTTTTAAATGAATTTTGGTTGAATTTTAAAATTATCTACATTGTTATAAATTATTTAGCATGAAAAATATCATCCTTTCAACCATATTCGTAATAATATTAGGTTTATCAACCCGAGCACAGGAAAAACCTGCAGAGGAACAAATAAAGCGTTATTGGTTTGTGATGTTATTGAGGGGTGAGAACCGTACGCATGATTCTTTAACTGCAGCAAAGCTACAAAAAGGGCATATGGATAATATTGGCCGATTGTATTACGAGGGCAAGATAAAAGTTGCAGGTCCTTTTGGAGATAATGGTGACTGGCGTGGTATTTTTATTTTTGATGCAGAAACCAGGGAAGAAGTGGATAGCCTGCTGAAAACCGATCCTGCAATAGCTGCCGGAAGACTTAAATACGATATCCGCCCCTGGTATACCGCTCCAATGGGAAGTTTTGTACCCGGTAAGCCCAAAAAAGAAGATTAAAAAAAGTTTACATAAAAAACAAAGACCCCGTATTACGGGCGCTTTGCTTATTCTATGATTCTATATTTTTTTCTTTGGCGCGGTTTGTTCAATCTCGCGGTTCATTTCAATTTTATCTGCAGGTTGCGAAAAATCACCCAACAACCATTTACTGTAATAATCTGCCAGCATCCGGAAAAAGTATTCCGTCATGTCACCATATCCATGTCGTTGACCAGGTAATATTACAACGTCGAAACGTTTATTGGCTTTGATCAAAGCATTCGCCATTTTTACTGTATTGGCAGGGCTTACATTATTATCAATTTTACCGGTAGTTAATAATAACCTGCCTTTCAGGTTTTTGGCCAGGTCAGGATTCTTGTCGATATTATAAACAAAACTGGTATCCCTATTTCATTTATTAATTCATTCCTGGCCGGGTCCACGATATAAGGACGTATAATTGTTTAACGAGGTAGATAGCTATCCATCTCTGCCTGGTATTTTTTAGCTTCAGTTCTTGCTGCATCTGCAAAATCTTTTGCTGCCGAAGCAAATATAACGGACCTGCTCGCATTTACTAAAAGGCCACAATCCGGCGTCATTGCTTTAGCAGAAATTTCTTTTAAACTACCTCCCTGCGCACCGATTCCAGGTACCAGGAAAAAATGATTAGGAACGATTTTCCTGATATTTATAAATTCAGCAGCCTGCGTTGCACCAATTACAAACATTAAATTTTCTTCTGACCCCCATCCAGCGGCTGTCTGCAAGACATGTTCATACAAAAATTTTTGAGAAGAATTTTTTATATGGACCCCTTCATCCAGTGTTTCACTTTCAATAATGATCTTCTTCATTTCAAAATCTTCCGCGCCAGGGTTTGATGTTAATCCTAATAAGATAGTCCACTTATTGGCGTATTGAAGAAAAGGCTTGACACTGTCGTGTCCCATGTAAGGAGCCACTGTAATGGCACAGAACGGTATTGTTTCAAAAAAAGCCTTTGCATATTGGGAAGAAGTATTTCCGATGTCTCCTCTCTTAGCATCTGCAATTACCAGGTGAGCATCACCGATATATGATACTGTTTTCTCCATGGTTTGCCAACCTTTAACACCGGCTGATTCATAAAAAGCGGTATTAATTTTATAACCCACACAAAGGTCCCGTGTACTATCAATGATCTGTTTGTTGAATTCAAAAACAGGGTCTTCACTTTTCAACAAATGAGAAGGAATTTTTTCATTGTCACTATCCAGGCCAATACACAGGTAAGATCTTTTTAAAAATATTTGTTCAACTAATTGCTGGCGGTTCATTAATATTTGTTTTAAGTTTTGTTTTGATTACCTGTTCAACATCAATCAACTTTATTGATGATCTCCATATGCAGGTCATGATCATCCCATCTTTCCGCAATGTTATCTGTTTTCATAAACTCCAGCATGATTGCTTCCTGTTTATTTCCCCTTGCAAGCGCTTCTGAATAACGTATCTGCGTACTAAAGGTCACTAAGGAATAGGATGGAATCCATTTGTCCGGAAATTTATCATGCAATCTTGCCTCTATTTTCTTTTGTAACAAGAAAACAGGGTCAGCTGTTTTTGATCTCATTTCCACAAAATTGTTAATCGCCATATCGGCAATGGCGTCAGCATCCGGTTTACGTAATTGTTGAAAATTTTCTAAAATCTCATCCCATTGATCCGGGAATTTATCCATCAGTTGATTTAATACCAGGCAGTCTTCAAAACCGCAATTCATGCCTTGTCCAAAAAATGGAACCAGTGCATGTGCAGCATCACCAATCAAAGAAAATTTTCCATCACGAACCCAGGGATAACACTGAACTGTTACCAGAGAGGATGTAGGATTATTAAAAAACTGATCCGTTAAATCAGGAATTAAATCCGCAATACCTGGAAACTCTTTTTTGAAAAAATATTGAACTGCTTCCGGTGAAATTAGTTTTTCAAAAGATTGTTCACCTGAAAATGGAAAAAACAGCGTACCTGTAAAACTGCCATCCAGGTTAGGTAATGCAATCAACATATACTCTTTTCGCGGCCAGATATGCAAAGCATTTTTTTTCAATAAAAAACTTCCCCGGGGACCAGCGGGAACTGATAGCTCCTTATACCCGCAATCAATATAATGCTGGTGATAATCGAATTTTTGATGTCCAAGCATGTGCTGAAGTCGGGATGCAGCATAGGCGCCATCTGCTCCAAAAATGATTTCTGCCTGGAAGTTTTCATGACCTGGCTGATTGGGTTCATTAAAACTTATTTCATTTGTTTGCCAGTTGATGGCAGTACATTTTTTTTCAAATTGAAACCGGATGCCAAGACTCTCTGCAATATTCACCAGGCGAATATTCAATTCACTCCTGGAAACAGAATAAATAGCCTGCCCTTCTTTTCCATAAGGTTGAAAATTCATTTGTCCATCCAGGTTATGAATCAACCGTCCTGGCATTGGTATAGCTATGTTTAAAATTTCATCCTTGATGCCTACTTCATTCAAAGCAGAAAGTCCGCGGTCGCTCAGTGCAAGGTTAATGGAGCGGCCGGCTTGCAAAGATTGCTTGCGCATATCGGGTCGCCACTCAAAAACAAAAACCTGGTGTCCCCGTTTTGCAAGAAAAATGCCCAACAAAGAACCAACTAATCCAGCACCTATTATCGCGATTTTCCTTTGTTTCATAACCTATTCAGTCACCGTTGATCCTGATAAAATATTATTGATCATTTCACCAAATTCCCAAATTTCTTCAAATGTATTGTATAAAGGAACCGGGGCAACCCTGATCACCTCAGGTTCTCGCCAGCCAGCAGAAACACCCTGTTCCAACAACTTTTCAAATATTTTTTTCCCTTCTTTTTTTATAATGAATGAAACCTGGCAGCCACGTTCTTCTTCCCTTTCCGGGGTGATGATTGAAATTTGATGTTCTCGAAATTTATCTGCAAGTTCTTTTAAAATAAAAATGAGGTATGCACTCAATAGTCTTCCTTTTGCAGAAAGATTTTTCATTCCCGCTTCATCCATTAACTCAATTGCAGCTTTATGAACGGCCATTGATAAAACCGGCGCATTGCTTAATTGCCAACCTTCTGCTGTAGGTATTGGTTCAAAACCGGCATCCATTTTAAAGCGGGTTTCTTTTTTATATCCCCACCACCCGGCAAACCGGTTCAATGATGTATCACTGATATGACGTTGATTTATAAATGCACCTCCTACTCCACCCGGACCAGAATTTAAATATTTATAAGTACACCAGCAGGCAAAATCCACACCCCAATCATGCAGGTGTAGTTCAATATTACCAGCTGCGTGTGCCAGGTCAAAACCCACTAGTGCACCTGCTTTGTGTGCAGCGAGGGTGATCGATTCCATATTAAATACCTGGCCGGTATAATAATTAATCCCGCCAAAAAAAACCAACGAAAGTGAATCAGCGTTTTCATTTATAGCAGACAAAATATCTTCATGCCGGATTGTTTGTTCATTTGCACGAGGCTTTATCTCAATAACTGCATCTTTGGGATCAAAGCCATGAAATTTCACCTGCGATTCAACGGCATACTGATCACTTGGAAAAGCTTTATGCTCCATGATTATTTTATAACGCTGAGGTGTAGGCGCATAAAAACTTACCATCAACAGATGAAGGTTTACGGTAAGTGAATTCATAACTACCACTTCATCTGGCTGACACCCGATGATCCTTGAAAGTTGACCAGGAAATATTTCATGATATGGAATCCAGGGTTGCCGGGCTTCCGTATGTCCTTCGCCACCTAATCGTGCCCAGTCTTCCATTTCCCTGAGTACATAATCAGTTGCCTTCAAAGGTTGTAGTCCCAAAGAATTGCCTGTAAAATAAATGCTGTTTTTTTCTCCATGCTTCGGTATATGAAATTGCGACCTAAAATGTTTCAGCTCATTTTGCTCATCCAATTTTTGGGCGAATGTTCTCTTATTTTCAAAATTCATTAATACAACAATTTTTTAATCAATAGTAGCAATCACTTTTAATTCAATATGAATGGGCGAAGGCAAACTTTTTACTTCAACAGTGGTGCGACAAGGCAGCACAGATTTAAAATATTGTTCGTAAACCTTATTGTAAACCGGAAAATCGTTTTTCATATCCGTTAAAAAAACGGTCACATCTACCATATTTTCCCAGCGGCTTCCACTTGCTTCCAGCACGGATTTAACATTGGCAAAAACTGAATGACACTCTGCTTCTATATCATGGCTCATTTCATTTCCATCGCTATCGTTTTGCAAACCCGGAATGGAATTATCAGCAACCAGCCTTGACCCAATGCCTGAAAGAAAAAGCAGGTTACCCACTTTGCGTGCATGAGGGTAAGCACCTAAAGGCTTTGCTGCATTTTCAGTATTTATAACATCAGCCATTCAATTAAAATTTATTTATTATTCAACAGGCATAAACATGTGTCTATAATTCGATGCATATATTTTTCGCTTCGGTAAAAAACCGCATTGCTTCCCAACCACCCTCTCTTCCCAGCCCACTATTTTTCATACCACCAAAAGGGGTGCGCAGATCCCTTAACATCCATGTATTGATCCAAACGATACCGGCCTGTACTTTCAATGAAAGATTGTTTGCTGTTGAAATATTTTGCGTCCAAATAGTTGCTGCTAATCCATAATCACAAGCATTGGCAAGTTTTAATGCTTCATCTTCTGTTGAAAATATTTGAAGTGTAACAACAGGACCAAAAATTTCAGTTTTATTGGTTTCACAGTCAGGACCTAATCCTTCAATCACTGTAGGTTGTATAAAATACCCGCCTTCACATCTTCTTTTACCCATAACCGAATTACCACCCACCAGGATTTTGCCACCTTCCTGTTTTGCGGTATCGATACCTCTCATTATTTTATCAAAATGAGTTTTGCTGACAATGGCTCCCTGTTTGAAATTTTCTTTCAAAGGATCCCCAACCGTAAGTGCCGCTACTTTTTCAACAAACTCAGTTTTAAACTTTTCATATATACTTTCCTGCACTAAAATCCTGCTTCCACATAAACAAATCTGCCCCTGGTTGGAAAATGATGATTGTATGGTTGTCTGCATCATTTTTTCCCAATTACAATCTTCAAAAATAATGGTTGGATTTTTTCCCCCTAATTCAAGTGAAAGTTTTTTAAACATCGGTGCAGCCAATGAAGCAATTCTTTCTCCTGCTTTTGTGCTCCCGGTAAATGAAATAGCTTTTATGGCTGGGTGTTTTACGATCGCTTCACCTGTAATGGGGCCCGTACCATGTACAATATTCAAAACACCATCGGGCAATCCTGCTATTATACTTATCTGCGCCAGCAGGTAAGCCGTAACCGGTGTAACTTCTGAAGGTTTGGCAATTACACAATTGCCCGCCGCCAATGCCGGTGCAATTTTCCAGGTAAATAAATACAATGGCAGGTTCCACGGTGATATACAACCGACAATGCCAAGGGGTTGTCTTACTGTATAATTGATAGCCTTTCCGTCTATGGTATGACTTTCAGATGCAAAATGCATTGCAGCACTAGCAAAAAAACGGAAATTGGCTGATGCTCTTGGTATATCAACAGTTTGGGTTAACCAAAGAGGTTTTCCATTATCTGTTGTTTCCGCCAGGGCAAGTTCTTCTAAATTTTCATCAATCAAGTCAGCGAATTTATTCAGTATGGCAAAGCGTTTAGCCGGTGGCGTTAGTGACCATGCTGGAAATGCTTTCTCCGCGGCTTTTACAGCCTTGGCAATATCTTTTTCATTACTGGCAGGAATACTGCCTATAACTCCTCCGGTTGCAGGATCAATATTGTCCATGTAATTTCCTGATAATGGCTGGTGAAATTCACCGCCAATAAAATTCTGGATGTTTGAATAATCGTTAAGGTTCATGGTGCTGGTACTTTACTTTTTATAATGATGCCAGTCTTTATCAATCATATACTGCCGGTTCTTCCGCCATCAACAGGAATACTGGTTCCGTTTACATAAGCTGCAGCCGGTGATGCAAGGAATGCCACCATAGCAGCAATTTCTTCAGGCTCGCCAAACCGCCTGGCTGGAATTTCTTGTATCATCTGTTCTTCCAATACCGACTCCGCCAGTTTGGTTTTTTCTGCTGACTTCTCAATGATATTTTTTAATCGATTAGTTCGCGTAGCTCCGGGCAAAACATTATTTACAGTAATATTGAATTGCCCCAGTTCATTTGCCATCGTTTTTGCCCAAGAAGCAACTGCACCCCTGATAGTATTAGAAACGCCCAGGTTTTTCAGCGGCACTTTTACGGATGTAGAAATGATATTAATAATGCGGCCAAATCCAGCTTCTTTCATACTATCCATAACAGCTAACGTAATTATATGATTGCAAATAAGATGCTGGTTGAATGCTGCCAGAAAATCTATATCCCTCGCTTCAGTAATAGGACCTGATGGAGGACCCCCGGAATTATTAACGAGTATGTGTACATGATTTTCTTTCGCCCATTCATTCAACACCAGTTTTACATTATCGGGGTTAGAAAAATCGGCAACCAATACCTGGTGTTGCTGCCTTAATGAAATATCCAACCGGGCAACTGCTTCTTCCAAAGATTGTTTATTGCGGGCAAATAAAGTACAATGTGCCCCCATTAGAGCGAGTTGTTCAGCCACTGCAAAGCCAATTCCCTGCGAACTACCACAAACTAGTGCCTTTTTCCCTTCTAATGATAAATTCATAGGCCTCAAACCTAAACAAATTTGTTGTATTTTTTGGCCGTTATTTGCACTTATAGTCATTTCTTCCCTGATAAAGGAAAAATGTAAATTGACTGACAAACGATCTTTAAACAGTCATTGTTTAAGAAAAAAAGTAACTTACTTTAAGCCTCTCATTCTTGCATTAAAAACGATTTAAACACATTTTTTATGCCCATCTCAGCTCCTTTCAATTTAAAAAAATGGATAGATGAAAATCGCAACCTGCTAAAGCCTCCCATTGGCAACCAATGTATATATAAGGATGCGGAAAATTTTATAGTCATGGTCGTTGGTGGTCCAAATGCCCGAAAGGATTATCATTATAATGAAAGTGAAGAATTATACTACCAGGTTGAAGGCAATATTGAATTAAAGATCATTGATGATGGTAAGCCAAGAACAATTCCAATAAATGAAGGTGATATGTTTCTATTGCCGCCGCAAACACCGCACTCCCCACAAAGACCGGCCAACACGGTAGGCTTGGTTATAGAAAAAGTGCGTGAAAATGAAGAAGATGAAAAAGATGCTTTTATGTGGTTTTGTGAAAATTGCGGCAACAAACTTTACGAAGAGTTTGTGTTTGTAAAAGACATTGTGAAACAACTACCACCCATTATGGAAAGGTTTAACAGCAACAAAGAACTGCACACCTGTAAAAAATGCGGATGGGTAATGAATATCCTGGGGAAAAAATAAAGACACTACTGCATGTTAAAAATTGATATCCATACCCATATTATGCCTGAAAAAATGCCAAACTGGTCGAAGAAGTTTGGTTATGGAGAATTCATTCACCTGGAGCATCGCAATTGTAAAGCCTGTATGATGAAAGGCGATAAACTTTTCAGGGAAGTAGATGAAAATTGTTTCAGAGAAGAAGCAAGAATCAAAGATATGGATAGCACTAAAGTTAATGTACAGGTGCTTTCAACTATACCCGTTCTTTTTAATTATTGGGCAAATGCCCGGGATGGCCATGAAACTTCCCGTTTTTTGAATGATCATATTTCGGATGCTGTAACTAAAAATCCAAAACGTTTCATTGGGATTGGAACAGTCCCTATGCAGGATGTTGACCTGGCCATTAAAGAAATGTGGCGATGCGTAAACGAACTAAAGATGCCTGGCCTTGAGATCGGTTCCAATATCAACGGTAAAAATTTATCGGATCCTTATTTTTTCCCATTTTATGAAGCCGCTGAAAAAATGGGTTGCGCATTATTCGTTCATCCCTGGGAAATGATGGGTTCTGACCAATTGAATAAATACTGGCTTCCCTGGCTGGTAGGAATGCCTGCGGAAACTGCCCGTGCAATTTGTTCGCTGATCTTTGGCGGTGTGATGGAAAAATTTCCAAAACTCAGGTTTGCCTTTGCACATGGTGGCGGATCATTTCCATATACCATTGGCCGAATAAAACATGGTTTCGATGTGCGGCCTGACCTGGTAGCAACAGACAATACCACTTCACCCGAAAATTATATTGGAAAATTTTGGGTGGATAGCCTGGTACATGATCAAAAAGCCTTTCAATTCCTGGTTGATGTAATGGGCCCGGATAAAATTTGTTTGGGTAGCGATTATCCTTTTCCGTTAGGTGAATCAGAGCCTGGCCAACTAATAGAAGAAATGGCCTTTGAAAAAAGCATTCAAGAAAAACTCTTCTTTAAAAATGCCCACAACTGGTTAGGGATTTAAATTTTGAACCTTTGCGCTTTTAAGTTGAGGGAAAAAGATGATCAATTCTTTTTTTCATTTCAACGGCTACCATCCTGGCGTTTTCATCACCTTTTTCAAGCTGGGAAATAATATTAGTATAATTTTCCTTGTCTTTATTCTGGCTCAATTTAAATACATGATCCAATGATGTGACTTCAATTTCAAAAGCTACGATAGCCTTGCTTAATTGCTGAACGTAATCCACAGGAAGCTGGTTAAAATTTGCTGGTGATGCAGGATTATTCTCAAAATGATCAGTGGTTCGTTTCAAAATATTGACTAAAGCCTCATCGTCCATAAATTTTAAAACGCCATGAGCATGAACACTCATATAATTCCAGGTAGAAGCTGATTGAGGATCTTTATACCAGCTGGCACTAACATAACATTGCGGACCTGTAAAAACAGCCAGTACCCCAGAATTTTCTGCAAATGTTACATGATGATCCGTTTTCCTCATCAGGTGTCCCGACAATATAATTTTATCCTCTATAACGTCAATGAATAAGGGGAGTTGAGTCGCGACCGGTTGATTGTTTTTCCCAATACCCATAACAAACGCAAATGGATGCTGACGCATAAAGTCCATCACCTTTTCATGATCAGGTTCCTTATAATAAGGCATTTTATACATAGAAATAAACTGATGCTGATGGAACTCATTCCATCGATTTAATTGAATTAAAAAAAATAAATTTAATCCAGCACCTGTTCTACTTCGGCTGGTTTCATTTGCGCATTCAGCATCGAAATACTACGAACCGTATCACCTGCAAATTGTAAAAAAGTATTTTTGGTTACTTCATCATCGCTCATCATAACCGGAATGCCGGTATCGCCACCTTCCCGGATAGATTGTACGATTGGTATCTGGCCAAGAAATGGAATTTCGTATTCTTCTGCCAGGCGTTTACCACCATTTTTACCAAAAATGTAATACTTATTATCTGGGAGCTCAGCTGGCGTGAAATAACTCATGTTTTCAACCAACCCAATCAATGGAACATTCAGTTGTGCCTGGCCAAACATGGCAATACCTTTTTTGGCATCAGCCAAAGCCACATCCTGCGGTGTGGTCACAACTATAAC
>JACCYQ010000226.1 GCA_013696395.1 Chitinophagaceae bacterium
ACCTTCGCAAAAAGGCTTTTAACAAAGGCAAAAAAGCCGCCTAAAAGGCCTTTTTTGTCTATTTTTTAACCTCCAGAACATCAGCGTGCTGTTAACAAGATGTATAAACATTTTTTGTCTACACTTATAATAAAAATAAAAAACCGCCTCAATTAAATATGAGACGGCCTCTTTTTATTCTTCAATGCCAATGAAAGTCAATCCAAGACTTTCATAAATAGCCGGAAAAGCTTCCTTATCAGTTGCCATGATCAACAATTCGTCGCCTGCTTCAATTAATGTAGCACCTGTGGGTTGTATGTATTTTCCATGCCTGTTCAATAAAACAATAAATGCGTTTTTGGGAAAATTCAGGTTCACCACGGGTTTATTGACAGCAGAACTTTTTGGAGGAATGATCACTTCAAAAAGTTCGGATTTAATAGAATCCGATAACTCAAGGTCAAGGGCTGTTTTTCGTTTAACCTTTGCCGGTACTGTCTGTTTTAACCACCTGGCTACTTTTGTTAGAGTAGATCCCTGAACAAGAACCGAAGTGACTGAGATGAAAAATACCAAATGAAAAATGCTGCTTGCTTTATCTACACCAGCAAGCAGAGGATAAGTAGCAAACACAATAGGCACAGCGCCCCTGAGGCCTACCCATGAAATAAATAATTTTTTACGGGTGCTTATTTTAAAAAATGCAAGGCTGATGAATACGCTTGCCGGTCGTGCTATAAATATCAGCAAAGCTGAAATTAATAGTCCGGTTCCCGCAATTGGTAAAAGTTGAGTGGGATAAACCAGCAGTCCTAACGTAAGGAACATCACGATCTGCATCAGCCAGGCCTGTCCATCATAAAATTTGAGTAAGCTTTTTTTATGAATAAGGTTTCCATTACCTATAATAATCGCGGAAAGATAAACGGCTAAGAATCCGTTGCCACCCAGAAAATCCGTAAAAGAAAAGATGAAGAATATAATGGCCATCACCAGCACCGGATACAATCCTTCCGTATCAAGATTGATATTGTTAATGATGTAAATGGATAATCTGCCAAGGAAATAACCCAGTACCGCACCAAGAATCATTTGTTGAAAGAAAAGTAATACTACATCAAATGCAGATGCATCGCCGGCAGTGATCAAAAAAATAAAACTGATGGTTAATACATAAGCCATGGGATCATTACTGCCACTTTCCAATTCAAGAGTGGGGCGAAGATTTTCTTTTAAACCAACTTTTTGCGCACGGAGAATGGCAAATACGGCGGCCGCATCCGTTGAAGAGACAATAGAGCCTAACAGGAAAGATTCCAACAGCGTAAAATCTGTGAGCCAATAAACGAAAGCGCCTAAAGTGCCAGCAGTCAATACCACACCCAGTGTAGAAAGAGCAACTCCGCGCCACACAATGGGTTTAATGCTTACCCATTTGGTATCCATTCCGCCGGAAAACAAAATAAAATTTAATGCGATTACACCCAGAAATTGTGCAATGGAAGGATCGTTAAAATGGATTTTACCAATTCCATCCGAACCGGCTAACATGCCTACCAGCAGAAATAATAATAAGGTGGGAATGCCAAACCGAAAAGAAGTTTTATTAGCCAGAATACTAATGATCAGTAATATGGAACTTATAAGAATAATATTTTCGGTAGTTACATTCATTATTTTGATAAAAATAACTCCCAACATTTAGAAGCTATGTCATTTTACAAAAAAACTTGCAAAATTGTTGCAAGTTTCTCTGTAACGGTCTTATATATGTTTGATCATTTTACTGAAGCAGGTGAAATTTTATTTTTTGGCTGAGGATCTGGAACCAGATCAGCCTTGCCTAATTCTTTCTTTCTACCTAAATCAATTAAGATTGGTGCGGCAACAAACACTGAAGAGTAAACCCCTGTTATTACACCTATTAACATGGCAAATGCAAAACCTTTAGTAACATCGCCACCAACCAGGAACAAGATGAGGATAACCGTAAAAACAGTTACTGAGGTCATAATCGTCCTGCTCATTGTTTCATTTATGGCGAGGTTTATAATTGCAGGCCTGGTTAAATTTTTATTCAACTTAGTGTCTTCCCTGATACGGTCAAAAATTACAATGGTATCGTTCATAGAAAAACCTATTACTGTAAGAATTGCCGCAATAAAATGCTGGTCAATTTCTAACGGGAACGGTACTATGTTTCTAAAGAAAGAGAAAACGATCAATGTTACCAATGCGTCGTGTATTAAGGCTACCAAAGTGCCTACAGAATATCGCCAGTCCCGGAAGCGAATGAATATGTACAATGTAATGATCAGGAATGCCCAGAATGCAGCCCACATGGCACCTTTTTTCAGATCATCTGAAATAGTTGGTAATACAGTTTTGGATCCCAGTTTATATTGCGTATCAAATTGTTCGTAGGTAGTACCGGCAGGTAAATAGTTTTGTAAACCTTCGTACAACTTAGTTTGTACGGCAAGGTCAACATTCTCACTTCCATCTTCAATCAGGTAGGAGGTAGTTATGTCTAATTGGCTGTTAGATCCGATTGTTTTAATAACCGGGTTTTCACCAAAGGTCGTAGCCAGGTCGCTGCGGATCTGTTCCACATTCACCGGTTTACCAAATTCTACTGTATAACTGCGTCCCCCATTAAATTCAACGCCATAATCAAAGCCGTTGATAAAGGCACTGACTCCTAATAAAAGAATCACCCCACTCATCATATATGCGTACTTCCTGTATTCTACAAATTTGAATTTGGCATGTTGAAATACTTTGCGTGAAATTCCTGTAAAATATTGCAGGTGGCGTTTTTTATCGGTAAAAATTTCTGTTACCCAACGACTTACCAGGATTCCACAGAACATGGATAAAAGCAAACCAATGATCTGGGTGGTTGCAAATCCCTTAACAGGGCCTAATCCAAAATAAAATAAAATAATTGCTGTAAATAAAGTGGTAATGTGTCCATCGAGCACGGGTGGTAATGAACGCCGGTACCCATCACTAATCGCATTTAAATAAGTTTTACCACGTGTTAATTCTTCTTTTATTCTTTCAAAAATTAATACGTTCGTATCCACAGCCATACCAATGGTTAATACCAAACCGGCAATACCCGGTGCGGTTAATGTGGCACCTAAACCGGTTAATATACCTACTGTAAACAACATGTTTAAAATGAGTGCGATATTCGCAACCCATCCGGCAGTATTATAATAAACCAGCATGAGGATAAAGATGATGGCAAATGAAATTATAAAAGATAAAGAGCCACCACGGATTGCATCAGCACCAAGAGTAGGTCCTACTCTTTGTTCCTGTACGATTTTTGCAGGTGCCGGAAGTTTACCGGATTTTAAAATGTTTGATAAATCCTGTGCTTCCTCAACTGTAAAGTTCCCTGATATAGTAGAATTTCCACCGCTGATACGTTCATTAGCAATTGGTGCAGAATAAACCAGGTCGTCCAGTACAATGGCAATTGGAATTTGATCTCTTGCACTTTTTTCTGTTATGGTTTCCCAGGCACGGGCACCGGAAGTATTCATTGACATGCTCACCATGGGCCTTCCGCTGGTAGGATCAAAATCCTGCGCAGCACCAATAACGGTTTCACCTTCTATGGGTGCCTTATCGCTTCCGTATGTTTTTAAAACATACATGGGGATCATGTTAGAAAGCTTTCCTTCAAAGCGAGGGGGAATACCATACACAAACTTAGCATCAGCGGGGAACTGGTTGCGAATTGAAGGTATTTCCAGGTAGCTTCTTACCAATCCCGTGTCTTTTGATTGTACAGCGAAAATAGCGCCACCGCCACCGGGTTGTAAAAATTCAGAAAGGGATCTTCTGCCAAGGGTGTCTTTAACCACATCACTTGTTTTCAGTTCTTCAGATAAAGACAATTCCGCCGAGTCAGTTGCCGGAGTAGCAGCTACTGTCGTTGTATCTGTTGCTGGTTTAGTTGTATCAGTTGATTTGATACCTCGCATGTAATTATCAAATTCATTATCTGCATTTATAAATGAAGTTTGCAGTTCTTCTGGTTTATAGCTTTCCCAGAATTGAAGGTTGGCGGATGATTGCAGGTAATTACGGACTCGTTGTTCATCCTGCATTCCGGGCAATTCAACAGTGATAATACCTCTTTCGGGATCTGGATTGATGCTGGGCTGTGCCACGCCAAACTGGTCGATCCTGTTACTGAGTACATTAAAAGTTCTGCCAAAAGCATCGTTAGCTTCCGTGCGAAGGGCAGCAATTACTTTTTCATCATTATCATTGATATTAATTCTATCCTGGTTTGATGTTGCAAAAAGAGATGCGAGCCTTCCTGTAGGATTTAATTTTTTGTATTCTTCTACAAATAATGTGATGAAATCCGCATTGCTGTTTGCTTTGCGAAGCGTGGCGTTTTCAAGGGCCTTATTAAAGTTGGGATCTTTGGAATTATTTGACATGGCTCTCAGTAATCCTGAAAGTTCCACTTCCATGGTAACATTAATACCACCTTGTAAATCAAGGCCCAGGTTAAGTTCATTTTCTTTCGCTTGTTGATAATTGATCCATCCTTGTGGTCCAAGGGTAACATTTACATCCCTTGTGCTATCCAATAAACGCTTTAAGCGATCCTGGAAAATGTTATCAAGTGAATCCTGGTAGATTGCCTGGAGTTCTTTGTTTCCAGGATATTTTTGTTCAGCAGTAGGGTAAAGTGCATTCACATAACTTTTTGCACTGGCTTCCATTTTATTTTCATGTCCACGAACAAACCAGGTGAACGAGAGCTGATAAACCGAATAAATAATCAGCAAAATGGTAAAAAAGCGAACCAAACCTTTCAGTTGCATACGTATAACAGTTTACGGGATTTTTAAGGACGGCAAAGATAATGTTTTCAAGTATAAGTCAACCAACCTTTTGGGTTAAAAGTAATTGAGTTAACTCATTCGTTCTCAACAGCTTTACTCCATAAAAGATGAGGATCTCCAAATCATTCATTTTACAGTCAAGTCATTTGTTGAGGAATAACGAGTGATTATGGTTTTGACAATCTCTCCTCCTCACAAAAATCCTTTGATATCCTGGTGAAAAAATCTTAAAACAGAAATTAGATAAATGAATATTGAATCTAAAATGTAAATATCCGCATGCATAGTATGTGGGGCCATTTAATATTGAATCCCCTATTTTTGTTTTTATCTAATTTTTTTAAAATATGCAATTATCCAGTTTAATAGATCGGTTTAGTGAACCAGAGACCTTAAGAATGGCCAGGTTGGGACGTGAACTCAGGGAAAAAGGAATTGACATCATAGATCTCAGCCTGGGCGAACCGGATTTTGATACTCCGGTCCATATTAAAGAAGCAGCCAAAAAAGCGATCGATGAAAATTGGAGCCATTATACTCCCGTTGGTGGATATATGGAACTTAAAGAAGCCATTTGTAAAAAATTTAAAAGAGATAATGGACTGGATTATAAACCCGAAAATATAATTGTTTCCACGGGTGCCAAGCAAAGTCTTGCCAATGTTATTTTAAGTATCATCAATAAAGATGATGAAGTTTTAATTCCCACACCTTACTGGGTAACTTATTCAGCTCTTGTACAGTTAGGAGAGGGGAATGTAAAACTGATTAAAGGCAGGTTTGAAAATCAATACAAATTAACAGCCGCAGAATTGGAGGCAGCCATCACACCTCAAACCAAATTATTTATATTTTCTTCACCTTGTAATCCTTCAGGTTCGGTTTATAGCAAAGATGAATTAGCGGAATTGGTTGCTGTGTTTGAAAAAAATCCACACGTTTATATTATTTCCGATGAAATATATGAGTATATCAATTTTGCAGGAGGTCATTATAGTATTGCCAGTTTTAAATCCATTAAGGAAAGGGTGATCATCATTAATGGTTTAAGTAAAGGATTTGCTATGACGGGTTGGAGGTTAGGTTATATTGCAGCCTCTGCTCCGATAGTTAAGGCATGCGAAAAATTGCAGGGACAATTTACCAGTGGAACCAATGCTATTACACAAAGAGCGGCCATAACAGCCCTGACATCATCACTGGAACCGAGCTTTGCAATGACCCGCGAATTTGAAAAAAGAAAACAGAAAGTACTTGGTTTGATAAATAAAATTCCGGGAATCAGGTGTGCCATTCCTGATGGCGCATTTTATATTTTTCCTGAGGTTCATGAATATTTTGGTAAGAAAGCCGGAAGCCATATCATAAATAATGCCGATGACCTTAGTATGTTTCTGCTCAATGAAGCCCATGTATCTACCGTTACCGGATCTGCATTTGGAAATGATGAATGCATACGCATTTCATTTGCAAACAGTATGGATAATATTGAAGAGGGTTTTCGCCGCATCATAAAAGCATTTTCACAACTTGCGTAAAAAAAGGCAAAACAATTTGGTTTATTTAACTGCCATATTATGAAAAACGGCAAGTTTAATCTGGCAACTTTTTTCAGGCAGGGAATCCGCAGGCGTTTACTTCCACGAAAGATGCAGGAACTGTTATTGTATTATTGCAATTTGCTGATTCCGATTTTATTGTTACTGGCTTTTTTACTGGTTATGTATGATCTTGGATTTCAAACATTCCGTAGTGTTAATAAGACTTTATTAACCGGATTAAAAATATTATTGACCGGTCTGTCGATATTAATGTGTATACGCTTTTTACTGGAACTTTTTTCGGTAAAAGGATTAAAAGCCCGGCTTTTTAATTTGGTGGTCTGGTTGATGGTTTTGTTTTTACTGGCCAAAGTAATGGATTTGCAGGCAGAAGGTACATTGGTGAATACAAATCGTTTTTTGTTGAATAAAATTTTGGTTGATACCATAGTAATACTTGTTTTCTTCATTGAAATATCTTCCATTTTACAGTTAATATACCGGCGGGGGGTGAACCCGGCTTTTCTGTTCATCATCAGTTTTGCTTTTTTAATTATTATTGGAACCATCTTATTATACCTCCCCAATGCAACAAGCATTTATATATCACCGTTAGATGCTTTTTTTACCGCTACCAGCGCGGTAACACTTACCGGTTTAATGGTATTGGATGTAGGTCACTTTACAACTTTTGGATTGGTTATTATTCTGCTGTTGATCCAAATTGGCGGATTTGGCATCATGACGTTTGCCGGTTTGTTGGCTTATGCTGCTGCGGGTGGCGCTTCTTTCCGCAGCCAGATTGCTTTTCGGGAAATGATGAACAGTGATAGGCTCAGTAACATCATTCGTTTTGTATACCAGGTTATTTTTGTTACCATTTTTTTTGAAACCCTCGGTGCCCTGTTTATTTATTTTTCACTTGATGCTTCATTGTTTGAACGAAAATTGGATATGGTATTTTTTTCCATTTTTCATGCAGTTTCAGGATTTTGTAATGCTGGGATTACCACTTTATCCTATGGCTTGTTTGAACCATCCATCCGGTTTAATTATCCGTTACAATTCACCATTGCCATGCTTATTATACTGGGAGGAATGGGATTTCCCATTGTATTTAATTTGTATGCTTATATCAGGGTCAAGACAAAAAATTTATATAGGAATATATTAAAGCTTCCCAACCGCGATCATATACCGCGTTTGATAAACATTAATTCCCGGTTGGCATTGGTGGTTACCAGCCTTTTAATTGTTATTGGCTTGGTATCTTATATATTATTTGAACAGGGAGCTACGCTAAGGCAACACCCCACATTTGTTGGTAAGCTGGTCACCAGTTTATTTGGAGCCATTACCCCCCGCACAGCGGGTTTTAATACGGTGGATACGGCTGCATTAGCTTTTCCAACAGTGATGATATACATGTTGTTAATGTGGGTAGGCGGTTCTCCCGGCTCCATGAGTGGGGGCATTAAAACAACTACGATAGGAGTGGCAGTTTTAAATGTGATCAGTGTGATCCAGGGAAAAGATCGAACTGAATTTTCCAGTGCTGAAATTTCTCACCGATCTATCAGGCGGGCCTTTGCCATTATTCTGATATCATTTGCAATCATTGGCATGGCAATTTTTTTGATGTCAATTTTTGATAATGATAAAGGTTTATTGAAAATCGCGTTCGAGGCTTTTTCCGCTTTTTCAACGGTTGGTCTTTCATTAGGCATTACGGAGGATCTAAGTCCATTCAGTAAATTAGTCCTAATCCTGACCATGTTTACCGGCAGGGTTGGCGCACTAACTATTTTTATAGCGTTTGTACAACAAAGCCAGCAATTATATTACCGGTATCCGAAAGAAGAGATTACTTTTTAAAAATTATTGTCATGAAATTCATTGTAATTGGATTAGGAAATTTCGGGTCTTCTTTATCTCACAGGCTTACTTCCCTGGGGCACGAAGTGATTGGCGTGGATCAGAAGCTTGAACATGCTGAGAAATACAAGAACCAAATCACCCATACAATGGCGTTAGACGCTACCAATCCTGAAGCTATTAAGCAGTTGCCTATGAAAGATGTTGATGCAGCTATAATTAGTATTGGTGAAGATGAAGGCGCTGCTATTATGACCACGGCTTTGCTGAAGCAAATGCAGGTTAAAAGAATTATCTGCAGAGTTACATCACCGCTGCAAAAAATGGTGTTGGAAACAATGAACATAACGGAATTTGTTTACCCGGAATCTTCATCTGCGGAAAGACTGGCGTTTAAACTGGATCTGCCAGGGGTTATTAACAGTTTCCAGGTTACAGAAGATTACCGGTTACTAGAGGTTGCAGCACCTTCCCGTTATATAGGCTCCAGGATCTCCGACCTGGATTTGGGTAAACGCTACGAACTGGTATTGGTAACCATTATGAAAGACGTTGTTGAAAAAAACGTATTTGGCAATAATAAAACTGCTCATAAAGTTATGGGCATCATATCGCCCGACACCGTATTGGTTGAAGGAGATATACTTTTGTTATTCGGAGCTCCGGTTAATCTGGAATCTTTTATTGAATCTTAAGATATAATCAAAGTTTGGTTTCAATTTTAGTTTAGAAAGTTTAAGGGTTTAAAAGTTTAAAATGACTAATCAATCAGTTAAACTTCCCCGGACAGCAATTCCAAATCTCTTAAATTAACTATTCCAATATTATTCCTTTTTCCGAAACGATGTCTTAATGAATCGATGGTGCAGGGCCAGAACCTGTGGAACCACCAGTTGTTGCTCGTCATTATAAATAATAAAGTCGCACAATTTCATTTTAATATTTTCATCCAACTGCCGGTTCATTCTTTTTTCAATTTCTATTTTCGATACTTTATCCCGCTGCAGGGTGCGTTGCAAACGCAGATGCTTAGGTGCAAATACGCCAATGATTAGATCCAGCCCTTCCTGCGCACTGGTTTCAAATATTAACGCGGCTTCTTTTACAACATAAGGCGATTGTTGATTCCGCATCCATTCATTTGCATCCCGGATGGTTACAGGATGAACCAATGTGTTGAGTAAGTCCAGCTTATAAGCATCATTAAATACAATGCCTGCCAGGTATTTCCTGTCTAATATTCCATTCTTATAAGTTTCGGTGCCAAATTGTCTTTGAATACTATCTTTCAGGCCTTCATCCGTGTTCATTAAACGTTTAGCCGCATCATCCGCATTATAAACCGGTATACCCATTGCAGAGAATACTTTGGCTATGGTTGATTTTCCAGATCCGATTCCACCGGTAATGCCTATGCGTAACATGTAATGGATACCGCCCCAACAGGCGAACTTTTTAGTGACGCCGAAAGATACTTAAAAACCTAAATAGTTAAGAAGCGCATAAGAAAAGGGACGAATAATTGGTGAGCATAGACTTATATATAAAGAAGATGGTAAAAAAGGAACAAACCAAAAATGTTTTATAATCAGTGTCGCTTTCATTACGATTAAATTTTAGCTGCCATCCAATAAATAAGGCTTCGTTGGGGGCGCCAGCGATGAACCATCGGTTTTATAGCATAGGCTTTGTAACAGTCAGATTTCAAATGGGAACTATTAGCAATAAATCGCTTATCAGTAATTGTTTTGGGGCTTGATGCTTACAATCCGGTTTTGCCGGAAAACGTTGTGTGTGAACCTTCCGAACGCTCATAGTTCGATAAAACTTTATAAATTTGTTTTCATGCAAGTACAAATAGACATAGAATTTGACCAGTTGCTCAAAATCGTGAAGAGATTACCTTCAGGACAACTAAAGCAATTAAAAGCGGAGATTGAAAAGAAAGCAGGGAGCAACAAAACGGTTGACCTGGAAGCTTTGCTTTTAAGTGGCCCTACTGCCACGAAAAAGCAACTGGCCACCATTGCAAAAAACAGAAAAACGATCAACCAATGGCGGACAAAATGATATTGGTTGAAACTTCCGTTCTAATTGACTACTATCGTAAGACTGACAAAGAAAAATCTGTATGGATAAACTTAGTACGACAAGGTTATTCATTTTCAATTTCAGCCGTAACGAAATACGAGATTTATGCTGGAGCCACACCAAATCAGTTATCATTTTGGGATAACGTATTGCAAGCAATCAATGTTCTGCCTCTTGACGAAGTTTCTGTGGATACTGCGGTAATGATAAACAGTTCATTAAAAAAGAAGCGGAAGCAAATAGCCTTAGCTGACCTTTTCATTGCAGCGACAGCAGTTGCATATCATTTTTCTTTGGCGACCTTGAACAGAAAGCACTTCGATCGAATTGACACGTTGAATTTGGTGGACTAACGCGAACGTTCAACAATATGCGTATTGAAGGAAGCCACCTTAGATACCTCCACTTTTCTTTTGCAGATAGCTGATATTTAAAACTTCAATCGTTTAGGTGTTTTCCTTTTATTATAAAACCCGAAAACAGTTTTATTAAATAGGCGAATAAATTTCAACACAGAATAAATTTCAATTTGAAACAACTGGCCAAAATGAAATTGTTTAATGTATTTACTTTGATATGATGCATACCGTTTACAGCGATTGTAATTGATAAAACCATTACAAAGCAACTTTTCCATAAAAAAACCCTGCACTATGCAGGGCTTTTCATTGCAAGGCTTAATAACCTTTATTATTTATTTTTTATCAGCGGTCACCGGTTTATTCAATGCTGCTGTCCAATCCATAGAGATTGAACTTTTCTCTATTTTAATATAGCTTCCGGGATTGATTTCCAGGCTTAGCGTTCCATCTTCATTTATTTTATTGATAGATCCATGGATGCCTGCAATGGTTACCACTTTATCACCTCGCTGCAGGTTTTCAATAAAAGTTTTTTGATTCTTCGCTCTTTTTGCCTGTGGTCGAATAAAGAAAAACCAGAAAACGACGATCATTAAACCCAGGAAAATCAGGTTCATACTACCGAAACCCGATGAAGGGGCGGCTTGTAATAATACTTGGTTCATTTATAGTTGTTTTTATTATTTGATGACTTCTACCCTGAAACTTAATGTTTGCCTGTCGTTGGGAGCCGTGTTTGCAACAACATATACTTCTTTGCGGTGCTCACCCACACTTTGACCGGCACTGTTGAACTGGGCTTTAATAATACTTTCCTTACCCGGCGCAATGGGTTCCTGTGGTTTCTCAGCTACTGTACATCCGCAGCCAGCTGACACATTACTTACAACAAGAGGTTCGTTTCCGCTGTTTTTAAAACGGTAAGTTACTTCCACTGTCTGGCCTTCTTTTACTTTACCCAGGTCCTGGTAACTTGAATCAACCCATTCTATCGTTGTGTTCCCGGCAGGTTGTACAGCCTCTGTAGCTGCTGTAGCTGTTGTTTCATTGGCAGACTCATTAGATCCACAGGATGAAAGACCGAATATGGTGCACAATAAGATTAAATAATACTTCATTGTTTGTATGTTTTTTTTGAGAATTGCAAATGTAGGAAAAATCAATTGCTTGCGATTTACTTAACTGTCAGGCACTAATTACCCACTTAAGCCTTTAAGGCATCTGCACGTTAAGCTTTTTTAAAATCTTTCTTATGCATATTTCCTAGTTCCACCATTTCTTTATGAATGTTATCCAGGATCCCATTGATGAAATGACCACTTTGTTCGGTGCTGTACTCTTTCGCCAGGTCAATATATTCATTGATAGTAACTTTTGGAGGAATAGTTTCGAAATACAGAAATTCGCTTACACCCATTTTCATCAAAATCATGTCGAGCAGGGCAATACGATCAGCGTCCCAGTTTTTTAATTTGGGGTTAATATAAGAGGAAAGATGGTCCTCTTTTTCCAGAACAGTTTCAAGCAATGATTTGGCAAATGCCCATTTATCTTCGCTGAGTATTTCATAAAAATCAATACTGCCAGGCTTTTGCATATATCCGGCTAATAATTGCAATACAAGGTCTGCATCGTCTTCCCAGCCGGTAAAATGTTCTTCAATATGGCTGATGAAAAGTTCGGATGGTAATAAAAGTTGATTCAAAATTATTTCGAGGATCTCTTTTTCTTCTTTTCTATCTCTTTCGGGGCGGTTAATGTAAGTATTGTATTCCGGCAACTGTACTAACTGGAAATAAAATTTTCTAACCAGGTCTTTGTCGATTTTATTTGCGGGACTTGTTTTTAGTTGCCACGCTTTAAAACTTTCATCTTCCAGCATCTTCCACATCAATTCATTACCCGCTATTTTGGTATTTATATTCATATCCTGTTCAGTGGGCAGGTGTTTGGATGCTTTCTGATATGCATCTTTTTCTGCGTAACTAGCCACTTCTGTGATAAAATATACCAGGTAAATAAGTAATTCGCGTGTTTGATCAAAATGCTTTTGTAATATTTTTACCGGTTCGCCCTGCTTATAATCTTTCTTCTGGGCAGACAGGGTATAGATGGTCTGCATTACTTTCACACGGATATTTCGTCTGCTAATCATTCCAAGAACTTTTTTTAAGGGTGCGAAGATATGTATTTGGCAGATGCTGATTTGTGAAAATCTGCAAACAAAGTTGAGATTAACAATTAATGAAAAATTGTCACTTTTAAAGTCGGGTTATTGGTTTCTTAATACCTTAATCTGCCATGTTTAAACGATACCTGTAATAATGGCTTTAATATAGGCATTGGTACGAAATTCGTTTACATTTGCCGCCCGAGGTTCAGATACATTCGGGATTTCTTAAATAATTTAAACTCAAAATCAATACAAGTATGGCTAACAATTTAAACGTTACCCCTTTACATGACCGGGTAATTGTGAAACCAGCAAAAGCTGAAGAAAAAACTGCCGGTGGTATTATCATTCCTGATACTGCTAAAGAAAAACCTCAACGTGGTACTGTAGTTGCCGCTGGTCCTGGTAAAAAGGATGAGCCGGTTACTGTGAAAGTAGGCGATACTGTTTTATACGGTAAATATGCGGGTACTGAGATACAGATTGAAGGGGATGATCTGTTAATCATGAGAGAAAGCGACATCCTGGCGATCGTTTAACCCCATTTGTTGAATAGCATTACAGGAAGTACAAGCGTGCGACGCAACGAAAGTTACATAGTAGCAAAGTTGCCGGGTTCAAAAACTGTATATTCTAAAAATTAAAAACTTAAAAATTAATAAAGATGGCAAAACAAATATTTTTCGACATCGAAGCCCGTAATAAGATGAAAAAGGGCGTTGATACTTTGGCCAATGCGGTTAAAGTAACCCTTGGACCAAAAGGAAGAAACGTGGTTTTAGAGAAAAAATTCGGATCACCTTCCGTAACTAAAGATGGTGTTACGGTAGCTAAAGAAATAGAACTGGAAGACCCGATTGAAAATATGGGTGCACAAATGGTTAAAGAAGTTGCTTCTAAAACCGCTGATATTGCGGGAGACGGTACTACTACGGCAACCGTATTGGCACAATCAATTATTGGGGAAGGTTTGAAGAATGTTGCCGCAGGTGCAAATCCAATGGATCTGAAGCGTGGAATTGATAAGGCTGTTACAAAAGTAATTGCTTCTTTGAAAGCCATGTCACAAACCGTTGGTGACAATAATGAAATGATTGAGCAGGTTGCTACCATATCTGCTAACAGCGATAGTGAAATTGGTAAATTGATTGCTGAAGCAATGACCAAAGTTGGAAAAGAAGGTGTAATTACTGTTGAAGAAGCAAAAGGTACAGATACTACCGTTGAAGTGGTAGAAGGTATGCAATTCGACCGTGGTTATATATCTCCCTATTTTGTTACGAACAGCGAGAAGATGGAAGCTGAATTACAGAATCCATATATCCTGATCTACGATAAAAAGATCTCTGCTATGAAAGACATTCTTCACATATTGGAGAAAGTTGCTCAAAGCGGTCGTCCATTATTAATTATTGCAGAAGACCTGGAAGGTGAAGCTTTGGCTACATTGGTTGTAAATAAACTGCGTGGAACTATTAAAGTTGCCGCTGTAAAAGCACCCGGTTTTGGCGATAGAAGAAAAGAGATGTTGCAGGATCTCGCTGTATTGACAAAAGGTATTGTAATCAGCGAAGAGCAAGGTTATAAATTGGAAAACGCCGACCTCAGTTATTTAGGTTCAGCTGCTTCCGTTACCATTAATAAAGACAATACGACTGTTGTTGATGGTAAGGGTGAAAAAGAAGAAATCAATGCCCGTGTTAACCAGATCAAATCACAAATTGAATCAACAACATCTGATTACGATAAAGAAAAATTACAGGAACGCCTGGCTAAATTAAGCGGTGGTGTTGCCGTTCTTTATGTTGGTGCCGCAACTGAAGTTGAATTGAAAGAAAAGAAAGATCGCGTAGATGATGCCCTGCATGCTACAAGAGCTGCTGTTGAAGAAGGTATCGTTCCGGGTGGTGGTGTTTCTTACATTCGTTGTATTCCGGCAATTGAAGATTTGAAAGGAACTAATGAAGATGAAACAACCGGTATCCAGATTATTAAACGTGCCATTGAAGAACCATTGCGCCAGATAGTGGCCAATAGTGGAATCGAAGGCAGCATCGTGGTACAAAAAGTTAAAGAAGGCAAGGATGATTTCGGTTTCAATGCACGCACAGAAGTGTATGAGAACCTGTTAGCAGCCGGTGTTATCGATCCAACAAAAGTTACCCGTATTGCACTGGAAAATGCCGCATCTATTGCCGGTATGTTGTTAACTACTGAATGTGTAATCGCTGATAAACCCGAACCTAAATCTTCTGCTCCTGCAATGCCAGGTGGTGGAATGGGAATGGATTATTAAGCATATAATCAAACAGGTTATTGCGATAACTATGTTTGATAAAATTTTCAAACCCCGCTGTGTTTCATGGCGGGGTTTGTTTTTAATACCAGGCTATGAATGTTAAAAGGGCCTTTATAATTGTAAAACCGTTAATGATACCAAACAATCCATTAATTTTTTTGTAAGAATGACACCCCGCCCAAAGGCATTTTTTTATCTTTGCCGCCTTGTATTTAATTTATAAATCATATAAAGTTTGATGATGAAAGAATGGCTTCAATATGTTTTTTTAGGAAATACTGTACAAAGCTGGCTGATTGCAATTGGGATCATCCTCGCTTTATTGCTATTGGTAAGGATAATAAGGACCATTGTACTGAAGAAATTAAAAAATTGGGCTGAAAAAACAGAAACAACTGTTGATGATTTTATGGTTGTTTTTGTTCAGAAATCCATTCTGCCCATTCTATATATTTTTTCCATTTATTCCGGGTTGCATTATTTATGGCTTTCGCCCAAGGCCGAAAAAGTGCTTTATATCATAGTGGCTTTGTTGGTTACTTTTTTCATTATCAGACTGGTAACTTCACTGCTTGGTCATTTGCTGGATGTTTATGCAACAAAAAAAGGGCAGGAGCCTTCCAAAAAGTTGCAAATGCGGGGCCTCATGCTCGTGGTGAATATAATCATCTGGGGCATCGGGTTAATTTTCCTTTTTGATAATTTAGGTTATGATGTTACCGCAGTCGTTGCAGGATTAGGAATTGGAGGTATTGCGATTGCGCTGGCAGTTCAAAAAATACTTGGCGATATATTCAGTTATTTTGTGATCTTTTTTGACCGCCCATTTGAGATCGGTGATTATATTGTCATTGATCATTTTAAAGGTACGGTTGAGCATGTTGGTTTAAAGACAACCCGGTTACGGAGCCTCTCCGGAGAAGAACTTGTTTTCTCTAATACAGATCTAACCAATTCAAGGTTGCATAATTTTAAAAAATTACAAAGAAGGAGAATTGCTTTTAAAATAGGTGTTACATATCAAACCACCCAGGACCAGTTAAAACAAATACCGGTCATGATTACACAGATCATCAATGGTATTGCAGATACTACACTGGACCGTGTGCATTTCATGGCTTTTGGCGCATTTAGCCTGGACTTCGAAATTGTTTATTTTGTTGAGTCGAGTGAATACAATTACTATATGGATATACAACAAAGGATAAATTTGGAAATAAACCAGGCAATTATTGATGCAGGAATTGAGTTTGCTTATCCAACCCAAACTTTATTTATGGAAGCCGGGTTGAATGATGAAAGTGAGGAGAAATCAACAAATTAATTTAAATCAAAAAAATATTAAAGATTGTAAGAATACTGTGTTTTTTTTAACTTCGTCGCCGTTTCCAGTTCTTAAAATCCTTATTTTATCTTACCTGTTAATCCTTCCGGGAAAAACCTGGTATCCTGGCTGGGAGGTTTGTTCGCTAAGACGAATATTCAGGTTGACACCGCCATCTAATTCATTAAAAGTCCCGCTGATATGCGGGATTTTTTTTAAGGCTATTACATACAATTTATTCAATTATTCATGTTCCGAAATAGCACGAATCAAAGCTTCCTTGTTTTCGTTTATCCATTCAGGTATATTTTCACCATCCAGTTCCCATTGATCATCACTTAGTTTTTCCATCCTGAATTCATGTCTCTTTTCTTCTGAATCTTTAACATCAACGCGGTAACTGGTTTGTTGATTTATTTCAAAAGGTTGAAAATTGTATTTCTTTCCCTCTATTTCCTTACTAAAAAGCGTACTCATGATTAAGTTTTGAACAATGAAATTATTTAATTCTTGCTTACTGTAAAATTTTCGTTTCTGCCTCGGTAACTTTAAGCATACAAACCGATGAGCCATGCATAAAAAAATTATTGTTACAGGCGCCACAGGAAACCTGGGATCTGCGGTGGTCTCAACTTTTTTAAATACTGGTGATGTTGTTTTTGGTGTTGGTCATAAAAAAGAATCCTTACACTTGAAAAGTCAAAATCATTGGCATGCCGGGGTTGACTTGCAGGATGCAAATGCTACCGGAAAATTAATTCAGGAAATATTTGAAAAGGAACAGGTGATTGATATGCTGGTATGCACAGCCGGAGGTTTTATTTCCGGTAAACTGGAAAATGTAAAGGAGGGGGATATACTTGAACAGATACAGTTAAATTTTATGACTTGTTTTAACATCGTTCAGGCAATATTGCCTCATTTGATAAAGCAAGGGAAAGGTAAAATATTTTTAGTGGGATCAAAACCTGGTTTTAATATGGAGAAAGGAAGTAACAGTGTAGCTTATGCGCTTTCAAAGTCTCTTATTTTCCGTTTGGCTGAAATGTTAAATTATGAATATCGAAGTTCCGGTATCTCAACATATGTAATTGTTCCCGGAACTATTGATACGCCAGAAAACCGTGCAACAATGCCCAATCAAAACTTTGCAAAATGGGTAAGTCCGGATACCATAGCAGAAACGATAAAAAACTATATTGCTGAACCTGCAGTAAATAACCCAATTATCAGTTTTTGATATTTCTACGGGTAATAATTTACCCATACTTCCTTATCATTAAACTATTTACCATAATTCCCTTCTATGGTACCTGTAAATAATATTGATCTCCCCTTTTATTAAAACTGGCAAAGCATTTGCACATAGGGGAGGAATTAAAACGGAAATTATGAAAACAAAATGTATGGCACTATGTGCAATGGTTGGTTTAGGATTTGGTTCTATGGCTTATGCGCAATCTGGTTTTACCGTAAAAGGAGGTATTAACCTGGCGAATGTTTCAGTAACGGATAATGGAAGGGTAAATGATGCCAATTCATTAACCAGCTTCCAGGTGGGAATTACGGGTGATGTTTTACTTGGTGGTCCATTGTATTTGCAACCCGGTATTCTATATACAGGTAAAGGATCTAAGGTGCAAAATGGTGATCCCTCATCTTTTCCTTATTACAAAGCTACTTCGAACCCAAAATATATTGAGGTTCCATTAAATGTTGTTATTAAAGCACCTATAGGAGGAGAAACTAAATTTTTTGCAGGTGCAGGTCCTTATATGGCTGTGGGTATTGGTGGTAAAAATAAAGTTGAAGGAAAAAATATTATAGGTGTTGGTTTTGAAAGCGAATCTGACATTGAGTTTTCAGATGATGATCCCACAACTTTAAGTTATGAAGAAGGCGCCGGGCTGGGAATCATAAAACGATTTGATTACGGTTTAAATGGGATTGCAGGCATTGAAGCCAGGACGATGGTACTTTCAGTTGGTTATGGCCTTGGCCTAGCCAAATTACAATCTGGTGGTAACAACTCTGAAGATCATAATAATAAACACAGGGTATTAAGTTTCACCCTGGGATTTAAATTCTAAATTTTTTTTAACAGGTTAAAAAGACTGTGCACAATGCACGGTCTTTTTTCGTTAATATGTGTTCTCTTATTTTTGTTCCTCAATTTCCCGTATGCGATATTCAAAATGGCTGGCTTTTTTTTCTGCAGGTTTATTATTTGCTTCTTTTTTTCAACCCTGGATTGTTATCGAATCCCGGTCTTTAACCATCACCGGTTTTGATACTACCGGCACCCGGTGGAGCCCTCCAGCTCATTTACATATTATTTTTACCATACTATACCTGGCATTTACTTTGATTCCCCGCATTTGGGCAAAGAGGGTAAACGTCTTTATCGCAGCCATCAACATGGCATGGGCCATTGGTAATTTTATCAGGATGGCATTATGCGATGGTGGTGAATGCCCTGTACGACAATCAGGAATGTACCTGGCTTTATTGGCAACGATCTTCATGTTGTTGGCCAGCTTTTTCCCGCAGGTAAAAATGAATGGGGTAAGCAATTCTAACCCATAAATATTCTGGCTACAATGTAAGCGGCAGCTGCTGCAGTGGCACCGGTTAGCATCATGCGAAATGCTGCGGACCATGAACGTTCCCCCGTAAACCTGCTTTTCATCCAGCCTGAAACAAACAGGCAAACAAGCGTTAAGACCACAGATATTTGGAAAGCAATTGAAATGTTTGAAAAAAGCAAATAGGGGATTAACGGAATGATGCCGCCAATAATATAGGAAAGTGCAATAGTAATTCCCGAGCGTGATGCTTTTCCATTTTCGGGTCGAATAAGGGAAGGTTCATATTTTTTTATAAATTCTTCCCAGTACTTTTTGTCTCTGGATAATTCTTCCGTTGCCTGTACCTGCATAGTTTCACTTAATCCCAAATGGCCGAAGAAATTCTTTACTTCCTGCTTTTCATGACTGTCCATTTCTTCCAGGGTATCATATTCTTGTTTCAAATTATGATGATATTCTTTTTGCGTTGTTTTAGCCGCGGATACGCCACCAACACCCATGGCTATAGCACCAGCAACAACAGCGATTATTCCGGCAGCTACAATCACGTTATTTGATTCCACTACGTTACTTAATCCTGCTGATAAAGCAAAGGGGATGGTTAATCCATCACCCATGCCTATCACTATATCGCGTAAACGGTCATAACTTCTTTCGTGTTTTAAATTCAATTCCTGGGTTGTATTCACTTAAAAGATTTGGTTCGAAAATAAACAAACAAATTCCACCAATTAATTTCTTATTTAATGGTATCTAAAACAGGTAAACTTTCTATGATAATGTTGATACATTCTTTTAATTGTTCTTCTGTAATGATCAAAGGAGGTGCAAACCTGATCTTATCTCCATGTGTGGGTTTGGCGATCAAACCGGAATCTTTTAAACGAAGGCAGAATTCCCATGCAGCATTACTATTATGATGATTGATTTCAATAGCATTCAGCAAACCCTTACCGCGAATGGTTTTAAGATACGGGCTGTTGATCTTTTCCAATTCGTTACGAAATAAGTTCCCCATAGCTTCAGCATTTTCAGCCATATTCTCATCCAGCAAAACCTGCAGTGAAACCATGGCTACTTTACAGGCAAGTGGATTACCCCCATAAGTTGATCCATGATCTCCGGGTTTGATGGTCAGCATGATTTCATTATTGGCTAACACCGCACTTACGGGCATCGTGCCTCCACTGAGTGCTTTACCAAGAATTAAAATATCAGGATGAACATCTTCATGATCGCAGGCCAACATTTTACCTGTACGGCATAAACCGGTTTGTATTTCATCGGCCATAAAAAGTACATTGGCCTTTTTGCACAGATCAAAAGCTTTTGATAAGTATCCATCATCCGGCACAACCACACCTGCTTCACCTTGTATGGGTTCAACCAGAAAACCGGCAACATTGGGTAATAGCAATACTTCTTCCAATGCCTGCAGGTTATTGTATTCAATCATGTGGAAGCCGGGTGTATAAGGGCCAAAGTCATTTCGTGATGATTCATCATTACTAAATGAAATAACCGTTGTTGTTCTGCCATGAAAATTATTTTTGCATACGATAATGACGGCTTCATTTTCCTGGACTTTTTTTACCCGGTATGCCCATCGCCTGCATAATTTAATAGCGGTTTCAACGGCTTCCACGCCGCTGTTCATGGTCAATACTTTATCATAATGAAATAAACCGGTAATATATTTTTCAAACGGTCCCAACTGGTCATTGTAAAAAGCCCTGCTGGTGAGCGTTAGTTTATGTGCCTGCTCAACAAATGCTTCGATGATGGCAGGGTGGCAATGCCCCTGGTTGATGGCTGAATAACCGCTTAAAAAGTCATAGTATTTTTTTCCTTCCACATCCCAGACAAAAACACCTTCACCCCGGGAAAGGACAACGGGTAATGGGTGGTAATTATGTGCGCCATATTTTTCTTCCAGCGCTATATAATAATTCGTATTAGTTAATACAGCTGTATTCGTTTGCATATTAAAAATTTAAAGTAAAAGAAATGGATATTGATTGGTCATTAAAGACCAGGATAGCAGGCCACACTTAGTGGTTCAGCAGATCAAGATTTTGATCAAGGAAAAATAATATGGTGTAAAGCGATGTGATAAGTATAAATTTCGGGTGTAAATTAAAATAATTATTCCGCCTGATAAAACATTTTAAAAATGGACTATAAAATTCCGGCTAAAACAAGCATCGGTCATGTACATTTAAAAGTTTCCGATCTGAACAAAGCCCTGGATTTTTACAGGGATCTGCTGGGATTCGAAGAAACACAACGCTATGGGACAAACGCCATATTTCTTTCTGCAGGCGGGTATCATCACCATATCGGCCTGAATATCTGGTACAGTAAGAACGCTTCACCAGCGGCCAGACAGGCATGCGGATTATTTCATGCAGCCATATTATTTGATACTAAACAAGATCTTGCCAATATTTTAAAAAGGTTAATGGAACATAAATATCCATTGACCGGACTGACTGATCATGGGGTTTCGCTGGCCATTTACCTGGATGATCCTGATGGAAACGGCATAGAATTATACTGGGACCGGCCTCAGGCAGAATGGCCTATAGATTCGGAAGGAAATTTAAAAATGGTAACCGAAGAACTGGATATTCAGGATTTGCTGGCATCAGCCGTGTAGTATTTTCACAAACCATTCCGGCGGGAAGTCAAATGCGGGTTTTTGTTCCTTATGAAACAATCCAAAAATTGTTGATCCGGTCCCTGTCATGGATGCATAAAATGCCCCGTTTAAATAAAGCTTTTCTTTGAGGGATTGCAAAATTGGATGCAATTTAAAAACGGGTTGTTCAAATTGATTTTCAAGTTGATCTTTCCATTCGTAAGGGGATTGTTTTATGATTTCAGCAATTGGTTTTGCAGACTTCGTTGGTTTAACTAAACCAAAAGCTTCAGCCGTGCTGATATGAATACCCGGGTTTACAATTACAATATGATAAGCAGACAGATCAAGTTCAACGGGTGTCAATTTTTCACCCCGTCCTTTTGCAATGGCCGGCTTACTCAATAGAAAGAATGGACAATCACTCCCTAACGTTAATGCATAATCGTATAATTTTTGCGCTGGAATATCCAGGTTAAATTTTTCATTTAACAGGACAAGACAATAAGCGCCATCCGCACTGCCGCCACCCAAACCGGCACCATTGGGAATTGCTTTATGCAGGTGCATTAGCAAGGGAGGTATAGTGTAATCCCGTTTAATCAGGTTATAGGCTTTTATACAAATATTATCTGCTGGCAAACCGGGAATGGCATTTCCGCTCGATGAAAATTTAATTCCCGGCATTTCAAATTGGCTAATGAATGGAGAATCGTTGGAAATTATTTCATTTCCATTATCAGGTATCACTTCCAGCGCATCATTTAATGCAATGGGATAAAATAGGGTTTCAATGTCGTGGTAGCCATCGGGTCTTTTACCGGTTATATACAAGCCCAGGTTTATTTTACAATTTGGAAAAACGATCAAGATAGAATGATTTAAGAGACCAGCATTATTGTAATAGACGCATTAAAATTAAAGTCAGAAAATAATTAATCTTCTTTCCTGCGGCTGTTTATTTCATCGCGGATGGCGATGGCCCGAATATAATCTTCATTTTCCAGTACCTGCGTCAACAAAGTAGTCAAATCTTCTAAAGACATGGCCCGCAGATCTTCATTTACATTGGGCTCTTCTTCTATATTAGAGGTTGTTTTCTTTTTCTTAGTGCCTGAATCCTCCATTAAAATCCCTGCACTGTCAAGAATATGTTCATAGGTATAAATGGGGCAACCAAAACGAACAGCCAATGCCAGTGCATCAGAGGTGCGGGAATCTATTTCCACCGTATCATTTTCAGAAGAACAAAGTAATTTGGAATAAAAGATGCCTTCCTGCAGGTCGCTAATAATAATTTCATGAAGATCCAGGTTGAAAGCAGTCATGAAATTTTTCATCAGGTCGTGTGTTAAAGGGCGGCTGGGTTGCATTTTTTCAAGGGCTACTGCAATTGCCTGTGCCTCAAATCCGCCAATTACTATGGGTAACCTGCGTAAACCGTTGGCTTCACCTAAAACAACGGCATAAGAATGAGTTTGTGTAATACTATGCGATAATGCGACTATTTCCAGTTCTATCTTCTTCATATCCCTGATTTCAGCAAGCTTTTAATGGTCTCTAAATTGATTATTCGACAAAAATATAAAAAAAACCCTCCGGAATGCCGGAAGGTTATAAATCAGTTTAATGACTCTACCCGTTTGCTTTCTTGTTTTTAATAGCAGCAGTTAATTTGGGCACTATTTCAAAAGCATCTCCAACAATACCATAGTCAGCTGCTTTGAAAAAGGGTGCTTCAGCATCTTTGTTTATTACAACGATCACCTTACTGCGGTTTACTCCAGCCAGGTGTTGGATAGCCCCTGAAATGCCTATCGCAATATATAAATTTGGTGCAATAGCTAAACCTGTTTGTCCCACATGTTCATGGTGCGGTCTCCAGTTTGTATCGGCAACCGGCCGGCTACATGCCAGGGCTGCATTCAGTTCTTCCGCCAGTTCTTCAATCATTCCCCAGTTCTCAGGACCTTTTAATCCCCGGCCCGCGCTAACAACTCTTTCAGCTTCACTCAATGGTACCGATCCGGTGATTTTATCTGTTTGGGTAACTTTTACTTTTGGTGACTCTATTTGCGCAGCAAATGAAACCACTTCTGCAGTTCCTTCACCAGAAACAATTTTATATGCATTCGGATTTAATGCGATGATCTTTATATCTGTTTTTAAAGAAATATTGGCGAAAGCTTTTCCCGAGAAAACATTTTTTCGTACCATAAAACCATCACCGGTTTCTGGTAAAGCAATGGCACCTGTAACCAGTGCTGCTTTTAATTTAACTGATAATCTTGGTGCAATGGTTTTGCCATCTGCATTATTTGAAAAAATTATCAGTTTAGCACCCATGGAAGTGGCAACTTCCGCAATAACTTTTGTGTAAACTTGGGAATCCAGGTGTGTTAATTCATCATGATCTACATGATGAATTTTTTTTACTCCGTATTTGCCAAGCAGGGAAGGGTCTTCGGTTACTTTTCCTAATAATACTCCTTCGGCATGGGTTCCCAGTTGTTCGGCCAGTTTGGCGCCATAGGTTAAGGCTTCCAGGGATGCTTTTTTAACCTGGCCTTCAGATTGATCTATAAAAACTAATACAGGCATATCTAATTTTTTTAAATGAGGTAATTATTTGCTGGTTAAAGCAGACTGCTTAAATCACTTTTGCTTCATCATGCAATAACCTCACTAACTCTTCTACGTTATCTGCATCCACCAATTTTACACCGGCTTTTGGAGGGGGTAATTCAAAACTTAACGTACTCGTCATGGCTTCAACTGCAATGGGCTCCACAACTTTTAAAGGTTTTGTACGAGCCGCCATGATTCCGCGCATATTCGGAATACGGGCTTCTGCCATTCCTTTCTGGCAACTGATTACAACGGGTAATTCAACTTCACAAATTTCCACGCCACCTTCTATTTCCCGGGTAACAGTGGCTGTTTTTCCAGTCAATTCAAGTTTTGTTGCCATTGCTACATAGGGCAGGTCCAGCATTTCAGATAACATTCCTCCTACAGAAGATCCTAAATAATCTATGGTTTCTCTACCGGTCAGAATCAAATCAAATCCGCCATCTTTGGCGATAGCTGAAATCTGCACTGCCGTATCATAACTTTCCTGGGGATCGTGACTGATCCGGATGGCTTCATCACCACCAAGCGCAAGCGCTTTTCGGATAATGGGTTCCGCATCCACCCCGCCAACATTTACGAGTGTAATAGATGCTGATGAATCTTTTTCTTTTATTTCAATAGCTCTGATCAATGCATACCATTCATCGTAGGGATTAATGATCCACTGTACACCCGCAGTTGCGAATTTCGTGTTATTGTCTGTGAAGGCTATTTTTGCCGTTGTATCCGGTGTTTTACTGATGCACACTAATATTTTCATACATGATCATTTTGATAATTAAATCCTGGTAGTTGTTTATGCAACCATTAAAATTACAAATATAATGTTGCCAAAGATACTCATGAAGAAAATAAAGGATTATTTTATTGCAAATGGATAGGAAAGAAAAAATACTGGCCATGCTTGCTGATACTCCGGGTGATAGTTTTTTACAACATGCACTGGCACTTGAGTACATCAAAAATGGAAATGATGAAGAAGCTAAAAAGTTATTTGAAACCCTGTTGATGCGGGATCCTGGTTATATCGGCAGTTATTATCACCTGGCTAAGTTACTGGAGCGTCAACTGGATGAAAAAGGCGCCATTGCAGTTTATGAAAAAGGTATGCAGGAAGCAAAATTGGCCGGTGATCAGCATGCTTATAATGAACTCCGCAGTGCACATGAAGAATTGACTTTTTAAAGGTTTTGGCCAGGGGTATTTGAAAATTTACCTCATTATTTTAAACGAATATGAACCTCCTGAATTTATTCAAAGAATTTATCGCTGCAGAAAAGTTGTTCCATCAAAAGGATCAACTACTGATTGCCGTTAGCGGTGGATTGGACTCCGTTGTTTTATGTGAATTGTGTAAACAGGGAGGATTCGATTTTTCAATAGCTCATTGTAATTTCCAGTTACGGGCTGCGGAGAGTGAAAGAGATGAACACTTTGTAAAGGAATTGGCGGAAAAGTATAAGGTCTCATTTTTTGTAAAAAAATTTGATACAAATACTTATGCAGATAATAAAAAGATATCCATCCAGGAAGCTGCCCGGAACCTGCGCTATGAATGGTTTCAAGAGCTAATACCCGGCTTAAGATTGAACCAAAAACCTGTATGGTTATTGACGGCTCATCATGCGGATGATAATGTGGAAACTCAGTTGATGAATTTTTTTAAAGGTACTGGTATACAAGGTTTACGTGGAATAGAATCTAAAAGATCATTTATTGTTCGACCATTACTATTCGCTTCCCGAAATCAATTGGTTGAATTTGCAAACGTCCATAAATTACCGTGGGTGGAAGATAGCAGCAATCAAATGGATAAATATACCCGTAACTATTTTCGGCATCATCTTATTCCGCTCGTTGAAAATATTTTACCCGGAGCAGGCGAAAATTTAAAGAATAATCTTTCGCGTTTCAGAGATGTTTTCTTGCTATACCAGCAAGCTATTTCACTCCATAAAAAAAAATTGCTTGTTCCAAAAGGGAATGAAGTTCATATTTCTATATTAAAATTGATGCATACAACACCGCTTAATACGGTTTTGTATGAGATTATTGCACCCTATGGGTTTACATCTAAACAAACCAATGAAGTAGTAAAATTATTGAACAGCGAAAGTGGGAGGGAAGTCTATAGTTCGAATCACCGCATTATTAAAAACAGGAATTGGCTGATTATTGCTCCGCTCCAGGATAAGGATTCACAGGTGATCATTATAGAAAATGAAAACAGCATAGTGGATTTTGAAAACGGGCGATTATCATTAAAGATTTTACAGGATGCGGTCCCTGATTCATCAGCAAATACTGCTCACCTGGATGCAAGGCATATTCATTTTCCTTTGATTCTGCGGAAGTGGAAAACCGGCGACTACTTCTACCCGTTAGGGATGAAGAAAAAGAAAAAAATTTCCCGGTTCCTGATCGATCAAAAGGTCTCTAAAACCGGGAAAGAAAAAATATGGGTAATTGAAATGAATAAAAAAATAATCTGGGTAGTGGGATTACGCATCGATGAAAGGTTTAAAATTGCACCGCAACCCCATCAAACACTCCGCCTTTCGTTATCAGAATGATGGATGCATCAGCCTGTCAAAAAAGTTTTGGAAAAGATCGGGGCGTACGATGGCCGTAAATACAAAACCATAAACGCCACCCCATAAATGGGCATTATGCCCAATATTATCACCACCTTTTTTTGACATGTAAGCTGAATAAAAAATATACAAAGCACCAAAAAGAATAATGGGCAGGCATAAAATACCAAATAAGCAAATCCCTTTAAACCACGGATCTAGAATGATTGTTGCAAAAACAACAGCCGATACGGCTCCCGAAGCGCCCAGGGATCGATAGTGATGATTGTCTTTGTGTTTAAAAAAATCAAATAAGGATGCTGCTGGTATGGCTGTTAAATATAGGATGATGTATTGGGGTGATGTAAAGATCCTCGCTTCCAGCACAGGGCCAAAAAAGAAAAGCGTCAGCATATTTATAAAAAGGTGAAAGAAATCTGCATGTACAAAACCATGTGTCAATAACCTGTATGGTTCACGACCGCCTTTCATCCGGGCAGGATAAAACATCAGTTCGCCCAAAATCTTTTGATTATTGAATGCGGTTATGGAAATAATGGATGTAATTATAATGATGATTAATGTAATGGATAGCGTCATTTAGCGGGTTTTGATAAGCGTCAAATCTAAAAGTAGAAAGTTGAAATCTCAAATTTATTTATGATGATATTTTTCATTCTTTAAAATGGTGCAAGCACGATAAACCTGTTCAGCAAGAATTAGCCGAACCAGTTGGTGCGGAAAAGTAAGTTTGGATAAAGACCATTTATAATTAGAAATGCTTAATAAGTTAGCATGCAACCCGAATGCGCCACCAATGATAAATACTAACCGTTTTATACTTTCATTGGCTCTTGATTGTATGAACTTAGCCAAGTCAACCGAATCGAGTTGTTTGCCAAATTCATCCAGGGCAATAATAAAATCATCTTTTTTGATTTGTGCCAATAATAAATCGGCTTCCTTTTTTTTCAGTTCATCTTCACTCATTGCAGCAGCATTTTTTGGAACAGGATACAGGGTCCATTCAACAGGAAAATATTTTTGTAAACGGTTTGTAAAATCCGCAACTCCTGCATCTACATAAACTTCATTTGATTTTCCGATTGCCCAAAAACATATTTTCATTTGCTAATATTATTTTTTTACCCAATTGTCATTAATGATGATATTTTTATTTTCTACTCCAATTGAATTTTCCAAAATTTTAATATCTAATAATATTCAAAGCCAAAATGGGAAGGGTTGGCATAGTTAATGAATAAGTTTTATAAAAATTTACCATGAAAAAAATAATTGGGGTATACCTGCTTATTTTATCCCTGGCATTTGCCAGTTGCGATACTATTTCAAATTTACCAACCAATACCAGTGGGGGGATATTTTCACTGAATGGGAACTGGATGTTAAACAGCAGCAATGATAATGCATTGGAGGGTACGATTGTAACCGTATTCCCGGCAGTGAGCGATGCCACAATTCGTACACTGGGAAATAATACCAAATGTTTCCGGGAAAGGGACGTGATTTGGCGAGGCGTAAAAAGTTCCAGCGGGGGAGGATTTACCTTTGAAAACCTGGTTAATGCCTGTAATAATGCTTCGGTTTATCGTCCGGCAAGCATTACCATAATTAGTAATGATGAAATCCGGATCAGCGGGCAAAATGATGAAGGTCTGGAACTGAACCAGACCTGGAGGAGAGTAACATCGGAATAAAAGAAATTTTAGAAATATTTTTATTTAATGTCATAATCTTTTTTAAATGACATAAATGTTTGCCTGTATACCGGTTGATCGGGTTGCAGCGTAGCCGCTTTCTGGTAATAATTATAAGCATCTGCCAGGTAATGTGCTTCTTCTAACTGGAAACCAAGCCTGAAAGCTGTTTCAGCTTCAGATTCGTAAGCTAGAGTGATATTTCTTAACCGGTCAATCAATTGATCACGTTCCTTGGTAGTAACAATTTTGAGAACTTTTCGTTCTTCATTTTGCTGGCCTTTGACGGCGGCGGACCAGAAATAATACCCGGGTTTTAATAAATGTTGTAATGTATTGATCGCAACCTGCATTTCGGATGTTGAATCGCTGAACAAAACATTTCCTTTCGTATTATTATCATACATATAAAAATCAAAGCGATCCGCTTCTGCATATGATTTCCAGGCGAGCGGAAAATATCCATCTGAATAAATGATGGTATCAAGCCGCGGATCTATCCAAATATTATTAACAGAGCGACTTACTGCACCAATCGTATTCATATAGAGTTTTCGGTTTGTTCCTGGCGAAGTTTGTTTTTGAGACATCTGCGCCCATACATAACGTAAATAATTACCGGTAAAAGAACCGTAATTTTTTTTGCAGGAATCAGTATATGCTGTCAGATTGTATTTTCCTTTTTTGTCAATGGAAAATAAATTGATCTGGTCACATATTAAAGTGACAATAGAATTAGCGCCAATTTCTAATGATGCATTAGGAGAAAGTAAATGACCGACTTTAGCTTTGGTTTCATTGCCATTTTCTTTGATAATTACCTGGCCTTTCATTGAATAAATCAAAAATTGATTTGACTGACCGGCAGCTAGCAGCTGAATAAACAAAAAGATAAGGAGTAAGTTAAGTTTCATGATTGTGTGAATTTGTATGAAAAATTGTTTGATAATTAAATTTTTTATGCAGCCAAAGAGCCAGAGCTTCATAAAAATACAGAACATCAATAGCAAGAATGATAGCCACTACGGTTATGGACATATCCAACTTAACATTGAATCGGTTGAATAAAAATAAACCAAGATATACAAAAAATATAGCCGAAATAAGCTGCGCTATTTTAGCCACCAGGTGAAACCATATATGCTCGTCTATATAATATCGTATAAACAAACTAATATGCAACCAGGTAAGTATGATTGCCAGGCTCCAGGTAATCCATGATGGAATTTTTTTTATATAACTGCCATCCAAAATCATTGAAATGATATTGGCATGAATCATTACCCCATTCATATCCGGGAAAGTTTTACCTGCAAATTTTTCATTCATAGGAGTCAGGTACTTGTCTTCAATATCAAATGGTGAAGTGCTTACATATCCCAGTAAAACAATTTTGTTTTTAAATATATTATCAACAACCAATCCTTCAAGCAATTGAGCTCCATCTATCAAAGCATATTTATGTTGATGGCGGGTATAATTTATAGTTTCAATAGTTTTTTTCCTATCCAATAATTTTTGATATGCATGGGGATCAGCCTTTTGAGTAATTGCAGAAGCAAAGCTCAGGTGAACATGATTATTTTCCTTTTCTATAGGCGAGAAGTAACGGATTGTTCCTTTTTGGGTACCCACAAAATTGACAAAGCCGAGTTTAATGCTGGTATCTTTAAAAACGCTTTCTTTTAAAATTTGGTCATTACTCCAATCAATTTTAGAAGCCAAAACCAAGTTAGGTGTTGCTTTAAGTTGCTCAAATAAAAAGGCATCTGATAAGGAATCTTTATCATTATCAAACATCACATCCAGGCCTATGACTTTGGGACTATCAGCACTTACCACTTCAAGAATTCTGCCCAATGTTAATCTATCCGAATAACCAATATTGACTATAACAATACGATCATCTACAGGAGTTTCCTGGTTTTTTTTTAGTTCGGAATACGCCATGTCATTAAAATCGAAATCTTCAAGGGCCACCCTGAAAGGGTTTAATACGCTCAGATTTAATGGTAAAAGCGCAAGCATCCCCATGCTTATAAAAACAGCGAAAGTTGCGAAAAAAGTGTCCCTTCTAAACAGGTATTTCATTAAGCGTTAATTGTTGGGATCGAAAATTACTGATAATATTTAATTTATTAGTAACTTGTTTGGTCATAATCCATCTTGTTTTGGCTTGGATCCAAATTCACTTTAATGAGAAAGATTTGTTTTCTTTTATTTTCCGGGCTTTTTATTTGTTTATTTTCATCGTTTGCGCAACAGGCTAATGTTAACCAAAACGAACCGTTTAATAATGATAAAAGAACCTTCGCATTGATTATTGGAATTTCGGATTATCAATATATCAGGCCTCTTTCTTATGCGGATAATGATGCGGAATTGTTCCGGGATTTTTTAAAATCTCCCGGCGGTGGTAAGCTGGCCGATGAAAATATTTACTGTTTATTAAATGAAGAAGCCAAGGCGGCTAATTTTTGGGTAAAGGGAATGAGCTGGCTTAAAGCAAAAGAATTGTCAGATGGAGACAAACTGTATATTTTTTTAGCCGGTCACGGGGATGCTATTAACCAGGATGAATATTTTTTTCTCACTTATGATTGTAATCCTGCAGGTGATAAGAATAATTATATAGTTACAGGTAGTGTTCAATTGTATAATTTAAAAAGCAGGATCGCAGAATTAACCCGGAAAGGTGTAGAAGTGATTTTAATTATGGATGCCTGCAGAACCAATGAATTGCCGGGTGGAGCAGAAGGGCAGCAAACATTGTCGGCGGCCATTTCAGAAAAAAAATCAGGTGAAATATTAATGCTTGCGACAGGTGCAGGACAGGAATCGCTGGAAGATCAGTCTATTGGAACAGGACATGGACTATTCACTTATTATCTGGTTGATGGCCTGGCTGGTATGGCAGATAACCCTGAAGATCCTGATAAAACGATCACGCTTGAAGAAATAAAAAATTATGTGAGTCAAAGAGTTCCGGTGCTGGCGCAGGAAAAATTTAAAAGAATTCAGGAACCTTTTTTCTGTTGTGAAGAAAAAATACAGCAACCCTTAGTTGTTGTAGACAGTATGTTTTTACATCAGTGGGAAACTGCCAAATCTTTACATAATGCTGATGGGAGTGGCATTTCAAGAAGTGTGGCTACACGTGCTGGAAATGACTTCATTTGGGGCGATACTATTTTACCGGTATACTATAAACAGTTTAGCGACGCTCTCGATCAATATAATTTAACAGGGTTTGATAATTCTGCGGAATATTATTTGGACCAGATGATGGCATTACAACCGGAACATGAAATTACGCAGCGGGCAAGAGCATCCCTGGTAGCAGAATATATAAATACTGCACAAAGCAGGATTAACCTTTATCTGCAGGGAAAAGATTTTATTGCTATCAATCGTATTCGTTCCCAGTTTGATGAAAATGAAACTTCTGATGAAGTTTATAACAGTTTGGAAAGAATTGAAAAGGTGGCAAAGAAAGAATTTTCTGAGATTGCCACTCAATTGGAAAAGGCCATTAGCTTGCTGAATGATGATGAACAGATCTTTGCCAATTCTCTGAATGCGAAATTGAATTTCTTTAAGGCAATGGGTTTTTTTGAAAAGAAGAAATCTGCTGAAAGCCTGCAGGAAGCTTTAAACGTGGCTTATACTTCCTATAATGAAGATACTACTGCAGCATATATATTAAATACGATTTCTTCACTGTACTTACAATATAACAAACCAGACAGTGCAGTTTATTATGCCAAAAAAGCTATTCTGTTTGCTGAAAAATGGCGTTATCCATATACTAATATTGCTTACAGCTATCGCAAGCTGAATAACCGTGATTCTGCAATGATTTATTATAAAAAGGCCATAGAAATTGATCCAAAAAATGCAGATGGTTATGTAGATCTTGGGAAATATTATTATACTTTAGGTTCAAAAGACAGGGCTATTGAATACTATACAAAAGCGCTGGAACTAGATGCTTTAAATGTATTTGCACATAATAATTTGGGATGGATTTATAAAGATTTAAATCAATTGGATAAGGCGATCGGTCATTTCAAAAAGAGCATTGAAATTGATCCTATATTTTTTAACTCATACAATGGACTGGCCAAAACCTACATCATTCAGAAGAAATATGATTCTGCAAGGGTTTATTATGATAAGGCGCTTATAAATTATCCGGATAAATTAATGGGTAATAATTATATAGCTGATTACTTTACGGAAATGCAGCAGTATGATTCTGCCCAGGTATATTATGCTAAGGCTTTGCGTTATGATCCACAGGATTTTCTCACATTTATGAACCTGGCTAAGTTTTATAAAAACAAGCAACAGTTAGATTCAGCGCGGATATTCTTAAATACAGCATTGCAATTAAATCCGTCCAATGTAGTTGTATATAATCAATTAGGACTTGTGTTTAAAGAGATGAAACAATTTGATTCGGCTACCTATTACATGAGTATTGCGGCTGATCTGAATCCAACCTACACACCAGTATTTAACAACCTGGGACTGTCTTACCTGGAGACCAGGCAGTTTGATTCAGCCCGGGTTTATTTTCATAAAGCGTTGGTTCAACAACCTGATAATGCATCATTGCATAATAACCTGGGGCTGGTTTTTAATGAAGAGCAGAAGAATGATTCAGCTAAAATTTATTTTAATCAATCCATGAGGCTTGATCCGCAAAATGCATCTGCCTATATTAATATGGGAACCTTATACCGCAAGTTGCGGGATTTTGATTCGGCTAAACATTTTTTCAGATCATACCTGGAAAGGCAACCCGAACATGCGGTTGCCCTGAATAACCTAATAACCATTTTTAAAATTTCACGGCAATACGATTCCGTAAGATTTTTATATCATTCATTACTGGCGAGGGACACCAATAATATTCAAATGTTGAATAATTTCGGATTATTCTTTTATGAAGTTCAAACCCTCGATTCTTCCATACATTATTTTAAGAAGACGGTGTCTTTAGATTCAAATTATGCGATCGGTTGGAACAACCTGGGAACGGCTTATAATGAAAATTATAATTATCCTGAAGCGATTAAACATTTCCAAAAAGCAATTGCTATCGACAGTAGATATATAAATGCGTATTTTAACCTGGGCGTTTCTTACATGAATAATGAGCAGTACGATGAATCTATCCTGGAATTAAAACATGCTATCAGTCATTTACCTGATGCGCCTGAAACCTATTTTTACCTGGCTTGTGCCTATTCTTTGGCTAAACAGGATTCCCTGGGATTGGAAGCCATTGAAAACGCCCTGATACGGGGGTATAAATATCAAAATAACCTGACCATGGATCCTGACCTGGAAAGATTAAGAAATTTGCGTGAATTTCAGGACATGATGAAAAAATATTTCCCTGCAAAAAAAGATTAACGCCACTTAAATGGTTATGCAATTAAACTATTGCGGATCACATTTTCAATAAAGCATGTAAATACCTGTAATCATCATTGATCATTACAGATTATTGTTGTTCCATTAAATTACGTTTATTTAGTAATTGCAGAAAGGTGGTTGATAAATTCATTGACCTGTGAAGGATCCTGTTCTCTTTTTTTCCTATAAGTTGCAATGAGGGTCAGATTATTAATGGTAGTATTCAGCATCCAGTTTTCATACGGGGTTGTCATAATTTTATTTAAAACTGAACTGGCTTTTGCGGCATTATTTTCAATAATAGCAATTTCCATTAAAGATGCATAATCCCAATAATCAGGCTTCATTCGCTCCATTTTTCGCTCTACAGAAAATTCAATTACCGGGGCCAGTCTTTTTATTTTTTCCGTTTCACCTTTTAATTCTAAAAGGGTTAGTGCATTAACCCCGGGATATGCATCGCGCCAATCAGCGTATACTCCCTTCATGTAAATTTCCAAAGCTTTATCGAGAAATGCATTCGCTACCATTTCCTTTTTATTTTCAAGGGCTTCATGGAACATATCCTTGTACACTCTGCCAAGAATACCATAGGTCTCACTCCCGGCACTTTGGGAATTAATTAATTGCTCCAGAATTTCTATAGCTTCCGCACGGCACTCTTTGGTTGCAAGCCTGTTCAGGGCAAAAGCCCACTGTTCCCTAACCATAATGGTTTGTTGTACATGCAGCGGTAAAAGTTTTATAAACCCAATCATATTTTCATATTCTTCAAGAGAACGAAAGGTGAGCATTATATCGATCAAAACTCCCGCCTCCAGGTTTTCTATGGGTTTATTGGATTCTATCAGGGAATATAATTGTGGAAGTTTATCACTGTTACTTTTTTCACCTGATCTTATCAGCAGCAATTGTTTTTTTAAAGTGTCATCATAAACAACCTTATCCCTGAAAATATCCGTTTTTTCATGTGCTACACTATTCTGAAAATGTATTCCATCAACCAATTGGTACAGTGGACTATCTGTCTTCTTATCTTTTTTTGCAGCAATTAATTTCTCTTTTAGTGCTGATATATCTCCTTCAATATTGGTTAATTTTTTTTCACTGTTGTAAGCATATGGCATCCCTCGTAAAAAATTTACATCGAATGGAAGAACAGATCCTGAAGCAAATAAACTAATGGTTGTATAAGGTTTCACTGAATGTCTCACTCCCAATTCATAAAAGACATTTGCATTAGCTGAGGTCAGGTCAGCAATCGCATAATCAGAAAGGATCAATCTTTCATACATGGGTTTATGAATTATGCCACTAGCATTTTCTTCATCAGCACGTACCGCTTGCATATCTGCCGCTTCAACAGCAGGCTGGATCAGGGATTTGTAAATTTCATCAAAGTCAAAAACATTTCCACTTGCATCCTTTTTTATTCCAAATGGCATAATAATAAAGCAGGACGGTTTAATCCGGTGATCACTCATGTTAAACTGAAATTTTTTGGGAAATGGTCATCATGAACTTCTTTTTCTGCTGTGGCTAATCCAATATCAAATAAAATGAAACGATTTTCGGCATTGCTCATTTCAATAATATCATCTGCATCTTTTTTAGTGAACTTCCTCCCATTTAAATTCAGATCATTCAATGTTGCCGGTTCAATCAAAAAATTATAACGTAAATAGGAGAGCAGGCCATTTTGATTAACGGCATCGGTAATCAGATCCTCCTGCATATCGCCGATTTCAGCATCTATGATACAGGCAGTAGGTGATTTGGAAAGCCATTGTAATATAGCCTGGTTCTGCCAGCTTGCATCCTGCATCAGCATATCCGGAATTTCCTGTGCCCAGTTCAGCAAATTGTTATCGGTTACTTCGCTATGCAATTGTACTGGTTTACTCATGCCGGTACCTACAGAAACCAATAAGATATTTTCAGCGCCCATTTTCCAATGAAACGGAAAGCCTTTCAGGTTGGCCACCATTAATAATTGCAATGCCGGATTATTAGCCATACTAACGCCACCATCTACAAAAGCCGCAGTTGGAACACCTCCACCTACATCAATTACCTGTGGTAAAAAATAAGTTGGGGCTGCTGCACTGGCTCTCACCGCTTTCCACAAAAGAATATTTTTATTTTTCCCAAGTTCACTGTCAAAAAACTTACCGGAAGGGTGGTTAATTATGGGCCATGTACTGTTGGTATCGGCTCTTTTGGCAACTATGCAGAGTCCTGTTTTTATTTCGTCACTGCCTAATGTTATATCACCGAAAACTTTTTTTAATTCGTCATCCAGTGGTTGACCGTTATATCTTGCTTTTAAAAAATCGTCGATCTGGAATACATTGTACCATTTGTATTTTTTACCGAAAATCTTTCCACCTAACTCAAAATATTTCTCTTTTATTTCATTAACCTCCATACCAATTGCCAGCGAAGCTGCAATAATGGAACCGGTACTGGTTCCGCCGATAAGGTCAAAATAATCGCACAATCTTAAATTTGGATTGTTGTGTTGTTTGCGGAGTATAGCTTCAATTTTTTGAAGATATCCCAGGGTTAAAGCTCCCCTGATACCTCCTCCATCTAATGATAAAATACGTTTTGATCCGGGTGACTGAAGTTTTTGAAGTAGCGACATACTTATGTAGTTTATATACCATTTAAAAATAATCCAGGCTTCCTCGATATTTTAAATGGCACGATGAATAATAAACCACTAATCAGTATCAATAAAAAATATTGGGTATCAATGGTCAGGCTGTTTCTGACTGAGGGTTTTTCATAATATCCATTTTCCATGTTCTGTTTTCATTGGATAATAAGTTCTCAAAATTCTGAACAAACAATTTGAAAGCATCTTCAACATTATATGGAGATGCCCCTGATTGAAATAAAAACTTTTCTCTTTTCATCAACTCAATAGCCGTGCGATAATTGATCCATTTCTCATGAAAATGATTAAGCTGTTGCAAACCATTACAAATTACGATAATAACACCCATCAAAGCGGTTAGTAAAGGGAAAAAAGAAAACATCTGGTAAAAGCCAGCCAGGAAAGGTATTGCTGCCGCACATACCAATTCTATCAATTTCAATATTTTATACCATTGTTGGTTACGTGCACTTTTTTGTTCCATCCATTGCATTTGTTCTTGCACCCGCGTATCAAGGTATTCGCTTGCAGTCATGATAGGTATTAAAACTTAATTACTGACAATTATTCCGCTCAAAATTTACATTTTATCTTTCATTTTACCATACAAAATAAGAATGTGATTTTTATTTCGCCATAATCTTTCAGCATTAAACACATCCATAATTTTCTAATTCGGGAATTATTTCCGTGAAGCTTTATTCACACATGTGTTAAAAAAAAATTAATTTAAGCCGGATTAGTATGCAGCATTTCATTATTTTTCCTGTCTATATTTTGGCTTCTTGCTCTTCTTATTCATTTATTATTCATCAAAAAGTGTTTATGAGAAAATTAAAACTACTTCTTACAACAGTATTATTCTTATGTTGTCAACTGCTTTGGTCACAGACAAGATCTGTTACCGGCAAAGTTTCTGATGCAAATGGATCACCTCTTTCAGGTGCATCTGTTATAGTTAAAGGATCTAATACAGGTACTGTTACAGATGCTCAAGGCAATTTTACAATAAATGCATCTACATCATCAACGGCACTTATTATTTCTTCTCTGGGCTATAATACAATAGAAATACCTATTTCAGATTCCTTTATGGAAATTCCTCTGGCTTCTGCAGAAACCAGCAGCCTGGACGAAGTTATCCTGGTGGGTTATGGAACTAAAATAAAAAGGGACCTGACAGGTAATATTGCTCAAATTAAAGGTTCTGAGGTAGCCAATACGCCCGTACCTAATTTAGCCCAGGCTATTCAGGGAAGAGCAGCTGGTGTATTTGTAGAAGCAAATAATGGTAAAGTAGGTGAAGGGGTTAAAGTCAGGATCAGAGGGGCTGGTTCCATCAGCGCATCCAATGATCCCTTATATGTTGTAGATGGAATTCCAATAAATACCGGTGGTTTATCCGGAAACGCATTAGCTGATATTAATTTTAATGATATTGAATCGTTTGATATTTTAAAAGATGCCTCAGCCGCAGCTATCTATGGTTCAAGGGCTGCCGGGGGTGTAGTGCTGATCACTACTAAAAAAGGAAAAGCAGGACGTACTAACCTGGCAGTCAATATGCAGTATGGAACTAATAAACCTACCGGCTACAGGGGATTTTTAGATGCCGAGCAATATGTAGACCTTTTGAGAGAGGCAGCCATTAACAGTGATATCATTGAAGGGGTAGATCCATTGGATCCTGCTCAGTATCCTGGATCATGGCTTCAGTTTGCAGAAAGACGCCTGGACCGGTATTCCGGCCATTCAGATTGGAGAACGCTGGAAACAAATACCAATTGGGAAAAATTGGCATTTAATGATGATGCAAGAACGAAAACAGTTGATGTTACTGCATCCGGAGGAAGTGATAAAACGCGTTTCTTCATTAGCGGAGGTCTTACCGACCAGGAAGGCATTTTGATATTGAATGATTTTCAGCGAATTTCTAGTCGCTTTAACCTGGAACATGATGCGAGCGAAAGAATAAAGATCGGTTTTAATCTGGCTCTTGCACGGACAGTTGGAAACAGGAATAATCTGGACAATGCTTTTCAAACTCCCATTCAATTAGTTGCATTGGCTCCTATAACACCTCCCCGTGATTTAAATGGTGTTTTATATGACAGGCCGGTTACCACTTATTATAATGGTTTAATTGAACTGGAAAATTCTGTTTTCAAATCAACCACCATACGAAATATTGGAAATGTATTTCTTAATTATAAAATAATTAATAACCTGTTTTTCAAAACAGAGTTAGGTATTGATATACAGACACAGAATGATGAACTATTCAGGGGATCGAGAACGCTTACGGGTTTGTCAACCAATGGTTATGGAGAATCCAGCTGGCTGCGGAATATAACAGTTAATACGAATAACTATTTCAATTATTCAACTGTAATTAAGGAAAAACATGATTTGGATGCGACGGTCGGGATGGCTTATCAAAAGTTTGATACAGATTTTACCAATGTTTTCGGCGAGGATTTTCCGGTTGATGCACTGCAAAAATTAGCAAGTGCGGGAAGAATTACAGGAGGCTCATCTACTTTAACGGAGTCTGCAATCGTATCCTATTTCGCAAGGGCAAACTATAAGTTTGATGACAAATACCTGCTTTCTCTTAGCGGAAGAATAGACGGATCATCAAGATTTGGAAAGGAAAACAAATATGGATTTTTCCCCGCTATTTCCGCCGGTTGGATTATAAGTGAAGAAAATTTTCTGAACAATTCTACCTGGCTTAGTTTTTTAAAACTCAGAGGTAGCTATGGTATAACGGGAAATGATAATGGATTTGGTAATTTTTCTCAACTGGGGTTATACGGCGCTTCTAAATACAATAACCAATCCGGTCTTGTACCAACCCAGTTAGCTAACCCGGAATTAAAATGGGAAAAATCACAACAAGTTGATATTGGTATTGATTTCGGATTGTTCAATGACCGTCTTAGCGGGGAAATTGATTATTACGTAAGAACTACTGATGATCTTATTTACAATGTTCCCGTGCCAGGTACTTCCGGCTTTGGAACTCAATTGGTGAATATCGGATCAATGGAAAACAAAGGATTCGAGTTTGTACTTAATGGAGGCATATTAAGAGGAAGAGACTTTACCTGGAATTCCAGTCTGAATGTTTCTAACAATAAAAACAAGATCACTAAATTAGATGGAGACCAGACTTCAATACCCGGTAACGATGGCCGTTTCCTGAATTCACTGATTGTTGGTGAACCCATTGGAATTTTTTTCGGACCAAAATTTGCGGGTGCCGATCCTTCCAATGGAGATGCATTGTATTTTGAACAAGATGATAAGACCACAACAAATGACTATAATGATGCAGGAAACTTTATTGTAGGTGATCCTAATCCTGATTGGATTGCTGGTTTCAATAATACATTTTCTTATAAAGGAATTGAATTAAATGTATTGTTCCAGGGTGTTTTTGGCAACCAGATTATGAATGGTGCCGGTGGATTTATGTCTGCCAGCTTTGACTGGTTTGATAACCAGACAATTGACCAGCTTCGCCGCTGGCAACAACCCGGTGATATAACAGATGTACCGCAATTACGCCTGGGTTATGGTAATGGTATTAATGCATCAAGCAGGTATGTGGAGGATGGCAGTTATGTTCGATTGAAGAATGTAACCTTAGCTTATAATATTCCACCAACACTTCTTAACAAAATCAGGCTTCGCACTGCCAAGGTATATATAACTGGTATCAACCTGGCCACATTCACTGATTATACGGGATGGGATCCGGAAGTTAACACAGATTACAGGGCAGGTAATCGCAATCAGGGATCTGATTTTTATGCCGCGCCCCAAATAAAGACGCTGACATTTGGCCTAAACCTTGGCTTTTAATCAAATAAAATAAAAAGCATGAAACTTAATATATTCCTAATTATAATTTTTTCGGTAATTATTGCTTCCTGCGATAAAAAACTGGACCTTCTTCCGAGACAAAGCGTTGCAGAAGAAGTGGCATTAAATTCAGATGCAAATATCAAAAAAGTTCTTAATGGCGCCTATGATGCAGTAAGCGTGGGTTCCGTTTATGGTGGCAATATTCTGCTTTATTCAGAATTACTGGCGGCAAATGATGAAATCAGGTGGGAAGGTACCTTCAATCAGCCGCGTGAAATATGGCTGAAATCAATGATCACTACCAATAGTTTTGTCAGAGATACCTGGTTGGCTGCATATGATGTAATTAATATTGCCAATAATATTATCAGTGCTGTTGATATTGTAAATGCAGCAGATCAAAACCGGGTAAAAGGCGAGGCCTTATTCTTGCGGGGATCAATGTATTTTGAATTAGTTAAACTATATGCTAAACCATACAGTGCAGGAAACGTTAGTTCAAATGATGGAATTCCTTTGGTTTTAACGCCTACAAGAGGCATTGATGAATCATCTTATGTTCCCCGTAGTTCAGTGGAACAAACATATGCTCAGATACTCTCCGATCTTACAGAAGCAGAAAATCTTTTACCAAACACCAATACTGTTTATGCTGATAAAGCAGTAGCCGCTGGCATACTGTCAAGAGTTTATCTGCAAATGGAAAGATTTGCGGAGGCAAGGGATGCTGCTGACAGGGCAATTACCATTGCAACAGCTGCAGGCAAAAGTCTGACTGCTACCTATGCCGCAGCATTTAACAATGCAAGTAATTCTTCAGAAGATCTTTTTGCTATGCAGGTTTCTGCGCAGGATGGAGCTAATAATATGCATTTATACTGGTCCATTCCAACTTTTGGTGGTCGCGATGGTGATGTATCCATTGGCGCAAGTCATACTGCTCTTTATAGTGCAGGCGATGAGCGGCTGGCTATGTTTTATACAGGTTCCGGGGCAACCCGTAGTGGAAAATGGAAATTGCAGTATAGTAAATTACCCATTCTTCGTTTAGCTGAATTGTACCTTACCAGGGCCGAAGCTAATTTCCGGGAAGGCACTTCAGTTGGTGCTACTCCTTTGCAGGATGTAAATCGGATCAGGCAAAGGGCAGGCGTTGCTCCACTAGGTGCCGTAACACTTGCGGATATATTATTAGAAAGGAAACTTGAACTGGCTCATGAAGGCCAGGCGGTGCACGATTTGAAAAGACTAAGATTAAGCGCAGATGGTTTTGCCTTTGATGCTAATGAAATGGTATTACCTATTCCCCAGAGGGAAATTGATGCTTCCCGAAATACCATAACACAAAATGATGGATATTAATTAATAGTGATTGCAAAAAGAAAAGGTGAAAAGTAAATAAACCGGCATTGATGTTGAACCCGGTGTAGCTTTTCACCTTTTCTTTATATTACACCATAAAAAAAAATACATGTTAAAAAATTCATTGCTTTTATCTTTTTTCTCTTTATTTTTTTTATTGGCGAAATCCCAGCTTAAATCACCCGAAGAATATTTAGGTTATAAGATCGGCACCCGGTATACTCCTCATTGGAAGTTGGTAAGTTATTTTCACCATGTTGCAGAGTCTGTTCCTTCTATGGTTAAAATGCAGCAGTATGGTGAAACCAATGAACACCGTCCATTATATCTCGCATTTATCTCTGCAGCTGAGAATATCAGTAACATGGAAAACATCCGACAGAATAATATGCGCCTGGCCAATTTGTCAATGGATAAAGCAGCACCCACTGAATCTGCGCCTGCTATTGTCTGGCTCAGTTATAATGTGCATGGTAATGAAACTTCCTCTTCAGAAGCTGCCTTACTCACCTTATACGAATTGGTTGATCCAAAAAACACGCAAACAAAAGAATGGATGAAAAATACATTGATCATTATGGATCCATGTGTAAATCCTGATGGAAGAGACCGGTATGTTAATTGGTTTAATTCAGTAGTAGGTACTCAATATAATCCACGTATTGACGCTCGTGAACACCGGGAACCCTGGCCTGGTGGCAGAACTAACCATTATAACTTTGATCTTAATCGCGACTGGGCATGGCAAACGCAGATTGAAAGCCAGCAACGGATGAAACAATATAATCAATGGATGCCGCAGGTGCATGTTGATTTTCATGAACAAGGCATCAATAACCCTTATTATTTTGCTCCGGCTGCAGAACCCTATCACGAAGTGATCACCAAATGGCAAAGAGATTTCCAGGTAACCATCGGAAAAAATCATGCAAAATATTTTGATAAAGAAGGCTGGTTGTATTTTACCCGCGAAAGATTTGATTTGTTTTATCCATCTTACGGCGATACCTACCCGGTTTATAATGGTGCCATTGGTATGACTTATGAACAAGCGGGTGGTGGAGCGGCTGGTTTAGGCGTACTCACGGCGGAAGAAGATACACTTACCTTGTATGACAGGGCCATCCATCATTTTACAACATCCATCAGTACCATTGAGATTTCTTCAAAAAATGCAACTTCACTGGTAAAGGAATTCAGGAAATATTTTAATGATGCAGTCGGTGGTTCTATCGGAGAATACAAATCATATATTATTAAAAACAAACCGGAAGATGCTGAAAGAATACAATCTCTTATTTCTTTGTTAGATAAGAACGGCATCAGGTATGGCAGTGGAAAGGGTAGTGGTAAAGGGTTTGATTATCACGCAGGGAAAGAGGCAAATTTTTCTTTAGCGGATGGTGATCTTGTAATACCTGCAGCACAACCCAGGGCGGCAATGGTAAAAGTTTTATTTGAGCCGGATCCGAAATTAGCTGATTCAGCAACTTATGATATTACTGCATGGGCGCTGCCTTATGCATATGGATTAACAGCGTATGCCAGTAAACTAAATTTAAGTGGTGGTGGCGGTGCGGCAATACCTGCTTTTATTCCAAATACCAATGCGGATGCATATGGTTACGTAATTCGCTGGCAGGGTGTTTCATCCGCAAAAACTGTTGGACAATTATTGAATAAAGGCATAAAACTTCGTTTTGCTGAAATGCCTTTTGAAGTAAATGGTCAGTCATTTCCACGTGGTTCTGTAATTATATTAAAAAGTGGGAACGAACAATTTGGAAATACCCTATGGCAGCACGTGAGTAAGATCGCCAATGAAAATATGATCACCATGAATGCGGTTCAAACCGGTATGGTTGATAAAGGTTACGACTTTGGAAGTTCACGTGTACGGTCTATGAAGGCGGTTAAGGTTGCGATGCTAACCGGAGAAGGTGTTTTTTCAAATGCTGCCGGTGAAGTCTGGCATTTTTTTGAAAAAGAATTGCAATATCCAATCACATTGATCAATGCGGTTGATGTTAGCAGGGCTGACTGGAATAATATTGATGTACTGATCATGCCCGCAGGCAACTATCGTTTTTTAAGTGATAAAGCAGTCGCTGATCGTTTTCATCAATGGATTAATGGTGGTGGTCGTGTAGTGGCAATGGAAAATGCGGTAGCGCAATTAGCCAAACAGGATTGGAGCTCTATAGAAGAGAAAAAACAAGTGGATACATCTAAGGAAAAGGATACCAATAAAGATCCTTATGAATCATTGAAATCTTATGAAGACAGGGAAAAAGATGCGATCCCGGCAACTACACCCGGTGCAATTTTAAGAGTGGATGTAGATAATTCTCACCCTTTGATGTATGGTTATCCTGCTCATTATTATACATTGAAAATGGATGATAATATATATAGCTTTATTAAAGACGGCTGGAATGCTGGCGTGATAAAACAAGACAGCCAGGTAGCAGGTTTTGTGGGTCATGAATTAAAAAAGAACCTGAAAGACGGTTTGGTATTTGGTGTACAGGATGTTGGTCGCGGTTCGGTTACCTATCTTACGGATAATGTATTGTTCCGTAATTTTTGGGAAAATGGAAAACTAATGTTCTGTAATGCGGTATTTATGGTAGGAGAATAATTTGTTTTGAAACAATAAAAAATGCCGGTTTGCAAATTAGCAACCGGCTTTTTTATTTCGATTTTAATTTGATGAAAGAAAGAATGTAAAATGTGTAAATGAAAAATTCAAAATCTCTAATTCAGTTTTACTAACCATTCATATTTTTCAAGCATAAAATTTTTAATTTTTAACTTTTTAATGTTGATTTTTTTCGTCTTTATAAATATAAATTTCAATCTTACCATCTTTCGTTACAGCACCACGATACATCCCTTCTGTATTAAATGGCATGGACATATTACCGTTTTTATCCAAAGCGATCATTCCTCCATCGCCACCAAGTTTACCAATTTTTGCAATAACAGCGTTTGCTGCCGAGTCAACAGATAATCCTTTGTATTCTATCATGGCAGATACATCGTAAGCTGCAACACTGCGAATATAAAATTCACCCCAACCAGTACACGAAACGGCAACGGTATGATTATTTGCATAGGTGCCTGCTCCAATAACAGGTGCATCACCAACACGTCCATATTTCTTATTAGTCATACCACCGGTGCTTGTACCTGCAGCCAGGTTGCCATTTTTGTCAAGAGCAACTGCACCCACGGTCCCAAATTTATTGTAGATGTTTTGTATACCCCATTTTGTATTTTGATTTTCATGTTCATTTTTGATGCGGAAGCTTTGATCCAGTTTTGCATTTTCTTTATCTTCTTTAATGGCTTGTTGTAATGCATCCCAGCGATGTTTTGTCCAGAAATACTTCGGGTCAACGATTTTCAGCCCCGCTTCCTTTGCAAATTTTTCCGCACCCTTTCCTGTCATCATTACATGTTCGGAACGTTGCATAACAGCGATTGCCGCGCTGATCGGGTTTCTAATATTACTTACACCTGCCACTGAACCCGCAGCCAGTGTTTTTCCATCCATCACAGAAGCATCCAGTTCATTGCGACCATCATTGGTGAAAACGGCTCCTTTACCTGCATTAAAAAGCGGGTTATCTTCCATGGTATGTATGGCGAGTTCAATAGCTTCTATACTTGAATTGCCATTTTGTAATGCTTCATAACCCGTTTCCAGTGCTTTTCTTAGAGCGGCTATATAAGCTGCTTCCATTTCAAGTGTTATGTTTTTTTTCAGGATGGTTCCCGCACCGCCATGGATCACCATTACATAATCTCCTTTAGCACTGGCATCTTCTTTTTTATACAAGGTTCCATTATCTACAAACCACCAATACCATTTGCCACCACGTGCTGATGTACTATCAAAATCTGACACGCTGAAACTTCCATTTGGGTTCGCACCTAATTCGTAAACTTTCAAAGCTTTTTCTTTATTGATCCAGTTTAAAGGTTGACCTGCAGAAACATTTTCGGGTTTACCACCAGACATAGTAGTTATAAAATATGCTTTGTTTTCTCCCAACACAATAGCTTTTCCATTTTCGTCTATGCAAACTGCAGTTCTCTCATCAGGCGCAATGCCAAAAGGAGTTATGTTCCAGTCTTTTATTGCACGTGCCAAAAAACTTACATGTCTTCCTTCTCTTTGTCGGGCAACATAATGTTGGTCTGTCAGTACATTCGATAAAAAAGGCGCTTTCAGCAGGTCATTGTTATACAAGGTTGAATTTTCGTGATAAGGATTGGCCAATGCCTGTTTAGATGTTACACTTCCATTTTCACCACTGTAATATAGTCCGCTTAGTATAGCGCAGCCGGCACTGGTGCCACCAACCGGGATCTTTTTTTCATTCAATAAATAATTGATGGCATCGGCTGTTTTGGTGCCTCGCCAAAAACGCATATATCTTGATTGATCTCCACCTCCTATAAATAGCATTTCAGCATTACGAATGATATTTGCCACAGTATCATTATCAGCCAGTTCTTTTGAAGTGATGTTGAGCGTTTCAACGGAATTTACGCCTCCTAAAGAGTAAAGGGCTTCATTGTATGCATCAGTTCCGGATGCCGTGATCACAACGACATCGCCTCCACCACTGCGTTCTATCATCCATTCAAAGGCTGGCTTTACACTTCCGCCACCACCAACCAATACAATTCCAGATTTGGTTTTTGTGCTGATATCTTTTACATCACCTAACAAGCCTAACGAAGCCGCAGAACTGTTCTTTTGTTGTGAAAGAACAGGATGGCCATATAAAAACACCATCAGCAGCAGAACAGCGTAAAATATTTTTTTCATAATCAAATTATTGTAGTCAGAAGGGTTTAGTTTGTATTTCCAATGCGCTGAAAGATAGAATTATTTTTTGTGCCGCTAAACTAGCTTCAAGAAACATTGTGCAAAATTTTTTTTGAAAAAATTCAAAGTACATTTTAACCGGGTTCGGTATTTTCCTGGCCAGTCAAATTCATTATTATTTTAAATTGATAAAGTCTTAAAAATGCTTTCTGTTTAAATAAAATGAAATTGCCCTTTCTTCTTCCTTAAAAGAAAGAAAATATTTACAGGCAGGGTAAACCAATAGTGAATCTTTAAGGTTATCAAACAAATTCAATTTATTTTCGCCTTTAATATCCAGATACTAAGCTTCGCAATTAATAAATAAGTACTCATTTGCTGAAATTATTATAATAAGCAAAAGTTTTCCGGATTGGACTATTTTACAGCCGAATTATTGAATATGAAGTATGTTGTTTCTAAAAATGTAGACGCATTTTTTACCATTATATATGATGTTGCGGTTTTCATTCTCCGTTTTTTCAAAGAAGCATTCAAGCCACCATTTGAGTTTGGTGAAATTATCCGCCAGTGTTACCAGGTAGGTTATCGCTCATTAGCATTAATTTCTATGACTGGTTTCATTACAGGATTTGTATTTACCAAGCAATCAAGGCCATCATTAGCAGAATTCGGTGCTACTTCCTGGCTCCCGAGTTTAGTGGCCATTGCCATTATCCGTGCATTGGCCCCTTTGGTTACAGCACTGATCTGTGCTGGTAAAGTGGGTTCCGGCATAGGTGCAGAATTGGGATCCATGAAAGTGACTGAGCAAATCGATGCCATAGAAGTATCCGGTGTTAACTCTTTTAATTACCTGGTAGTGTCCAGGGTTTGGGCAACTACGCTGATGATTCCATTGTTAATGTGTTATACTGCATTCATGGCAATGATGGGAGCATTCCTGGATATTACGCTAAACGAACAAACCAGTTTTTCCATATTTCTTACCAATGCATTCAGTAAAATAACTTTTCTTGATTTTACATCATCCGTTATCCGTTCAATTGTATTTGGGTTTACAATAGGTATTGTTGGCAGTTACCAGGGATATAATACCAGCCAGGGAACACAAGGAGTAGGAAAGGCTGCAAACATGTCGGTAGTAATTTCCATGTTCCTTATTTTTATAGAAGAGATATTGATTGTTCAGATCGTTAATTATATCCGGGTAGCATAATGCCAATACATACACATATAGATATGTCCAAAGAAATGATCCGCGTAACGGACCTTCATAAGGCATTTGGTGATAATGAAGTTTTAAGAGGAATTGATTTAATCGTTCATAAAGGTGAAAACGTAGTAGTATTGGGTCGTTCCGGAACTGGTAAATCTGTATTGATTAAAGTGATAGCCGGTTTGCTGAAACCTGACAGGGGAACAGTATTTGTTCTGGATGAGGAGGTTGAACGATTGAATCACACCCAACTCAGGGCACTTCGGTTAAAAATTGGTTTTAGTTTTCAGAGCAGTGCTTTATATGATAGTATGACCGTGAGGGAAAACCTGGAATTTCCTTTGGTTCGCAATTCAAATGTAAGGCGCAAAGAAATTAATATGAGGGTGGAAGAAGCATTAGAAGCGGTAGGTCTTTCAAAAGCAATCAGCCAGATGCCTTCTGAATTATCAGGTGGTCAGCGAAAAAGAATTGGTATTGCCAGGACGCTGATCATGCGACCTTTGCTGATGTTATATGACGAACCAACGGCAGGACTTGACCCAATAACCTGTATTGAAATCAATGACCTGATCAACGAAGTGCAGGAAAGATATCATACATCATCCATCATTATTACACACGATTTAACTTGTGCAAAAGCTACTGCTGACAGGGTGGCCATGTTACTCGATGGCCAGTTTGCTAAAGAGGGTAGCTTTGAAGAAGTTTTTGATACAGATGATGAACGAATAATAAGTTTTTATCACTACAATTTTATTACCTGATGCGGTCCACAAAAAATACAAGAGCAGTTGTAATCGGAATTTTTATCATAGTTGGTCTGATAATTTTCGTGCTAGGTGTAATTACACTCAGCGGTCAAAGAAAATCATTCAGTAACGCAGTTAGCCTGAGTGCCATATTCGATAATGTAGAAGGCTTACAGGCCGGCAGCAATGTCTGGCTTAATGGTGTAAAAGTTGGAACCGTAAAAGACGTTCGCTTTAATGAAAATGGCAAGGTTGCTGTAAGCCTGGGTGTGGATGAAAAAATGCAGACATATATCCATAAAGATGCGAAAGCCAAAGTAGGCAGCGATGGATTAATTGGAAATAAGATTATTGTATTGTATGGTGGTACCACTGCATCACCTACCGTTAATGATGGCGATGTGCTGGCTGTTGAAAAAATTGCAGGCATGGAAGATATGATGGCAACCTTTCAATCTAACAATGAAAACCTGTTGTCTATTACGGGCGATTTTAAAGAGATCAGTAGTAAACTGGCTAATGGCCAGGGCACTATTGGAAAACTGTTGAATGATGAAACGTTAAGCAACAGCATGGAATTGGCATTGGCCAATTTGCAAAGAGCGGCCAGCAATGCAACTGAAATCAGCCGGGATGTTTCTGCTTATACCAGCCAACTGCAAAAGGAAGGGACATTAGCAAATGATTTGGTAACAGATACCGTTATATTCAATAACCTGCGCAGCAGCGTAGCAGAAATTGATCAACTTTCTAAAAAAGCAAATGAAGTGATGGCAACACTTCAAACAGCTTCGAATACTGTTAATACAAGCTTGACGGATAAAAACACACCGGCCGGCGCCATGTTGCAGGACAAAGAAACCGCAGCCAGTTTGAAAGCCACGATTAAAAATTTAGAAACCAGTACCAAAAAACTGGATGAAAATATGGAGGCGCTTCAACATAATTTTTTACTGCGTGGCTTTTTCAGAAAAAGAGAAAAAGAAGCAGCAAAAAATGAGCAGTAACCTGTGATTAGAATTTGTTACCAGATCCAGACTATAAAGCCGGAATTTTTTGGTTTAACATAAGTGGTGGATATGATCGTTTGCCACTAGTGAGTTCCCTTTTACCACACATCAGACCTGCCTGCCGGCAGCCTGCCTGTCCGGTAGGCGGGGTAGCTTTCTGATTCATATTGCCGCGATTTTCTTAGTTTAGTGTTACTATCAATTTATATCAATATGAAAAAAATATGGTTTCCTTTTTGCATGCTGCTGGCTTCGCTTACCCATGCCCAGATTAAGGCCGATGATGTTCAAAGTTTTACTCTTGGTAATGGAATGAAGTTTTTGGTGGTTGAAGATTTTTCAATCCCTAACGCCAATATGTACCTGTTTTACCGGGTGGGTTCCAGAAATGAATACCAGGGTATTACCGGCCTTTCGCATTTCTTTGAACATATGATGTTTAATGGGGCTAAAAAATATGGTCCCAAGGAATTTGACCGCACCATGGAATTTAATGGCGGTGCCAATAATGCATATACCCGGGAAGATATAACTGTTTATACAAATTGGTTTCCGGCATCTGTCGCCGATATCATGTTCGATCTTGAAGCCGATCGTATTTCAAGCCTGAGTATCGATTCTGCGATGGTTGAAAGTGAAAGGGGAGTGGTGATCTCAGAAAGAAGTACGAGCCTTGAAAATTCACCCTGGGCATTATTAACACAATCGGTTCAGGCGCAGGCTTTCCAGGAACATCCATACCACTGGCCGGTTATCGGTTACCTGGATGATATGAAAAACTGGAAGCAGGCTGATCTGGAACGTTATTTCAAAACTTATTATGCTCCAAATAATAGTATAGTAGTTGTTTCAGGCGCTATGAAAACTGCTGAAGTAAAAAGACTCGCTGAAAAATATTTCGCATCAATTCCTGAACAACCAAGCCCGCCTGCGGTAAATATTGTGGAACCACCGCAAACCGGTGAAAGAAGAATCTTACTGGAAAAAGAAGTAAATACGCCTTACCTCAATATCGCATACCGTGTTCCTGAAGCAAATCACCCGGATTATTACGCATTGGTATTATTAAGTGAAATCCTGAGCAGTGGAAATTCGTCCCGGCTTTATGCTGAATTGGTCGATGAAAAGCAATTAGCTACAGCAGTTTTTACATCATACCAGGAAAGTTTTGATCCTACACTTTTTAATTTTTATGCTGTTACTAATAAAGGGATCAACGAAACAGCTCTTGAAAATGCTGTTTATGCCATTATCGAAAAAATAAAATCAGAAGGTATTACAGAAAAAGAATTGCAGAAAGTAAAGAACCAGAAATTGGTTGATTTTTACCGCCAGGTAGAAACCATCAATGGTAAATCAAATAATATAGGAACCTATGAAGTTTTTTTCGGCGATTACAGAAAAATGTTCGAAGCGCCGGAGATGTTCAATAAAGTTACAGCTGAAGATATTCAACGGGTGGCTAACACGTACCTGCATGTTAAAAACAGGACAGTAGGGATTTTAAAATCAGATACCAGTAAATAAAGAACAGGCATTAAAAATTGAACCATATTTAAAATATTTGACATGAAATTTATGAAAGCAATATATCTCTGTTTGTTTGTTAGCTGCATGCTGTTGGTTTCGGGTATATCGGCACAGGATTTCAAACTGCCTGCATACCAGCAATTCACTTTAAAAAACGGGTTGAAAGTTTTCCTGGTAGAACAACATGAAGTGCCTACCATCAGTGTTTCAGTTATCATGCCTGCCGGCGCTATTTATGATGGTGAAAAAGCAGGGTTGGCTTCACTTACAGCCACCGCGTTAAAACACGGCACTAAAAATTTTCCTAAGGCTTTGTTAGATGAAGAATTGGATTTCATAGGCGCTTCTGTTAATACCTATGCCTCTAAAGAATCAGCGGGCTTGTCCGCAACTTTCGCGGCCAAAGACCGCAACAAAGTTTTAAACATCATACAGGAATTATTAACTGCTCCTGTATTTGATACTGCTGAATTCTCTAAAGAAAAATCAAGAACTCTTGTTCAATTAGAGCAGGCTAAAGAAAGTCCACGGGCGGTGATCGGTTCTTACTTCGATAAATTTTTATATGGAGATCATGTGTATGGAAATATTATTAGTGGAACTGTGAACACGGTTTCTGGTTTATCAACAAAAGACCTGCAGAATTTTTATGCAATCAACTATATCCCTAATGGGTCCGCCATTGCTATTGCTGGTGATTTTAACAGCAAGGAGATGAAGGATGCTGTTACCAAACTTTTTTCTGGCTGGAAAAAAGGAAATCAATCCGGTACTGACATGGCCAAACAAACAATCAGCAAACCAGTTAATAACCGCGTACTACTGATCAACAAAGACGATGCAAAAGAAACCACATTTTATATCGGCGCGCCTGGTATCTCCCGCAATAATCCTGATTATGTTTCCGTAGAAGTGATCAACACTTTATTTGGTGGCCGTTTTACTTCTATGCTGAATGATGAATTAAGAGTGAATACTGGTCTTACCTACGGTGCACGCAGTGGATTTTCTCCCTTGAAAAATGGCGGATCGTTTTCAATTTCCACCTTTACCGCAAAAGAAACTACCGAACAAGCCATAGATAAGGCGCTGGAAGTTTTGCAAGCGCTTCACCAGAAAGGTGTGGATGAAACTTCATTGACATCAGCTAAAAATTATGTAAAAGGACAGTTCCCTCCCCGTTATGAAACCAGCAGTCAGTTGGCTTCATTAATGACACAAATGTTCTGGTATAATTTTGACGAGTCTTTTATTAATAATTTTCAAAAGAATGTGGATGGTCTTACAGTAACGAAAGCAAAAGAAATCATCGCCACTTATTTTCCAAAAGATAAATTACAATTTGTGATGGTAGGTCGTTCTGCCGATATAAAAAAATTGGTAGAAAAATATGGTCCTGTAACGGAAGTTGAAATTACCGGGGAGCCTAAAAAAGCATTCTAACATTCAACAAATTAAAAAAGCCTTTCCTCAATTTAAAGGAAAGGCTTTTTTGTTGAATTAAAAAGTGTTTGTTTATCTGCTCACTTGTGGCGGTTCAACTTTGGTTTTATTTAATACGGAAGTAATACTGGTGATCACACCGGCAATATCTGAAAGATCTGCAGGAACGATCATGGTATTATTTATTTTCGCCAGCTTTCCAAATTCATCAAGGTATTGTTCTGCAATACGCAGGTTAACCGCATTCATGCCACCTTCTGTATTGATTGATTTGGCTATTTCAGTAATACCTTTTGCGGTTGCAACAGCTACCAGTTCAATTTCCGCTGCGGTACCGGCAGCTTCGTTTATACGGCGTTGTTTCTCACCTTCAGAACGGGCAATGGCTTCCTGTTTATCACCTTCTGCACGGTTGATCTTTGCTTGCTTATCACCTTCGGATTCCGCAATCAAAGCTCTTTTTTCCCGCTCGGCACGCATTTGTTTTTCCATTGCATCTTTAATGCTTTGGGGTGGTGAAATATTTTTCACTTCATACCGGGAAACTTTAATGCCCCAGGGACCACTGGCTTTATCAACGGCCTCCACGATACTGGCATTTACGGTTTCTCTTTCTTCAAAAGTTTTATCCAGTTCCATTCTGCCAATTACACTACGCATGGTCGTTTGTGAAATCTGCACCACGGCAAATTTATAGTTATCAATTCCGTAAGATGCTTTCTGGGGATCAATCACCTGCAGGTACAAAATACCATCTACTTCTACAGCAATGTTGTCTTTGGTAATACAAATTTGCGATGCAACGTCAATAGCCTGTTCTTTTTGATTTTGACGATAAGCGATTTTGTCTATAAAAGGAATCAGGATATGAAAACCTGCTTCTAATGTACGGCTGTACTTACCCAGCCTTTCTACTATGTACACCGAACGTTGCGGTACCACTTTAAACGTAGATAAAAATGCAATCAGCAGAAATACAATGAGAACAATTAAAATAATAGTTGATGCAGTCATAATTAAATTTTGGTTGATTTTACAATTAATAAAATGCTGTCGTTACCAACAACGGTAACATTTTCACCTTTTTCTATCATATCTTCTGATTTGGCATCCCAGCTGGTTCCTTTAAAATCTACTTTACCATTTTGGCCGGGGCCGATAAAAGTTTCTGCTTTGCCAATTTTGCCAATAAATTCGTCTTCGATTTCTGTGGCATTTTTTCTTGACCACATAATATTTTTCAATGATTTTCTAAATAACAGGATGGTCAGGATTGCACTGCCTAAAAAAATGACTAACTGGAGATTTAAAGAAACATCAACAAAGAAAGTAAGTATAGCAACGATCCAGGCGCCAATGGCAAAAAAGAAAAGAATAAGGCCGGGTACTGCGAATTCCAGTAAAAAAAGTATAAAGCCTAAAATAAACCAGATAACAGCGGCATCATAAAAACTTTCCATTAATTATATTTGATTTGAGGGGTAACTTTTCAAATATAATCTATAAAGTTTTATAATCAGTTTGTTTTAGAAATTTGGACCGGGCGAGATTCGTAGCAATTTTTTTTACTCCGAATTAGGATGTTTGCATAATTCCCAATAGGCAAATATCACAGAAAGAGATTTTGACATTTCTTCTACGCTATATTCTTTTTTAAAAAAACCTTGAACGGTTAATTCTGTATAACCTTTATGTACCTGTGATTTTTCTGCTGAAGTAGAGAAAAATATAAACGGGATACTTTTGCGTCTTAGATAGGGATCAGAATCAATACGCTGTTTAAATTGAATTCCATTAATAACGGGAAGATTGATATCGCAAAGAATGACGAAAGGTTGTTCTGTAGTCTCTTTTAAATATTCCAGACCATCGGATGCTAAAGAAAAAAATATAATCTTATTTTGCACACCTATATCTTTTATTATTTGCTTGTAAATTTCCTGGTCATCAGGATCGTCTTCTACAATTAAAATAGGACCCGATTTTGCCATAAATTAATTTTTACTTTAATTTTTTAGAAATTGTGTGTAAATGATATACTAAATGTAAAAATATTATTTAATTATCATGCCAGAAAGGCATTTGAAGTATTGATTAAGATAGATTAATTATCTTTTACCCCGGGCACATTGTTTGAACAATCAAAATTCAGCGAATGTCTTTGCTTATTTATAGGGTTCCCATTAACAGTTACAATAATTCCATTTTAAGCGTTTCATTTATATTAAATAAATTTTCTCATGGATATTAATCATGCTTTTGAACTTATTGTTCAAAAATTATCGGTCTGGGCTAAGGAAACTATTTTGCTTTTGCCAAATATCGCTATTGCGGCTATGATATTAGTGTTAGGATTGATGATTTCCAGGCTGATTAAAAAATACGTAAAAAGAATTTTCAACAAACTATTCCGTAACGCGGCCCTAAGTAACCTTTTTACTTTTTTGGTTTATGTTTTTTTATTGGGCGTTACATTATTTTTCGCTCTCAGTGTTTTGCAATTGGATAAGGTGGTTACATCCATTTTAGCGGGTGCGGGTATTATTGGATTAGCGTTAGCCTTCGCTTTCCAGGACATTGCGGCAAATGTTATGTCAGGAATTGTTATTTCTGTTAGAAGGCCGTTTCGTATAGGCCACATTGTAAAGATCAGGGATCATATGGGTCCGGTGATGGAGATTAATTTACGCGATACGGTCATTAAAACATTCCAGGGGCAAATGGTCATCATTCCCAATAAGGATTTGCTGCAAAATCCCATTGAAAATTATTCATTAATGGGAAAACGAAGAATGGATTTAACCGTAGGTGTTTCTTATGGTGAAGATTTGGAAAAAGTGAAAATGATCACCTTACAGGCGGTTGAAGATATTGAGGGCAGAACCGCTGATGACATAACGCTTTTTTACCAGGAATTTGGTGACAGCTCCATCAATTTCGTTTTGCGCATTTGGGTTAATACCGCTGAACAGGTTCCCTTTTTACAATTGAGAAGTGACGCCGTAATGCGGATTAAAAAAGCCTTTGATAAAAATAATATTACCATTCCATTCCCAATCAGAACCCTGGATTTTGGAATTAAAGGAGGGTTGCCACTCCATGAAGCATTGATGAAGAATGATGAACGTTCATAAAAGGATATCTTTTCTTTGTTTAGACGGGCGGAAAATGAATTGCATACCGCAACCTCCTTAGAAAGGCCTGGTCTATATTCGATTTCAAGTTGGAAGAAAGTATAACCAACCCTTTATATTCTTCTATTCTTTGCATTAAATAAGCGACTTCCTGGTTGGCATACTTGTCATGCGAATCTTTCACTTCAGTTCGCTTACCAAACAATGCATCCGCTTCATCAAAGAATAATATCCATCCTTTGTCTTCTGCCACAGAAAATAATGTAGAAAGATTCTTTTCCGTTTCACCAATATATTTTGAATCAAATTTTGAAAGATCTACTTTATACAATTCTTTGCCTGCGTTCGTAGCCATCATGGTTGCATAGGTCAACTTACCTGATTTTTTGCGTCCGTAAAATAAAACAGGCAAACCCTTTTTTTCTTTTTCACCAGGTGATCCTGATTTCTTTCCAGGCATATTCAGCCAATCATTTATTTCCTGCAATGGTTTCGAAAGGGAGAGTTTAACAATGGCCTGGTCCATGGATTCAGGTAATTGAGTTGTTGGGGATGATTTTGGTTCCATACTTATTGTTTTAATGTAAGTAATATCA
>JACCYQ010000227.1 GCA_013696395.1 Chitinophagaceae bacterium
TCAAAGATGGCGATGAAGCAGTTGGGAACAGGGTTAAAGTAAAAGTGGTTAAAAACAAAGTAGCGCCGCCTTTCAGAGCAGCAGAATTCGATATCATTTTTGGACAAGGCATTTCGAAAGTTGGTGAGATACTTGACATGGGTGTTGAAATGGGCGTGGTTCAAAAAAGCGGAAGCTGGTTTAGTTACAACAGTGATAAACTGGGTCAGGGGCGTGAAGGCGTTAAACAATTGTTGATCGACAACCCTGAACTGGCCAATGAAATTGAAGCCAAAATCAGGGAAAAAATAGCAGGACCAGTGATTGCACTCCCTGCAGAGAATTAAAATTTTTAGTTTGGGTTAGTAATAAAGTATGCCATCCTTTCGGGGATGGTTTTTTATGAAAATCATACGATAAAAAACAGACTGACTAAAAATAGTTAAAACGTTTTTACATAAATATTATATAAATGTGATAGGTAGTTGAAATAATATCAGCCAAAACAATTTCTTTGTTGCAAAATTTATTAAAATGCAAAAGTATTTACCTATTTCTTTACTGCTAATGACTCTTGTTGCCTGTGGCCCTCAAATTTATAAGGCAACTGATTTTAACGATGTTGCCAGTACACACAAAACAGTGGCTATACTGCCGGCTGATGTTTCTATTAAACTGCGACCTAACGAAGCAAAAAAAATATCGCCCGAAGATTTGCAGAAAAATGTGGTGACCACCAGTTATGCCATCCAGGACAAAATGTACAGTTGGTTTTTGCGTCGAAATGCTAAAAAACAATTTACCGTTCGGTTCCAGGATGTGAGCAAAACCAATACTACATTAAAAAATACGGGCTTCAGTTATGAAGATCTGGCATTAAAATCTAAAGAAGAGTTAGCAACTTTATTGAATGTGGATGCTGTGATCACCACTAATGTCAGGATGGATAAACCTATGAGCGAAGGTGCAGCGCTGGCTGTGGGCGTTTTGTTTGGGGCCTGGGGAAGTACAAATAATGCCGTTACTTCTATCAATATTCATGAAGCCAAACAAGGTGACTTAATCTGGAAATATGATTACCAGGCACAAGGCTCGGTGGGAAGTTCACCCGAAAACCTGGTGAATGCGCTGATGAAGAATGCTTCCAAAAAATTTCCATACAACCAGTAAATATAAATTATAAAAGAGGCCTTAAATTGGGCCTCTTTTACTTAAAAATGGGTCGGGAATTATAAAGGATCCCTGTTCATTGTATCTCTCATCATCGAAGTATCTACCATCATTCCTGTATCTGTTGTTCCAACTCCGGTATTATTTTCATAAATGGTTATGCTGTCTGTAACGGTTGTGGTATCTGTTTCATCATTATTGCAGGCCATAAAAGCCAAACTTACCATGCTAACAAAAAGTATCCTTTTCATAATTTAGATTATTATTGATAATGGGCATTATTCAAATTTGCTGCCATTTACACCAGGCAAGCCATTCAGCCGAAGAATAATGCTTAAAAGCTGTACAATATCTTGTTGTGGTGATGAAAACTTTCCCCAATAAATATAAAATATTCCCGGGCAGCTTCTGTATTGGTCCACGTTATCAGCGAGAAAAATGATCTCCCGCAAATTACGCAGATTTGCGCTGAGGCCCCATCCTAACCTTAATTTCAACCAGAAAATGAAAAACAAGCTATTTCAATTTAAGCACCGCTTTTACCGGTAAATGATCGGAAGCATATTATTCTTTCATCACTTCATGAGCAACAATTTACCAATCATATTTTTTTGATTGCATAAGCGCTTTTATGCGTTGCTAAAGCAGTGAATTAGTTTACCCTAAATTTTAAAAAACAATGATGTAAATGGTTATCCTTACTCTTGTTAATTTTCCATGATAACTGTTTTTGATTTTATAATTTCATTCATCCATTTTACAGAAGTTCAATAATGAATTACCGCCGGCTTTTACATTTATATATTCAGAAAATACTATGCTAACAGGACTTTCATTAATCATACTCATAATAGTGATTCTGGTTATGATCATTGGTGCCTGCGCCATTTTAAAATGGCATCCATTCCTGGTATTAGTCATTGCCGCTATTGTGCTGGGTGTAAGCGCTGGAATGGGAACCGAAGCAACGATCGATGCGCTGCTGCAGGGAGGCGGTGCAGTATTTGCCAGTATCGGTTTAATTATCGCATTGGGAACCATTCTTGGTGAAACGTTGGAAAAGACTGGCGCAATAACTGCCATTGCAACTGCATTATTGAAAAAAACGGGAAAGGAAAAAATATTACCAGGCATCAGCCTGATGGGAGCCGTAACCGGCATTCCCGTTTTTTGCGATTCGGGCTTCGTAATACTTTCAAGCCTTGCTCGTTCACTATCAAAACAATCGAGTGTTTCTTATGGCGCCATCAGCATTGCGCTGGCTACAGGTCTTTACACTTCACATGTTTTAATCCCTCCAACACCGGGTCCGCTTGCAGCCGCAGGAAATTTTAATATGGCCGGCGATATTGGATGGATCATGTTACTGGGTATTGTCGTCAGCATACCAGCCATTATCATTGGATGGTTTTTTGCCCGAAAATTGAACAGGCAGAATGAAATACATCCGGAAGCAGGCATTGAAGAAGAAGTTGCACCGGTAATATTACCCAGATTTGCTTTTTGCATTTTGCCCCTATTGCTTCCTGTTATATTGATCGCCATGGGCTCAATGATTCCGTTCTTTAATTTAAAAGCCTCATTCAACAGCGTATTAATATTTATTTGCAACCCAAACATAGCTTTGTTACTGGGCGTATTTACGGCCTTTTTATTGCCCGGTTTTTCACAACGAAAAAAATGGAATAGCTGGATACAACATGCACTTACACAGGCAGGTCCTATCATTTTAATTACCGCTGCAGGTGGGGCATTGGGTGCTGTATTAAAAGCAACACCACTGGCTGCTGAATTTGAAAACATGATTGCAGGGAAGAACTTTTCCCTGATCATATTTTACCCCATTGCATTTTTATTATCGGCCGGCTTAAAGACTGCGCAGGGTTCATCCACAGCGGCACTCATCATCACTTCTTCCATCATGGCACCTTTACTGGCCGGAATGCCTTTTAACCATGTTGCCGAAAAAGCTTTGCTTGTATTGAGTATTGGTGCAGGAGCGATGGTAGTCAGTCATGCCAACGACAGTTATTTCTGGGTTATCAATCAATACAGCAAATTACCTGTCAGTCGTATGTACCGGTATTTTACAACGGCCACTTTTTTCATGGGAATAGCCGTTCTGGCAAGTTGTATGCTATTATCGCTTTTATTTTAATATTACTTAACAAGTGCTAATACGATATCCATCACATTGGTTTGAGTTGGACCGGTAATAATAAGTCCGCCAGTTTTTTTAAAAAAATGATAGGCATCATTGTTTGATAAATAGGAAGCTGCATCCAATTCCAGTTCTTTTGCTTTGCAAATTATTTCATCATCGACAAATGCACCGGTCGCATCCGTAGGCCCATCACTACCATCTGTCCCAGCAGAAAGAATAATTTGAATACCAATATTTTTTTCGGTTTGCGCTAAATGTACAAATGCAGCCAATGCAAATTCCTGGTTTCGTCCACCTTTCCCATTCCCGCTGATGGTAACTGTTGTTTCACCTCCCAGTAAAATGCAGGAGGGTTTTACATAATATTTTTTTTCAGAAAGTTCTTTAATAAATGCTATAGCGGCATCCCTGGCTTCACCGGATAAATTATCGGGAAGGATAAAAGGTTCAAATCCCAGGCTGGCCGCCTTAGCCGCTGATGCCAGCAATGCAATCTTGTTTGTACCAATAAGATGATTGGTGGTTTTTTCAAATAAAGGATCTCCGGGTTTGAGTGTTTCAGAAATGATTCCATTGTTTCCCTGCACCAACCATTCTTTTATAGCTGCCGGTATTTTTTGAAAGAGGTCATATTTTTTTAAAACATTTATAGCATCATCAAAGGTGGTGGGGTCAGCGACTGTTGGACCACTGGCAATTACATGAAGCGGATCATCAATGACATCGCTCAGAATAAATGATACCAATGTTGCAGGATAAGCAGCCCTGGATAATCCTCCTCCTTTTATTTGGGATAAATGTTTGCGAACTGCATTCATTTCATCAATGTTTACTCCACTATGCAAAAGTTGGTTAAAAAGTATTTGAACATCCTCTAAGGTTGTACCCAGAGGATGATCCGCCAACAATGCGGATGCGCCACCACTGATTAACGCTATAACAATATCTTTTTCATCGGCCTGGGTTGCTATTTGTAAGGTCCGCTCACCCGCATATACACTTTGCTGATCAGGTACAGGATGCCCCGCTTCGATACATTCAATTTTTCTTAACGGTAATGCATGACCGTGTTTAGTGGCAATTACTCCATCAGAAATTAGGTTACCAAGAATTTTTTCAATTTCAAAAGCCATTGATGCACTGGCCTTGCCAGCACCAATAATGTAAATATTATTAATTTCAGTTAAAACAAAAAGCTGGTTGTGCAGTCGCAGCTGGCCCTTTTCATTGCTAATGAAAGATGGTAATAACCGGGCAGGTTGTACAGCAACTACAGCAGCATTATAAATTTCGAGGGCTTGTTCACGCATTTGTCAATTTATAAAAACCAAGGGAAATGGTACAATCATTTTTTATAATCCATACTTACAGTCTTTTAAAAAATTGAATATCATCGTCCGTTAAAAAATGGTGAGTAGCAATTACGGATGCTTCCCAGATATTAATCAGCCTTTCATATTCAGCATCTGCTGGAATTTGAATGGTATACATTTAATTTCAATTGACCCGTACATTAAAAAAATTACAAGAGAAAATATTCTAACAATCAAAATGATATACGAAGTTCTATGTTTTAATAAAAAGAAATCTATTTAAAGAACATTTTGTTTTACAAGGCAAAGATGAAAATCAGGATCATCTTTCATTATTAAATGACCCCAACATTTGCATTTAATCTGAAATACACCCTTCTTTTGTTTCGCAAATTTTCAACCGATACCCTCTAAACTTATTCATCCCTGCAAATATTAGCATTTGAATTTTTAATGGCCACCTATATTTGCATGTACGGTATGGCATCAAAAAAGAAAAAGAAAAAATTAAGCTGGTTCATTTTTTTTATCCTGTTGATCGGTAGTGGATTGATGTTGTTCTTCGGCATCCGCTGGTATTTGTATTACCGCGTGGCCACGATTTATTATCCTGCTTTTAATATTCCCATTCCTAAAAAATATATGATCCATGGCATTGATGTTAGTCGCTACCAGGACCTGGTTGCCTGGGAAGAGGTGAAAGAAATGGAGGATCAGGATATTAAACTTGGTTTTGCTTTTATCAAAGCAACGGAAGGGATCGGTAACAGGGATATTCAATTTAAAAGAAACTGGCGGCGTACCAAAAAAGCTGGCATCATTCGTGGTGCTTACCATTTTTTCCTGGCTACCAAAGACGGCAAAACGCAGGCGGAAAATTTTATAAAAACCGTTGATCTCGATAAAAACGATCTGCCGCCCGTACTCGATGTGGAACTTACTTATGGTGTTTCGCACGACAAAATTCGAACAGAGGTAAAAGAATGGCTCGATGTGGCTGAAGCTTATTACGGCGTGCGCCCGATAATATATACAAACATTGATTTTTATACCAAAGTGCTGGGTGACGACTTTGATGATTACCCGCTGTGGATCGCTCATTATCATCAGCCCGGCAAACCCCGGATTAAAAGATCCTGGGTTTTCTGGCAGCATAGTGAAGAGGGCCGGGTAAATGGTATTAAATCGAAAGTAGACTTCAATGTTTTTAATGGCGACAGTACGGATTTCAAAAACCTGCTGATTAATTAACTTTCCAAAAATCCATAGACCATGTTCAGCAGCGGAATGGAACCCGATATCAAAAAATACCTGTTAAGGATATTGAACTCAATGAGTGTTATCGTGCTTTGGATGATGATCAATGCCACCTTAGGTATTTACCTGGGTTGGGCAATGATTGATGACAAACTGAGGTTAATCAACATTATATTCTATGCATGGCTACTTGGCAGCTTCATTTTTCTTGTATACTACCTGTTCCGGAAATGGAAATTATAGCGTATTTAATTTTTAGCATCCAGGATCACCGGTGTATTTCCACGACCCATGATGATCACTTTGGCATTTTGTGATTCCGCTAATTTCAAGTTGGCCTTTATCTGCTCGTATTGCAATTGCTTATCTGTTAACCCTGTATTGATGATACGTTGGTAATCGGCAATACCCTGTGCTTCCACTCTTTTTCTTTCCGCCTCCTGCTCTTCCTTCTGCAACACGTACTGCATTTTTTGCGCTTCCTGCTCGGCGTTTATTTTTCCTTCAATAGTTGATTTTACAGATTGCGGTAAGGTAATATTGCGGACCAGCAATTGCTCCAGGAATAATCCTCTTTCCTTAAAATTGATTTCAATAGTTTTAAATATCCGATCCTGGAATTCATCTCTCTTGGTTGAATAGAGGGATACCGCTTCATAATACACTGCATTGTCACGGATCTTGGTCCGTGTTACCGGGCGTACGATCTTGTCCACATAATTAGCTCCGGTTTCCCGGATAATCTTTGGCGCATCGCTTGAATTTAGCCTGAACAATACTGTTAGGTCGATCGTCACTTCCAAACCGTCTGCTGTCAATACCCGGATGGCATCATCAGCCGTTACGGCACTTTCATCGTGCGCTCCGCTCATAGTGTAATTTTGGGTTTTTATATCCAGGTGTATCACTTCCATCAATGGATTGATCATATGCAAACCGCTGCCTAAAACATTCGGTTGAACTTTTCCGAATAATTTCTTTACACCCACTTCACCCGCCTCAATTTGTACAATGGTAGATGCCAGGATACCAATGATTATCATCAGGCCGCCAATGCCACGTAAAACGCCTGCATACCGGCGGTATTGAAAATTCGATTTAATAATGAAACTGGCAATAATTGCTATTACACCGAGGAGGATTAAACCCATAATCATTTAATTTAGTTTTGGTAATTGTTAACTGCTATGATCGGCAACAATCTTCCATTGCCCTTTAATCTTTGTAAATAGTAATGAAAAATGTCCGGACAAATTTCCGATGCTTCGCTGAAGGTGCCATTTACCCACTACAAAATAATAATCAGGGGATATTGGTCTTACTTCCAGTATATCAAAATTTAACTTACCCATAGCCGTTGTATCCGGATAGCCTTGCTGGTAATTTTCGAATGTTTTTTGCCACCCTTTATTAACGCCATTTTTGCCAATAAATAAAAGAGAATCATTGTTCCAGTATCCATCCATAAAATTTTCAAGGTCACCCTTGTTCCATGCAATTGTTTGGGCAGCCAGGATATCATGGATTGCCTTTTCATCTGCAGATTGGGACCATGCTGATAAAGAGAGCATAGTGAATGCGAATATGAAAAAATATTTCATCGGATGTTTTTTGTTGCGGGGTGCAAGATAGAATAATATAACCGGCTGGTTTAATGATTACAATCAGAGGCGTGGCAATGTTTAGCTTCCCGGCAAAATTTATAGTTCAGTAAATGAGCGGAAACAATCATTAATACTGCCGGTAACAGGTAATAATATTCGTAATTATGAAAAACCTGTTTGAGAATCAATAACACTGCACCGACTGAAAAAATCAATAAGGGCAGCCATTTATGATGATGCTTTAATACGCCATGATATAAAGAATATCCGCCAATAATATAGGCCAAACCGATCATGAACATTTCAAATCCCAGGTTGTTAACAATATTGATTCCGAATAAAGGAAGGCTGGTTAAAAATAGAGGTAGTACCGCACAGTGTATGGCACATGCCAGCGTAGCAGTAATCCCAATCGAATCCCAGTTTAATTTTGTACGCATAATTTGTATAAGCAACAAAGATAACACATTGCAACAAAGTTGCAAAAAACAAAAAAGACTGCGTTTTTGATAGTAACTTTGAATTTCAAAATACCGAGATGAGTAAGAAAAGTATAGGTTATGTGATGTTTTTTTCCTTTTTAGCGATTGCATTTTATTTTCTGATAACTATGCTGATTCCGGGATTCAGCCAAAAAAATGTGGCTCCGCTCAGCTTTATTAAACCTTTCACCTTTATCAACCAGGACGGTAAAAACATTACTGAAAAAGATGTTGCAGGAAAAGTATATGTGGCAGAATATTTTTTCACGACCTGCATTGGAATATGTCCTCGCATGAATAAAAACATGTTAATGGTATATGAACATTTTAAAAATGATAACCGTTTTATGATCCTTTCTCATACCAGTGACCCAGCTATTGATTCTGCGGCAAGATTAAAAGTTTACGCCGATTCATTGGGTGTATCAACTGAACGCTGGCAATTTTTAACAGGGAGCAAGGACAGTCTTTATTATACAGCCCGGAATATGTATAAAATTGATGATCCCCATAATAACATGAAGGACGAAACTGTTGACTTCTTACATACTCAATTTGTTGCGTTAGTAGATCAGAATGGTGATGTACGTGAAATTTACGATGCCCTGAAACCTACTGAAATGAACAAAATGATCCATAGTATAGAAAAATTATTAAAGGACCCACCACTCGCAAGTAATTAAAATGGCAATAGCTAAACAATATACCGTTAATGAATTGTTGAGACGTTTTCAACTAAACGTCACGGATAGTCGAAAAAAAATTCTTCAGTTATTTCTGAATCAGCAGGAAGCGCTGGCCCATGCTGATATTGAAAAAAAAGCAGGTGAGAAATTTGACCGTGTAACCGTTTACCGCACCTTACAAACATTTGTAGAAAAAGGTTTGATCCATTCTATTCCCACTGCAGATAATTCCATCCTCTATGCTTTATGTAAAGATGACTGCACAGAAGGGCATCACCAAGATCACCATATTCATTTTGTTTGTGAACAATGCGAAAAAACAGCCTGTCTGGACCAGGTAAATATTCCTGAAATAAAATTACCCTTGGGATTTAAAAAAGAAAAAATTGATGTAGTGATTAGTGGGATTTGTAAAGCCTGCAGTTAATCGATGACTTAAAAAGTAAGCCCCCATGTAGAAACATGGGGACTTTTGGTTAAGGCTCTGATTAGTAGCGAGTTTATAACTAGTGGTTAATTTCTAACCAAATGTAATGTACCCTTTTGACATATCCATATTCTTTATATTCAACTTTAATGGTATTTTTTAATTATTTAATAAAGTTGTTCCATTTCAACTTTCACAAATTGGATGAGCTTATTAATATGGCCGGGTGAAAGATCAAATTTTAATCCAGCTGCATTGTATAGTTCAGGTAAAGTACGTGTACCTCCCAACTTTAATGCATGGATATAGTTTTCAATAGCTTGCTCCTTATTTTTCTTAAACTGTTTCCACAAGCCAATGGCACCTAACTGGGCAATACCATATTCAATGTAATAAAATGGCACTTCATATAAATGAAGTTGTTTTTGCCAGGCATACCTCCGATATTCATCAAGACCGCTGAAATCCAGGGAAGGAGTAGTGAATTCCGCAAGTATATCCATCCATATGGCTGTTCTTTGTGCTAAAGTATGAGAAGGATTTTCATAAATCCAGTGTTGAAATTTATCAATGGTGGCGATCCATGGAAAAATAGTAATCACTCTTTCAAACTGGTGCTCCTTAGCCCTTTTTAAATCATCTTTATCACTAAAAAACCGATCCCATTCATCCATACTGAAGAGTTCCATTGCCATGCTGGCCACTTCGGCAATTTCCATCGGGTATTCCTTAAATGGCGTAAGTTCCAAATCGTGCGCCAAAAATGAATGGATCGCATGGCCGCCCTCATGTACCATGGTAGTAACATCGTGCATTTGCCCGGCTGCATTCATAAATATAAAGGGAGCTCCACTTTCCGCTAACGGGCAATTATAGCCTCCGGGAGCTTTACCCTTGCGGCTTTCCAAATCCAGGTGACCCATGGATCTCATTTTTCTTAGGCATTCACCAAAAAAAGGTTTTAAACGGGAAAAAGCTTCTATGGATTTTTCTAACAACTCCTCACTATCATTAAAAGGACTTAAAGGTTCAAGGCCTTCGGGTTCTGCTTCCGTATCCCAGGGTCTTAATGATTCGAGCCCGAGTTTCTGCCGCTTTTTTTCATAAATATCATTGGCCAAAGGCATAATATGTTCCTTGACCGCTTCATGAAATTGAAAACAATCTTCTTTGGTATAATCGAAACGTCCCATTTCAGCAAACTTGTAATCCCGATAATTTTTAAAGCCGGCATTCAATGCCACCTGATGTCTCTTTGCAATAAGCTGGGTAAATAAATCATCCAGTGCCTCCTTATCCTGCAATCGGCGGTCACATATTTTCCGGTATGCCTCCTCTCTTACTTTCCGGTCATGATCCTCTAAGAATTTATTGGCTTGTTGCAGGGTATATTCCTTGCCTTTAATTTCAACAGTCATTTTACCGGATACGACTCCAAACTGCTGGGCCAGTACATTAAGTTCAGCCTGTAAGGGAACATTTTCTTCCCGGAACAAGTCAATATTTTTCTTTACGTTTCTCAGGTAAGTAAAATATTTATTTGAGTCCAGGTCTTTAACAAAAGGATTTTCTATCAGTTTACGGTTCAATTTATCTGCATACTGCTGCACCCGGGGTTGTATTTGCATCATAAAAAAAACAAAATTCTCTTCCAATTTTTTATTCTCCGTATCGCAAGTCATTTTGATCTGCCGCCAATTGGCATCTTCACTCACAACCGCTTCCATTTCGCTCACATCCCGCATCCATTGTTCCAGCTCGGAAACTGACTGGACAGGTCTTTCCGCTAACTCTATAAAATATGGCTGCAAGGATGCCCAGTCTTTAATAGTAAATGCAGTGGGTAAATATTTCCGATCTAATTTTTTAATTTCTGCTGAATAACTCATAAAAAAATCTATTTAAAATGCAACAAGCTACAAGTCATTTAAGAATGATACATGTAGCTTGTAAATGTTTTTAATGAAGGAATTAATCGCTCTTCTTTTTCTTAGCTGCTTTTGTGGGCTTAGTTTCCTTCTTATTCTGGGTAGCGGTATCTGATTTAGCAGTTGCACTTTTTTTAACAACAGGCTTCTTATCTTCTTTAGGTTTTTCTTCTTTAACCTTTTCCTGCTTCGCTTTTACTTCTTTTACAGGTTTTTCTTTTTTAATTTCAGGCTCTTCAATAATCGTTTCTTCCTCTTCTTCTTGCTCTGATAGTTTGATCTCGATATCATGTGTTTTTAACGCGTCAAACCATTTAACCATTTTCTTCATATCACTGGTATATACCCTGTCAAAATCCATATCAGGGTATACTTTTTCAAAGTATTTTTTAATGGCTGTATTATCTTTTTCAGAAGGCAGGCTTTCACTGCTTTCATCCATTGCTTTAAATACATCAACCAGGTTCACATTTTCTCTTTGGGTGTACACCTCAATACTTTCCAAATGCGAAAACTGGTGCACCCGACTGCTGACAAATTTGGTTGTTTTGTCTGAAAGAGAGCGCAACAATGCTCCATCATTTTTACTGCTTAATAATTCAAATAACCCTGGCATACCTGAAACCGATATCATTTTACTATAATCCATATACTGATTAATAAATTAAAAATAGGGACTGCAAGATAACGGGAAAATTTCTAACCCCCTCTCAGCTCCCAAATCTAAAAAAATCCTAAAATTAGTTAACTGCCGGGTTCGCAAGTTTTTGTTTAATTAAACATCAAACAAAGCACAAACAAAAATTAATGAAACATTTTTTATCTGCATTGATCTTATTGGCAGGATTTACCTCAACATTATTAGCACAAACACCAGTTTTAAAAGGAAGATTGCTTGATGCAGATAACCGGAACGCTTTGCAGGGTGCAACCGTTTCTTTAACCGGCACTACGGATTCAACAGTAAAGCTCAACGTAATTACCAATCAACTAGGGGAATTTTCATTTACTAACATGATGGCCCAAAATTATCATTTAATGATAACGCAAATCGGGTATGATACTATAGACAGGCAAATTGAATGGACACAACAAACACAGGACCTGGGTATGATAATAGCCCCCAAATCAGCCAAAGAATTAACAGGTATAACGGTAGTAGGCCGCCAGGCAATGGTGCAGATGAAAGGTGATACTATTCAAATGAATGCTGACCAGTTTAAAGTAAACCCGGATGCAACCTCAGAAGATTTGCTGAGAAAAGCCCCCGGCATTACCATTGAAAACGGAACGGTAAAAGCAGGAGGAGAACAGGTACAAAAAGTAACAGTGGATGGCCGGGATTTTTTTGGCGATGATGCAGCGGCAACACTCCGCAACCTTCCAGCAGAAGTGGTTGACAAGATCCAGGTATTTGATCGCCTGAGCGACCAGGCCCAGGTAACAGGAATTGATGATGGAAACACCTCCAAATCAATCAATATTGTTACAAAAGTTAATATGCGCAATGGCCAGTTTGGTCGTGTGTTTGCCGGTTTCGGAACGGATAATCATTACCTGGCAGGCGGAAATATGAGTATGTTCAAAGGTGCACGCCGTATTTCGATTGTAGCACTTGCCAACGATGTGAACCAGCAAAATTTTACCGAACTGGATCTTTTAGGTGCAACCGGTGGTGGCGGCCGTGGTGGATTTCAGGGAGGTGGCGGTGGCCGCGGTGGAATGATGCGCGGCGGGGGAGGTGGCGGATTTTTGATTGGCCAGCAACCTGGTGTCAATAAAACCTATTCTTTAGGATTAAATTATAATGACGAATGGAGTAAAAAACTAAATGTAAGTGGAAGCTATTTCTTCAACCTGCGTAACAGCGCCAATGATGAAAGCAACTTCAGAGAATATTCTCCCGTACTGAGGGATAGTGTGAAATTTTATGATCAATCAGAATTATCATCCAATAAAAATTATAATCACCGCGCTAATTTCAGGTTTGATTATAAGATCGATTCCTTCAATTCAATCCTGATAACTACCAGCATTAATATCCAGAATTTTAATTCTTCAAACAGCCTTACAGGATTAAACCTGTTTGATGATCTGTCAACCCAAAGCCAGACTGAAAACTTTACTACCAGTAGCCGGAATGCAGTAAGACTTAATAATAATATTTTATATCGCCACAATTTCAGAAAACCCAGGCGAACATTTTCTGTGAATTTAAGAACCGGGATGAATAATAGTGATGGTGAAAATTACTTGGATGCTTTTACCACTTATTTTAAAGGTGCTGCCAATATTAATGATAGTACGCGTCAATTCCGCGACCAGCTAACAACTAATTACGATTTATCGGCTAACATTAATTACAGTGAGCCGGTAGGTAAAATGGCCATGATACAATTCCAGTACAGTCCATCATTCAACATCAATAAAGCTGATCAAAAAACCTACGAATTTGAAAATGGAACGGGTAAGTACAGTGATTTTGATACCAGCCTTTCCAATGTTTTTGAAAGCAGTTATAATACCCATCGTGGTGGAATTACCTATCGCATGGGCGATCGTAATAAATCATTATCCTTTGGATTAGATGGACAAACCGCAATCTTAAACAGCGAAAGGGTTTTTCCGGTAGAAACTTCCGTAAAAAGAAATTTCACTAACCTGTTGCCCAGTGCCATGATCAGTTATCCATTAAGTACCCGGAGTTCGGTTCGATTATTTTACCGCACTTCTATCAATCCGCCATCTGTTAATCAGTTGCAGGATGTAATCAATTATAATAATCCGTTGCAAATTTCAACCGGTAATCCGGATTTGGAACAGCAATATGCACACCGCCTGGGTTTACGTTTTCAATTTGCCAATACACAAAAAGGACAAAGCCTTTTCTTAAACTTTTTTGGAACAAAAACGGATGATTATGTAGGCACTGCGGTATACCGTGCATCTGCCGACTCAGTACTAACGCCTACAGTTACCCTATTTCGTGGATCGCAGTTAACCAAGCCGGTTAATATTGATGGACAATACAACCTGAACAGCTTTGTAACATTTGGCATTCCTTTGCTTTTCATAAAATCAAACGTTAACCTGAATGCGGGTGTTACATATAATAAAACGCCGGGATTGATCAATAATATTGAAAACGTGTCTACCTCGATTAACTATAATGCAGGCATCGTTTTATTGAGCAATATCAGTGAGTTTGTTGATTTCACATTGAATTATTCAGCATCATTAAATAATGCTGAATTCTCCCTTCAACCTTATAACAACCAGCGTTTCATTTCACAAAATGGCGGTTTCAGATTGAATTTATTGAGCAAGAATGGTTGGGTGTTTAATAATGATATCAATAACCAGAATTACAGCGGCCTAACTGATGGCTTTAACCAAAACTTCTGGTTATGGAATATAGCTATTGCGAAAAAATTTCTGAAAAATGATAAAGGAGAATTAAGGTTATCTGTTTTTGACTTGTTGAACCAAAACCAGAGTATTACCCGTACTGTATCAGAATCATATATTGAAGATCAGCGCACGCAGGTTGTAAAGCAATATTTTATGCTGACGTTTACCATGAACCTGAAAAATTTTGGAACACCGGCACAGCGAAATAATAACCAGACTAATGAAAATATGAGAATGCGGTTTTAATTTTAGTAATTTAAGGCAGGCTTAAATAAAACAATTTGAACGAGCAGGAATTAATCGCATTGTTGAAGGAGGGAGATGAATCAGCTTTTAAGGAGTTGGTGCTTACCTGGCAGGACATGGTTTTTAATACGGTTTTAAGCATTGTTCAAAATGAAGAAGATGCGGAAGATGTATCGCAGGAAGTTTTTGTTCAGGTATTTCAGTCCATCAGTTCTTTTAAATCGGAGTCGAAGTTAAGTACCTGGATTTATCGAATAGCAACGACAAAGGCATTGGATCATTTAAGAAAGAAGAAAAGAAAGAAACGGTTTGCTTTTGTTCAGAGTTTTTTCGGATTGCAGGAACAGGAAAAGGAACTTCCGGTTACCTTTAATCACCCCGGTATAATCCTGGACAATAAAGAAAAAGCCGCTGTTCTTTTTAAAGCATTGGAAAAGTTACCCGAAAAGCAAAAAGTTGCTTTTAGCCTGCATAAAGTGGAGGGTTTAAGTTACCAGGAAATAGGTGAAGTAATGCAAACCACTTTACCAGCAGTAGAATCGTTGATTCACAGGGCTAAAGGAAATCTTAAGAAACAATTGACTGACTATTACCAAACACACGCATAACAAGGTTTTGAACATAAAGACGTCTAAAATCATAGCATGAAGCAAAAACAACATATTGATAAACAGGTAGAAGATACGCTGAACAGCCTGGATGGCCTGCAAAAAGCAAGTCCCGGACCTTATTTCTTCACCCGTGTACATGCCCGTCTCAACAGAAAACAAAAAGATGTTTGGGAACAAACTCTTTCATTTCTTTTAAGGCCAGCCGTATTAGCAGCCAGTGTACTGGCTATCATCCTGGTTGATATAATCGCTTTAACAAATTTAAAATCTACAGAAAACTCCCAGGTAGCCATTGAACAAGCACAGGTATTTTCAGAAGAATATGACTTTTCAATTGCTACCATTTATGATTACTCCAAACCCGATAATAAATAATGACAACCCCTACAAAAAATAAACTGTTCATCATTATCATTGCCCTTTTATTGATCTCGAATATTGTGTTAGTGGTTTTCTTTATGGGGACGAATAAACATGATTCAAGAGATAAGCGGGGTCGGGGAGAAATTACCCGGATATTAAAAGAAGACGTTGGTTTTAATGATAACCAGATTAAACAATATGAAGAAATCAGGCTGGCGCACCGGGAAAAAATGAGGCCGCTTTTCGACAGCATGCGCATGGCTAAAGAAACTCTTTACAACCAGCTTTATTTGCCTTCAATTGATGATTCTGTTTTTAATGCCGCATCTGAAGAAGTAGGTCAGAAACAGCAAAGGATTGATCGTAACTTATTCAATCACTTCAGATCCTTAAGAGAACTTTGCACAGCAGAACAACAACCAAAATTTGATTCCATGATTAAACACATGGTGCAACGCATGATTATTCCCGGTCGAAAAGGGTCCCCGGGTAAATCGAAAACAACAGACTCAACAAAAAATGTTAACAATTAAAAACGATTTATAAAAAATGAAAACAAAATTCAGCCTGTTGATGATGGTATTTTTTGCAGGTATAATAAATGTAAATGCACAAGGACCCCGGCGCACAGTTGATGAAAGAGTTCAAATGGTGCTGGAGAAAATGACTGCGTTAAAACTGGATAAGGATCAAACAGAAAAAACAACAGACATCTTTACGGAAACTTTTAAAGCACAGGAAAAAAAGATGGAAGAAATGCGTAGCAGCGGTGGTATGGATCGAGAAGCCATGATGGCCTTCAGAACAAAATCCACGGAAGAACGAAATGAAAAATTAAAAGCTATACTAAGCGAAGAACAATTTGCCAGCTTTAAAAAAGATATTGAACCCACCCTGCAACCACAACGCGGAGGCAGTGAACAACGCAATTGATTGGTTAATGCTTGATTTAAATGAACCCTGTAATATGCAGGGTTTTTTTATGAAATACTGCCGGCTTCTATTGTTGAATGGTTAATTTTTATCCATAAGAGGAATTCAAAATTGAAAAATTTCGGGTAACTTGATTAGCCTATTCCATTCACACAAAAAATGTAAACCAAATTTTAAATCCCCAAAACTACGACCATGACTTTTAAACATGCCATCAGCTGGTTCGAAATTCCAACTACGGATATTAACCGGGCGCAAAAATTTTACGAAAACATTTTTGAAATGAAAATGGAGGAACTTGAATTTGAAGGAATAAAAATGCGCATGTTTCCATTAGATGATCCAATGACGGGTGTTGGTGGTGCCTTAGTTCAAACGGATGGATTTCATAATCCTTCGGAAAAAGACGGTACGCTTATATACCTGAATGGCAACCCCGACTTACAAAAAGTGCTGGACAAAATAGAATCGGCCGGCGGCAAAATTAAAATGCCCAAGACAGAAATTTCACCTGAATATGGATTTATGGCCGTGATTATAGACCCGGAAGGAAATCGGATTGGTTTACATAATGTTCCGTCTAAATATTTATAATGAAGGAGCCATAATGATAATAATCAACCATAAGATGTCTAAAAGCGATTTGATAGCTGCCGGATCTATGTAGCAATTAAAAAACAATATGGTAACTATATGAAAATATTTATTGCTTTTGTTTACCTGCTCATTTTTTTTCCGGAATCAGGAAATCAACAACCATTCAAACTGCATTCTTTCAAATGGATGATTGGCGAATGGCATTTGAAAACAAAAAAGGGGCAGATGGTGGAAAGCTGGGAGCTAAAAAATGACAGCACATTTATTGGGAAGAGTTTTATGTTGAAGGCGGACGGTTCAAAACATATTCTGGAAAACATTGAGTTGGTTTACAGAATGAACGAGGTGTTTTATATTCCCTCTGTAGAAAATCAAAATAATCGTCAACCGGTAAAGTTTAAATTATTGAATTATAAGGCAAATTCATTTGCGGCAGTTAATAACGAACATGATTACCCGAAAAGAATCAGTTACCGGTTAATTGGCAAGGATTCATTACATGCAAAAATTGATGATGGCAGGGATGCCCCTGTAAAGTTTTCAAATTTTCACTTTACCAGGAAAAATAAATCATAATGGAAAATCATGACTGGAGCAGGTTTAGTACACGCATTAATGTGGATGCGGATTCTGAAAAGATCTTTAGCTGTTGGACAACCCAGGCAGGGTTGGAAGATTGGTTTCTGCGCCTGGCTGAATTTAAAAAATCGGTAGGCGATTTAAGAAGCCCGACAGAACAGGTACAAATAGGAGATACTTATGTATGGCGCTGGTTTGGCTATCCGGATGAGGTAGAAGAAAAAGGTGAAGTACTTGGAATGAACGGAAAAGATTTTTTTGTTTTCCGTTTTGGAAAGGCAGGGATATGCACCGTAAGCATCAAAGAAACCGAAGGTGAAAAAATAGTTGAACTACAACAATCAGAAATACCAACCGATGAAGAAAGCATTAAAAATTATCATGTTGGTTGCAAAACAGGATGGACATTTTACCTGGCCAACCTTAAATCTTTTTTAGAGGGCGGCATTGACCTGCGCAACAAAAACCTGAAACTAACGGATATGCTCAACTCCTGAAAATGAATTACGATAAAAATAAATCCATTCAAATTCTGCAAAGAACACCTGTAGTCTTGAATGAGTTATTAAATGGTTTGGATGAAGAATGGATCATGGGAAATGAAGGACCACAAACATTTTCCCCATTTGATGTATTGGGACACCTTTTACATGGAGAAAGAACAGATTGGCCGGTACGTATCAACCTGGTATTAGAAAAAGGATTATCACAACCTTTTGAATCTTATGACCGGTTTGCCATGTATCATGAAAGCAAAGGAAAATCCATGCAGGACCTGTTAAATGAATTCACCCACCTGCGAAACAAAAATCTTTTTTGGTTTGCTGAACTTCATTTGGAAGATGAAGATTGTAATAAAGAAGGCATGCATCCTTCTTTGGGCGTAGTTACATTGCGTCAGTTACTTTCCACATGGGTGGTGCATGATCTTACACATATTGCCCAGATCACCCGTGGAATGGCGGAACAATACAAAGAGGAAGTTGGACCCTGGGCACAATATTTCCGAATATTAAACTGGTAATTCATCAACTTAAAAAGGAATAATTATGAGCACCTCACCTGTTGACAAAGCATTTCAAACACAATTAGATAACATTGAAAAAAATTCTGGTAAAACCCTGGCTGAATGGTTCGCTATTGTAAATAACAGCGGGTTAAGCAAACATGGTGAAATGGTTAGTTTTTTGAAAGAAAAACATGGCTTCACGCATGGCAATGCAAACACTATTATCCATTTTGCCAAACAAAGCCAGGCTGGTGGGCCTGAAGATCCGGATGACCTGGTAGCTGCGCAATATAACGGTAAAGAACAACTGAAAAAATGGTACGATAAACTGATGAAAGAAATTAAAGCATTTGGGAATGATGTAGAAGTATCACCTAAAAAAGCTTATGTAAGTGTGCGAAGAAAAAAACAATTCGCCATCATACAACCTTCTACCAAAACACGCCTGGATGTAGGTCTTAATTTAAAAGGAGTAGCTCCGAATGGCAACCTGGAGGCGGCAGGAAGCTGGAATGCCATGTGTACACACCGGATCAAAATAGAAGATGAAAAAACGATCAATAAAGAAATGATGGAGCAAATCCGGCAGGCTTATGAACAGGCAGGATAAATTAAATATTTTGTTGGGCAATTTTTAATTGCATTACAGTGGCAATGCTTTGTGCTCTTTGTTTTGCCTGCTCTGTAATTTCACCTTCGAACAATTCATCGAGCGTTGTATTAAAATATTTTAACCAGGTTTTAAAATGTTCGGACGTTAATGGTGATTGTGTATTCAACATCATATGCGGCTTCATTGCATTTTTCTGGTAAGTATCAGAATGAAATAATATCATGTCCCAAAAATTTACAAGTACCGGCAAGTGATGATCAAGGTCTATTTTAGCCACATCCGTAAATAAATAATTAATAGAAGGGTCGGCTAAAAGTTTATCATAAAAAGAAGTAACCAGTTGCAGCAGGTCATCCCTGTTTTCAATATCATGTTTCATCAGGTTAAAAATAAAAAAGAAACACCTTATGTATTGTCATAAGGTTTTATAGTAGTGAAGGAATTATTCATTATGATTTGCGCTTCATTGTTATTTCCATAGATTTCATTTCCTTGCCGCCTTCCGGTGTTGAATACATTTCCATTAATTGAGTATTGTCATCCAGGATTTTTATCGTTTGCCTCATAGGTATTTCCTTCCCGATCAATGGATCTAAACCCTTTCCTTTGAATTCCATGGTTTTGGTTGCGGGATCCCAGGTTCCTTCCATAAACACCATTCCGGTTCCAAAGTTGTCGATCCAGGTGTTTAGAAAGCGTTTCTTTGAATTGTCGTATGCCATCGTACTGATTCCCTCCAGAGGCATGCCGTAAAAATTACCTGTGGTTCGGGATTCCTGGTAGCGCCCACCAAGAATCATCCTATTAACTGAATTGGCTTTGCTTGATACTGGATCCTGTCCCGGGGCCATCCACATTTTTACATCACCTTCCCAGTTGCCATCCCAGGAAGCCATCATTTTATGAATTTCACCTGGCGTCATATATTCAGTCCAGGCTTTCATTTCGCTTTCAGATTGGCCGGATGCCTGTATAAATCCAGCCATAATTACCATGATAAAAAAAGAGCATGCTATCCTTTTCATAACAAATAGTTTTAGGTAATAAATGTAAATATTATTGATGAGTGTTATAGATGAGGTAATGCAACCAATTGTTCTGGTCAGTATCCTTATAAACTAACAGTTTTATTTTTAATGCGGTTCAATCAGGTCCCAAAGATTTCCATAAAGATCTTCAAACACGGCAACCGTTCCATACACTTCTTCTTTAGGTGGCCGAACAATGTGAATTCCCTTTTTAAGCATATTGTTATAGTCTCGCCAGAAATCGTCTGTATGCAGAAATAAAAAAACACGTCCACCGGTTTGATTTCCCACACTAGCAAGTTGCTTTTCACCATCTGCTTTGGCTAATAATAAATAACATTCTTTTGCACCTGGCGGTGCAATCATCACCCATCGTTTTGTTTCACTTAATGGAGTGTCTTCTATTAAATTAAATCCCAGTTTTTCTGTGTAAAATAGAATGGCTTCATCATAATCATTTACGACCAATGCAATATGAGCAATTCTTTGTTGCATGATTTTTGGAAATTATTGGCTAATGAATTACTCAGGAAACAGTGTAGCATCTATCCCGGGTATAATGCGCAACGCATTTTTGTAATAGATTTTCTTTAAAATGTCATCAGGCAATCCCATTCCATACATGGCCCAGAAGGCGTGGTATTTTTTGTGATA
>JACCYQ010000028.1 GCA_013696395.1 Chitinophagaceae bacterium
CCCATAATAACTAACACACCGCTAAAGCTTCATTCAACAAAGGCTTACATCAAACCTTTGCGCCACAAAATATTTTAATGCCGAGAAACTGCCGGCGCAAAGCTTCGTTTAAGCCTTATATGTTGGCAGTAGTGCATTTCACGGATGCTATTTTTCGCTCTTGTTTGTTATCGAATAATCTTCTGTATATTATTCGAAAACAGCTAACCCATCTTTAAAGTTGTCGTGCAAAGTATAGCTGCAGCCTACATAATCTACTGCTCAAACTTCCACCCGGCTTTCTCCTCGAAGCGCTTATTTATTTGCTCCTTCCTACAAAATAATTTTTGTCGGAACAGAAATAAAGTCTCCGGTGACAAGAATTTTTATACTTCGAATATTGTCAGGAGAATTATCAAAATGATAATAATAATTGAATATAAGTTGAAAGATCTAAAATTAAATTTCTCTTTTCTCCACTGTATTAATGATAAAATGGGCAAAATTAATGTCAAGGCAATTACTGGTAACCAAAGAAGCTCGAAAATCGCACCAACAAAAGGAAAATGGTAAACATTTATTATTCTGCTTAAAAACCAAAACGTAAATACTATTATACTCAATACCAAAAAAAATAAACTTGTTTTCGTTTTAATAAAAATGGGGGATTGATTTGCCATGAAAGTGAATTGTTATAGAGTTTTCGCATTACTGCCAACGTGTGTATTAACGCTAATATACGCTACTCATTTTGGGTTCACAATATTTCCAACTAATTCTTTTTCCATGAGTTAGTAAAAAAACCGCGGATTCTGAAAAGTAGCGCAAATACAACCTGGCCTCTATCACCAGCTTTTAATTGCAACAGTCATACACCTTAATCCCGGATTATTATGAAGCTGTATCACCCTGCAAATGAAATGTTTGCTCCTCTGCCGCTATGTAAACAGAACCCTGAACCGAGCGTGGCAACAACAGATGCTCATTATCTGAACGCTGGAATAATAATAAATAAACTATATCAACCCATTTTTATTTTCGCATGTGTTAGGCTGTTAGCCAAAAAAAATGCCACGATTTTCGTGGCATTTAAAAAAATAAAAATTAATTAAATATTAAAATCCTTTCTTTTCATTTGATTTTTGCATCGGGTTAATGCCTTCTGATTGTCCACGGGCCGCACTTTGCTTTTGCTTGAATAACTGGAAACGGGTAGGTGCCGGTATGGTGCCCCAGCTATTGTTGTCAAGGTTTATATCAGCGGTTTCCCGGAGGGGATCGAGCTGGATGCTGGCAACTTCCCTGTCTTTCAAAAAAGTTTTGATCACCTTGTTCTCGTTGTGGCGCCAAACCTGAGCGGGTATGCGGTCAATTTCTTTGCTGCCATCTTTAAAGGTCCATTCAACAATGATCGGCATTACCAATCCACCCTGGTTGCTAAAAGTGATCTCGTACAAATGCTTGCTGGCATAAGTTGCTCTATCGGCACCTTCCAGTTTTTCAACATTCACGGTACGTGGAACATCATATGCGTTGCTGTCATAAGATTCCTGTCCCCGGGCATAGCGGTAATAAAAATCCTGCAGGTCTTTATCCTTTTCCACTTCGAACTCGATACCGGGATCGGTGCGGTTGCGGATCTTTGAAATGTCTTCAAAATCATTTAAGATGGGTTTGGGCAGATTTCTTTTTACGATGCCTGGTTCAGGAATAGTGACATCCATATCAGCCTGTGCATAAATCACACTATCTATGGAAATATCCGTTACATCGGTACTGTAAAACCAACCTCTCCAGAACCAGTCCAGGTCTTCGGCGCTGGCATCTTCCATCGTTCTGAAAAAGTCTGCGGGTGTTGGATGTTTAAATGCCCAGCGGCGTGCATATTCTTTAAAGGCATAATCAAATAACTCACGACCCATAATCGTCTCCCGTAAAATATTTAAACCGGTTGCGGGTTTTGAATAAGCATTAGGTCCAAAACCAATGATGTTTTCTGAATTGGTCATGATCGGCTCTAACTGGTCCTTCGGAAGTTTCATATAATCTACAATGGTATGCGCTGGTCCGCGGCGACTGGGAAATTTATTATCCCATAATTCTTCAGTCAAATATTCCAGGAAAGTATTCAACCCTTCATCCATCCAGGTCCATTGGCGTTCATCACTGTTAATGATCATAGGGAAATAATTATGTCCCACTTCGTGAATGATAACACCGATCATGCCGTTCTTGGTTGCTTCACTGTAAGATCCATCGGCTTCCGTACGTCCGAAGTTGAAACAGATCATCGGGTATTCCATACCGCTTGCCGCTTCCACACTTTGTGCTACCGGGTATGGGTAGGGTATAGTGAACTTTGAATATGATTTCAATGTGTGTGCAATCACTTTGGTAGAAAAAGGACGGTAAAGGCCATAGGCTTCTTTACCATAAAAACTCATACACATTACTTTTTTGCCTTCAACCATCGTAGGCATGGCATCCCAAACATATTTACGGCTGCTGGTCCAGGCAAAGTCACGCACATTATCGGCTTTATAGATCCATGTTTTCTTTTGGGTGGATTTCTTTTTTTCCGCGGCTTTTGCTTCTTCAAGCGTTACAATTTCTATGGGCTCTTTGGCTGTTTGTGCTTTTTGCCAGCGTGTTTTTTGAACAGGTGTCAGGTTAGCGGCGTAGTTTAAACATTCACCGGTCGATCCTACCACGTGATCGGCAGGTACCGTCATCTGAACTTTGAAATTGCCGAAGGTCAGGGCAAATTCACCACGGCCGGTAAACTGTTTGTTCTGCCAGCCATTCACATCATCGTATACACATAACCGTGGGTACCACTGCGCCATGGTAAACAAATGGTTACCATCTTCAGGAAAAAATTCATATCCGCCGCGGCCGCCCATATTAATACGATCGGGTATTTTATAATTCCAGTTGATGTTAAAAACAAATTTCTGACCGGGTTTTAATGGGGTTGGTAATTCAACCCGCATCATAGTCTTGTTAATGGTATGCACTAAGGGTTTATTGACAGCGTCGGTGATCTTTAAAATATTAAAGCCGTAACCGTTATCGCCTTCTTCCAGCATCTTTTCCAACTGCTTGTCAGATGACTGGCGTGGCATGGGATTGCTGGTTTGGTAATTGGCGTTGTTCACTGTGCTGTGTTCATTCTCGTCTAATTGCAGCCACAAAAATGTAAGTGTGTTGGGCGAGTTGTTGTAATAAGTGAGCGTTTCACTACCGGTTAACAATAGCTTTTGTTCATCAAGCTCTGCTTTGATATCATAATCGCAGCGCTGTTGCCAGTATTCAGGTCCGGGAGCGCCGGATGCGGTACGATAAGAATTTGGCGTGGGCAGAATAGTACCCAGTTGTTCAAATTTATTGGCATGATTTGAACCTGGATTGTTCTGCGTGTTTTGCGCCGAAATGGTAAATACCATTGCTGCGACCGCCATTAAAAAAGATAAGACTGTCTTCATTTTATGGATTTTTTCTTTTTAAAGGGTGATAAAATACGCGAATGAAAAATTGAAAAGTTTATAAATATTTATGCTGGTATTCTTTCTAAGGCCATTTTTAAAGCCAGGCTAAAGACAGCAGCTGAAAGAAAAATGACCCAATCCCGCCGGCTGGCTTTAAATATATTGACTATTATATGACTGACGATTAACAGGATGGCTACCACAACCAACTGTCCCAGTTCAAGGCCAATATTAAAACCCAATAAACCGGTTGCCAGGCTTTGACCCTCAGCCAGTGAAAAGCGAATAATATTGGCAAACCCCAAACCATGGATTAACCCAAAAAATAGTGCCAGTAAGTAATTGACACGTACTGACCGGATGGTGAATTTGGTATGAAAGAGGTTATAAATGGCGGTGAGAAAAATGGTGCATGGAATCAGGAACTCAACCCATACGCTGTCAACCTTTATAACATCGAGCACACTCAGTGCCAGTGTTAAAGAATGACCAATAGTGAAGGCTGTGACCAGGATCAGTAATTGTTTCCAGTCTTTAAACAAGTAAAGGGCTGTGAGTACAGCAATAAATAAAAGATGGTCAAGGGCGTCCCAACTCATGATATGTTCCCAGCCCAAACCTAAATAGAATTTAAAATCCTGCATGCCAAAACCAGTTCCTTAAAGAATGTTTAATTGGTTATATTTAACTATTTGCTACCGAAAGAGTTGAAAATAATACAGACTTTTGTAAACAAAAAATAAATTAATGTTAACGGCCTCATCTTTTTATAAATGGTTACTGATCTCAATCGGTATGATTCCTTTATTGGCGATTACCTATACAGATGAAAGATCCGGTATAGTTTCACACCCGTTTTATATGGCGGTGACCGAGATCAATTATAATAAAAAAGATAAGGTGTTCGAAGTGAGTGCCCGATTGTTCACGGATGATTTTGAAAAGGTTCTGGGTGATGCTTATAATACCAAAGTGGACCTGGTTAACCCCAACAGGGTTGCAATGGATAAACTGATTAAGGATTATTTTAAAAATCATTTAATGATGATCGTGGATGATCGTGCAATTGAATTGAATTACCTGGGTTTTGAACATGATTCGGAGGCCGTATATTGTTTTTTGGAAGTGGAGCGAATCGAAGACATTAAAAAACTAAGTATAAAGAATTCCATTTTACATGATTTAAATGAACACCAGATTAATATTATGCATGTAATTGTAGATGGGAAACGGAAAAGCATCAAGCTTAATTACCCGGATAAGGTGGCGAATTTTAAATTCTGATTTTAGATTTTTTTTATATGAAAGTTAAAAGTTAAAATTTAAAAGTCAAAAGTTTCTTAATGGGAAAAGTTTGATTTTTCATTTTCACTTAGAATTATTCCCTCTCATTTTCAAATTGTCTCATTGTCAAATTTTCAAATTGCTCTCTCATTCATCCATATTATCTTTGATCTCTTCACTTGCTTTAACCAATAGTTTATCTATACGGTGGCCATCCATATCGAGGATCTCAAATTCGAAACCTTTCCATTCCAGTTTATCGCCGGTTTTTGGAATGCGTTCCAGTTCATGTAAAATAAAACCGGCCATGGTATCAAATTCGCGTTCACCCTCATTCATCCATTCTGTTTTTTCAAACTTGGTCAGAAAGTCGTAAAAAGGTAATTGCGCATCAACCAGGTAACTGCCATCTTCACGTTCCGTGATGGCATAATCCAAAAAATCGGGCTGAGGTATATCACCAACAATAGCTTCCAGTATATCATTCAGCGTAATCATTCCCTGCAGGCTCCCATATTCATCCACAATAAAACAACAATGCACTTTCGATTCTTTAAATTTCTCGAGCACCTGGTAAGCTGAATTGTTTTCGGGAACAAATAGGGCAGGGCTCATCAGGTTTTTGAATAAAGTGAGATCGTTGGAAACATACAGGTCTTTTATAGACACAACCCCTTTCACTTCATCAATATCACCATCGCATATCGGGTATATGGAATGCGGTTCGCTCACAATTTTTTCTTTAATCTTTTCCTCATTGTCATTTAATTCAAACCAGATAATATCACTGCGATGCGTCATGATGGATGTAATGTTGCGATCGCTCAAATGAAATATACGTTCAATAATTTCCTGTTCGGCTTCTTCGATTGTTCCATGTTCGGTGCCTTCACTGATGATGGCCTTTATTTCTTCTTCAGTAACAGCTGTATTATCTGCTTTAATATTGAATAGTTTTGAAATAAGAGCAGTGCTTTTTGATAAGAGCCATATAAATGGATAAGTGACCATGCTCAAAATACTCATAGGCTGTGCCATGAATTTGGCTATCGTTTCCGGGCGGGAGAGCCCCAGGCGTTTAGGTACTAATTCTCCAAAAATCAGTGTGAAATAAGTTATGATAATTAACAGTGTAACCGTAGCCATAGTTTGGCTGTAAGGCGCGGTTACAGCCCACTGGTTAAATATAACCTCCATATCATCCTGCATGTTTCTGCCGGAAAAAATACCGGTCAAAATTCCAATAAGCGTAATACCGATTTGTACTGTTGAAAGAAATTTGTCAGGATGATTGGCTAAATTAAGTGCTTCCCTGGCTTTTTTATTTCCTTTATTAGCCTGGGCTTCCAGCCTTGCTTTGCGGGCTGAAACCAGGGCTATTTCGGACATTGAGAAAACACCATTCAATAAAATTAAACCGATCAAAATAAAGATCTCCATCAGGCAACTTGTTGATTATCGAAGTTAATTAATCCAAACCGCTTATTAAAAAACGAAGCCACCATCCATGCTAAGGCTATTCCTAAACCTGCTCCTCCAATAATATCCAATGGGTAATGAATGCCCACATAGATTTGCGCATACACTACTAAAAATGCCCAAACAAAAGGTATCCATGCCCAATATTTCAGAAAATGACGAAAAGTAAAAAAGAAAAAAGCCGCCATTCCAAAATGATTTGTGGCATGAGATGATGTAAAACTATAACTACCGGAACAAGGCACCAGTAACCGGACCTGGTCCATTAATGCCATTTCATTACAAGGCCTGGTTCTTTCAAAAAATTCTTTAAAAAAACGACTGCTTATTATATCTGTGAGGCTAACTAAACAAAGAAAGAATAAACACCACCACCAACCCTTTGCCCGAAAATTTATAACGATAAAGAGAAATAAAAAAAGATAAAGGGGAATCCAGTAATTGGAATTTCGTAAATAGGGCATTATATAATCAAACCCATCGTTTGTAAAGCCGCTGTTGATCTTTTTAAATAACCACCTGTCTGCAGAATCTATAGTTTGCCACATAATAGGGAAAACAAAACCTATTTGATTGGATGCAAAAATAGCGGTAAAGCATCAATGTAATGGAATTAGAAGAGTTATGATATTTTTTGCATAGTTATTTGTTTCTTTGCCGGTTGATTTTCAGTTACATTTCATCTGCTTTTTTATCCATGCAGGCCTGCTGTATTTCCATTTTTAAAAACTAACTGTTTTGTTTATTCATGCTGATCAGATATAAAATACCGAAAACCATAATATGGGTGGTAAACCTGTTCCTTATTTTTATAGGCATTTTTACATTTTTCAGAGTTGCTGCCTTTCTTTCATTTAAACCTGATGACCTGGGTTTCGCGGATACGATCCCATCTTTTATCCTGGGTTTGAGGTATGATATGAAGTGGATTTCTATTGTTTTATTACCCATCATCCTGGCCAGCCTTTTACCACATCTTTCTCCTTTTTATTCTGAACTGAATAAAAGATTATGGACCTGGTATTTAGCTGTCATGACTTTTTTCATTTTCTTTTTCTTTGGAGCAGATTTTGGCAATTTTGCCTATAACCGTACCCGGTTGAATGCCAGTGCGCTCAATTTTGTTGAAGATGCGCAAATATCTCTCTCCATGTTATGGCAATCATATCCCATTTTTTGGTTGCTGATAGCGCTGGTTATAACCGTAATATTTATTATGTGGCTTTACCGGCGTAGCCATATATACGTTACCAGCAAAACCGACGGACTTGGTATTCCTTACCGTCGCAGATGGTTTATTGCAGGTGCGTTATTATTGGGATTGTTCGTTTATGGTAACTTATCGAGGACACCTTTGAGTTGGAATAAGGCTTTCATGTTCCAGGATAATTTTAAATCATACCTCGCCTTAAATCCCTTACAAAATTTTTTTACCACATTAAAATTCCGGAAACCACTTTATAACGAATCAACCGCAAGGAGCCATTTTGAGGAAATGAAAAAAATGTTACAGTTGCCTCCCACAAAAACATTCGGATACAAAAGGGAGATCTTACCGGGCAGCAGTTCATTGGAAAGCCATCCTAATATCGTATTGGTACTGTGCGAATCATTTAGCATGTACAAGAGTTCAATGAGTGGAAATCCATTGAATACAACTCCTTATTTCGATCAATTAACTAAGAAAGGCATTTTTTTTGAAAAAAGTTTTACCCCACATTTTTCTACAGCACGTGGTTTATTTGCTACGCTTACCGGGATACCTGATGTGCAGTTATCTAAATTTTCAACCCGAGTACCTGAATCGCAGGAGCAACATACTATCATTAATAATTTTGAAGGTTATAACAAGTTTTATTTTTTAGGGGGAAGTCCTGGCTTCAACAATTTTGTGGGCCTTTTGAAAAATATTGACAGCCTGCAAATGTTTACGGAAGGCAGCCTGAAGTCGGTGCCTATGAATGTGTGGGGCATTAGCGACAAAAACCTTTTTTTAGAGGCAAATGAACATTTCAGCCGGCAGGAGAAACCTTTTTTTGCCATCATTCAAACGGCCAATAATCACCGGCCTTTTACAATTCCGGAAGAAGATCAAGATTTCGAAATGTTACAGGTAAATGAAGATACATTGGAATTGTACGGCTTCGAATCAGTGCAGGAATTTAATGCATTCCGTTATACAGACTATTGTTTTAAAAAATTTATGGAAAAAGCGGAAAAAGAAAAATATTTTGCCAATACCATATTTGTATTTGTGGGTGATCATGGCGTTTCCGGTAATGCCCTTAAAGTTTATCCGAAAGTTTGGACAGAACAGCGACTAACGGATATGCATGTCCCATTATTATTTTATGCGCCACACCTGCTGAAACCAGCATTAAGAAAAGAAACCGTTTCCCAGGTTGATGTTTTACCCACCGTTGCATCTATGCTTCATCAACCATATATTAATACGACATTAGGTCGAAACCTCTTAATGCCGGGTAAGGAAAATAATTTTGCCTTCATCATCAGTCATGATGAAGGAAAAATCGGCATGGTAACCGATGATTATTTTTATACGCAGAATATCAATTTCAAAAGCGAACAGTTATTTCCTGTTAAAAGCAATAAACTTAACCTCACACTCCACCAGCAGGATAGCCTGAAAGCGTTAATGGCCAAAAAAACCATTGCTTACTACGAAACTGCTAAATGGATGTTGAAAAATAATAAGAAGAAAGACGTCGGTTACCATGATTAATATTTCGGAATCCGCATCTATTGTTTCCTATAAACAGATTTGATTTAAAGACCTTTAAACTCCAAAAATTAAACGCCTGAAAAAAACAGCTTCCCAAATATCAAAAATCATATTTTCACTTTGCTGGCAATCAAAATCATTCTGGGAGTTTTATTCAGGTCATATTTATTCAGGTAATAATCGCCAAACACCTCTTGTACCTGCAATCCCTGGTAGGAAAGCATGTCTGTAAAATCACCAATGGTGAATTTGGCAACTTTTTCAGTAAATACGAGCTGGTCAGTCAGGTTTACATCATCGATAATAATCTTTTTATAAAAATGGTCATCGTCATGCCATCTTAATAGGGTGAAGGAAGTTTCTCCAATTTTCTTTTCTTCATTATGAATAATGTTCTCTTCAGCATAATGAACATTGAGATAATCAATCACCAGGATACCTTTTTCTTTCAAGCAACCTGCAATAGTGCGTATCGTATCATCGTGTTCCCGGCGGGTATTAAAATATCCGAAACTTGTAAAAAAATTAAAAACATAATTAAAATAATTAATTCTGAAAGGCAGCCGCATATCATGCTGGTAAAATTCCAGGGAAGGATTTTCAAATTGACTGGCAAATTCAATGTTTTCTACGCTGATATCTATTCCGGTAACGGGATAACCTGATTCAGAAAGTATAACACTATGTCTTCCTTTTCCACAGGCAATATCAAGCATACTGCTGCCTGGCTTGGGTTCCAGTTTTTTTAACAGTCGTTTGATAAAGTTTGCCGCTTCTTTTGAATCGCGTTCAAAATACAATTTGTGGTAATATGGTGAATTGAACCAGTCTTGATACCAGGCCTTTTGGGGCATTATAATTTTTTTGGCAAATGTAACTCCATCGTTTTCCTGAACAAAATTAGTGTTCAAGCATTAATGCATTATCCTTAGTCATGAAAACCGTATTTTTGCCACCTTAAATTTATTATTTGTGGCATTGATAAAGAGTATCTCCGGTATACGGGGAACCATAGGCGGAGCAACAGGGATGAATCTGACGCCTTTGGATGTTGTAAAGTTTACTTCTGCATATGGAAGTTTATTACTGAATAACCGGCACGATAAATCAAAAGTTCTCACCGTTGTTGTTGGTCGCGATGGAAGGATCAGCGGCGAAATGGTCAGCAATTTGGCTATGAATACTTTAATTGCATGTGGTATTCATGTAATAGATTTAGGGTTAACGACAACACCTACCGTGGAGTTGGCTGTTACAATGGAAAAGGCAGATGGCGGTATTATTTTTACTGCAAGCCATAACCCAAAAGAATGGAATGCGTTAAAATTATTGAATAGCGATGGTGAATTTATCAGCGCGGAAGCCGGTAAGCAAATTTTGGAAATAGCAGATAAAGAAACTTTTCATTTTGCCAGTGTGGATTTGCTGGGTACTATACGCCGCGATGATACCTATTTACAAAAACATATCGATGCTGTTTTGGCATTTCACCTTGTTGATAAAGCGGCCATATTAAACCGGAATTTTAAAATTGTAGTTGATGGCATCAATTCAACAGGTGCTACTTATGTGCCGGCTTTATTGAGAGCACTTGGAGTAGAGCATATTACCGTATTGAATGAAGAAGTAAATGGTCGTTTTGCACATAACCCGGAGCCACTGCCGCAGCATTTAACCGCCTTAAGTGCAGAAGTAATTTCACGAAAAGCAGACCTGGGAATTGCTGTTGACCCGGATGTTGATCGTCTTTGTTTTGTGAATGAAGATGGAACATTATTTGGCGAAGAATACACGCTGGTAGCTGTAGCAGATTATGTACTTGGAAAAAGAACAGGCAACACCGTTAGTAATATGAGCAGTACCAAAGCGCTCAAGGAACTAACGTTGAAGCGTGGTGGTCAATATTTTCCATCTGCAGTGGGCGAGGTAAACGTGGTTAAAAAGATGAAAGAGGTCAATGCCGTTATTGGTGGTGAGGGAAACGGCGGCATCATTGTACCTGATTTCCATTACGGCCGGGATGCACTGATCGGTATAGCTTTATTGCTTAGCCACCTGGCCAATAATAAAAAGGGTTTGAAATCCTTACGCAGTCATTACCCTGAGTACACTATTTCCAAGAATAAGATTGAATTAGAGAACAGCGTAAACGTAGATGAAATCTTTGAAAAAATAAAACAGAAATACAAAAATCATCCAACGAATAGTGAAGATGGATTAAAAATAGAATTCGATAATGACTGGGTGCATCTTCGCACCTCAAATACGGAACCTATTATCCGTATTTATGCAGAAAGCAGTTATGAAACAACCGCAAATAATATTGCCATGCGCCTGATGCAGGACATCAGAGAATTTATGTGACCAGCATTTTAATCGCAATTTTACAACAATTGAAAATGGCACATTTTCACTTTGATCCTGTATAACTGATAAGGGAGGCTGGGAATGATTATCTTTGCGCAACTTTTTTGAAAATGGTTGTTGAATCCTTTAAATCAACATAAAAGAATACCGAGATGGATCGTATTTATTTTGACAATGCTGCCACCACAGCTCTTGACAAAGAGGTGTTGGATGCAATGATTCCTTACTTAACCACTCATTATGGCAATCCTTCATCCATTTATTCTTATGGTCGCGAAAGCCGCCTGGCTGTTGAAAATGCCCGTAAGTCCGTGGCTAAAATTTTAAATGCAAATCCCGGCGAAATATTTTTTACCAGCGGTGGAACAGAAAGTAATAACATGGCTATTTGTTCTGCTATACGAGATCTGAATTGTAAACATATCATTTCATCATCCATTGAACATCATGCCGTTTTACATACAGTAGAAAATCAAGCCTGTAATAATGATATTACATTAAGTTTTGTTCAGTTAACACGTGAAGGCCATATCGACCTTGAAGATCTTGAAAGCCAGTTAGCTGCACAGGAGGAGCGCTGCCTGGTTACTTTAATGCATGCCAATAATGAAATAGGAAATATACTGGATATTGAAGCTGTTGGAGAATTATGCAAAGAGTATAATGCCATTTTTCATTCGGATTGCGTACAAACAGTGGGTCATTATCCTTTTGATCTGCGCAATACACCAGTGCATTTTATTTCCGGGTCAGGACATAAATTTCATGGGCCTAAGGGATGCGGAATTATTTATGTGAATGAGAATGTAAAAGTGAAACCTTTTATCCTGGGCGGTGGACAAGAAAGAAATATGCGTGCAGGTACAGAAAACCTGTATGGGATTATCGGCTTTGCCAAAGCGCTAGAGATGGCTACAGAAAATCACGATGACGAAAGCCTTTATATTCTTTCTCTCAAAAAATACATGATCCAACAACTGGAAGAAAAAATTCCGGGGGTTACATTTAATGGAGATGTTTTAGGTAAATGTTTATATACAGTTACAAACATTTCAGTTCCTAAAACCGAAAAATCAGAAATGGTTCTATTCAATCTCGATATCAATCATATCTGCGCATCGGGTGGCAGTGCCTGTACCAGTGGGGCAAACCAGGGCTCGCATGTGATAAGGTTCATCAATAATAATTCAAACCAGGTAGCTATACGATTCTCTTTCAGTAAATACAATACAAAGGATGAAATAGATATTGTTGTAGGGAAGTTGAGTGAAATGATCTAAGGATGTTTTGGGTTTAGAGTTTTTAGTTTAGGGTTTGGAGTTTAGAATTAGTAAAAAGTAGGTGGTATCTAACTTCAGGAGCTAAATTTTCAAATTGTCAAATCATTAGTGTCCTGTAAATTATTATGAAGGGACCGGCCTCAGAAAAATGGCGTTAAGAAAATTGGCTTTAGCGGCGATAAAAGAAAAACACCATATTCCGAAGATTGCGCATGCAAGGTCAAAAGTTGAACTGCTGCCGGTTTTTAGGATGGAACTTGTTTTTCTTAGCCGGGGAAGCCAATTTATCGAAGATCCCGATGAGCGTAGCGATATCGGGAGCATTTTTCTGCAGCCTTGATTTTTTGCCGCAGGTCCCGAGAGCGTAGCGATATCGGGAGTCCACTTTTTTATCAAGAAAAAAGTGGAAGAAGAAATTACAAGCGCTGTGTCCAAAAAGTTTAATGAAATTCAGTGTGGCAATGACATTGGTTATATCAACCATCTTTTAAATCGGACACTAATAATTGTCTAATTGCCAAATTTTATAATTGTTTTACTGCCACCTCAAAGGGTTGCGCCGGGCATTCAGTATATACCTTTTCATATTCATCCAGAAAGCAAGAATCATATAAATAATAATGGGAGAGCCCATGGTTAGTAAAGATGAATACATAAACCATTTCCGGATCTGTGTCGTCGCAATGCCCATCCTTTCTCCTATAGCTGTACATACACCGAACAAATGCCATTCAATAAAATTACGGAATCGATTCATGCGTCGAATTTACAGCATTTTTTTAATCTACTTTTTTTCTTTTGCTATGGTAATTAGGCACTTGTAGTTATATGTTAACTATTTTATCCATAAACAACAGGATTCAGGCATTACCGGACTATAACTATCCGATTCAGTTGCAAACCATTTTTTTTCCTGCTTGTTAATTATTTAGTTTTGCACCTCATTAGTTCCACATTTAAAGATTATGATATGGTATTCGATTTGGATTTGATAAAGAAGGTTTATGCTGAATTACCCCAAAAAGTTAAAGCAGCCCGAGCTTTATTAGGCAGGCCTTTAACGATGACAGAAAAAATCCTGTATGCTCATTTGCACCAGACACCTACAGAAGCAAAAGAAAGGGGAAAGACCTATGTTGAATTTACCCCTGACAGGGTAGCAATGCAGGATGCCACAGCTCAAATGGCCTTATTACAATTTATGACCTGTGGACGAGATACGGTTGCTGTTCCGTCATCTGTGCATTGTGACCACCTGATACAAGCAGAGGTGGGTGCAAAGACTGACCTGGCCAATGCCATACAATCGAACAAGGAAGTATATGATTTTTTATCCTCCATTTCCAATAAATATGGTATCGGATTCTGGAAACCCGGTGCAGGGATCATTCACCAGGTAGTACTTGAGAATTATGCTTTTCCCGGAGGTATGATGATAGGTACGGATTCCCATACTCCTAATGCAGGGGGCCTGGGTATGCTGGCCATTGGGGTGGGCGGTGCAGATGCTGTAGACGTAATGGCCGGACTTCCCTGGGAATTAAAAATGCCTAAATTAATCGGGGTTAAATTAACCGGCAGAATGAGTGGATGGACAAGCGCCAAGGATGTGATTTTAAAAGTTGCCGGAATTTTAACCGTAAAAGGTGGTACCGGAGCCATTGTAGAATATTTTGGAGACGGAGCTGATAGCCTGAGTGCAACCGGAAAAGCAACCATTTGTAATATGGGTGCTGAGATAGGCGCAACCTGTTCCGTATTTACTTATGATGATAAAATGTCGGATTATCTTTCTGTAACAAACAGGGAAGAAATTGCCGAAATGGCCAATAACATCAAGGAACATTTAAGACCGGATAAAGAAGTTTATGATAATCCTGAAGCTTTTTATGATCAACTGGTTGAAATAAATCTGAGTGAATTGGAACCCTATGTTAACGGACCTTATACTCCGGACCTTGCCTGGCCTATTTCAGAATTTGCCCAGGCCATTCGCAGTCACCAGTGGCCGGAAAAACTGGAAGTTGCCCTCATAGGGTCCTGTACCAACTCATCTTACGAAGATATCAGTCGTTCAGCATCTATTGCGAAACAAGGAATAGAAAAGAACCTGCAGACTAAATCCGAATTTACAATTACACCTGGTAGTGAGATGGTCCGTTATACTATTGAGAAAGATGGATACCTGGATACTTTTGAAAAAATAGGCGGCGTTGTATTAGCCAATGCCTGCGGTCCCTGTATCGGTCAATGGGCCAGGCATATGGACGACCCTACCCGGAAAAATTCTATTATAACATCATTCAACCGAAATTTTGCAAAACGTAATGACGGCCTGGCTTCTACACATGCATTCGTTGCCTCGCCCGAATTGGTAACCGCATTTGCACTTGCAGGCGATCTTACTTTCAATCCATTAAAAGATACATTGAAAAATAAAGATGGCAATGATGTAATGCTGGATGAACCAACGGGATTTGAATTACCCCCGAATGGATTTTCGGTTGAGGATGCAGGTTATCTTCCTCCTGCCGAAAATGGTACCTATGTTGAAGTGATCGTGGACCTCAAATCGAACAGATTAGAATTGTTGGCGCCATTTGCTGCATGGGAAGGCACCGATCTGAAAGGATTGAAATTACTGATCAAAGCAAAAGGAAAATGTACAACCGATCATATATCCATGGCAGGCCCCTGGCTTAAGTTCCGTGGTCACCTTGATAATATTTCAAACAATATGCTGATTGGCGCCGTCAATTATTTTAATGAAAAAACGGATTCCGTTAAGAACCAGTTGACCGGAACATATGACGCGGTGCCGGCAACGGCAAGAGATTATAAAAAAGCGGGCATTGGCAGTATCGTAGTGGGAGATGAAAATTATGGAGAAGGATCTTCCAGGGAGCATGCAGCCATGGAACCCCGCCACCTTGGTGTCCGGGCAATCCTGGTGAAATCGTTTGCAAGAATACATGAAACGAATTTGAAAAAACAAGGCATGTTAGCACTGACTTTTGCAAATAAAGAAGATTATGATAAGGTTCAGGAAAATGATGAAATTGATATTAATGGTCTCACTGATTTCTCACCCGGGTGCCCGTTAACAGTAAAACTGAAACATGCAGATGGAACCATTGATGCCATTGTAGTCAATCATACCTATAATGAACCGCAGATTGAATGGTTTAAAGCCGGTGGTGCATTAAATGTAATCAGAAAACAATTTGCCTGATAAAAAAACGCTGAAAGCATTATAACATTCATAATCCTGTTGTGCCAACAACGGGATTTTTTTCAAGAATATTCAAACAAGCATACTTTCATCATTTGAAGTTTATTTCATCCCGAATCAATCAACCTGAAATTGGTGGATAGCTTTTTGAAAATGATGGAACCGGAGATTATCAGGATTTTCATATTAAACCCTTTCTGGGTTCTGGGCAATGTGATTTATTATTTTCTCCGCATTTCATGCAGAGCTATTCATGTTTAATCCCTACGGTATTCAATTACTAATTGGACTTTTAAATGGCCTGATTTTTTTATAAGGAAATGGAAGTGAAATTTGTTTTGTGAACCCGCCATTTTCCTAAATCCAATTATTGTATTTTTAGTGCTATGATAGCTTTTTTTAAAAGGATTCCACTCGGTGTAAAGCTGTTGTTAATAAGTGTTATACCACTCTTATTTATTGTATTCCTGGCCTACCAGCTCCATCATGAAAAGCAGAAGCAGGTAAATATTGTTGTTGCCATTATTGAAAAAATTAAAAGGAATGGGAATATTATCCTATTGATTGAGAGCCTACAGGCTGAAAGAAAGTTAAGTTTTGATCATGTTATGCATCGAAATGGTGAAATAGCTTTATCTACACAACGAACATATACGGATAGTGTTTTGAATTTGTTATATCAATCAAAAGATCCACAAATAATGGAATTTGATAAATATACCAAGTTGGGTGCTCTGGATTCTATCAGGAACCGTATCAGCAATAACGAAATTGAAACTGATGCGGTCACTAATTACTATTCCAGCATGATATTCCGCCTAAATACTTTTACAGCGCTTTCCTTGCCGGTAAATCCTGTTTTAAGACCCCTTTATAATGACCTGCAGGCCCAGAGATTACTTTCTGAAATGATTACCTATCTGAGTATTATCAGGCCCAATATATACTCCATACTATATAACCGCAAATATGAAGTTGAAATACTTTTGGGAACGGCTGGTGCATATGAAATATTAAAATCTTATGAAACCGAATTTTTTGTGAAAGCAGATATTAATTCTATTAAACAGTATGAACGGTTAAATCAAAACTCTGATTACTCCATAATGCTGAATGTCCTGAGCAAAGCATTCGGCTCTTATAAAGTTGACAGCACATACTCTGCAGAACAATTTTGGGAGATTTCAGAAAACGGTCTTGATGAAATTGCCCTGCTGCAAAACCAGATATGGAATAAGGCTGTTCAGCATATGGAAGAAATCAGAAAGGAACAAATCAGGCAAAAAAATCTTGGGCTTTTGTTAGTAATCATTCTGATGATCATTGTTATAAGTATTGTAATGTTTACAATTTTAATTCTATCGGGAATGTTGCGCGAAATTAAAGTGGCGGCTGAAAAATTATCCATGGGTTTATCGGGTGTCCGGTTAAAAATATGGTCCAACGATGTGGTAGGGAGCCTGGCAGAATCCATTCAAAAGATAGATGAAAATCAAAACCGTTTAGCAAAAACGGCGGATGAGATCGGTAAAGGTAATTTTAACGTAGATGTACAGCCGAGAAGTAAGGGCGACCTGCTGGGTAATTCCATCCTGAGCATGCAGGCAAGCCTGCAAAAATTCAGCGAGGAAATGGAAGCTTTGGTAAAACAAAGAACAAAAGAATTGGAGCGGTCCAATTCCGATCTTCAGCAATTCGCCCACGTAGCCAGCCATGATCTGAAAGAACCATTGCGGAAGATCATGGTTTTCAGTAGCATATTAAATAACGATATAGGAGATAACCTGACTCAGGAACATCGTGCATATATTGAAAAAATAAACCACTCGGCAAAACGATTAACCGGGATGGTAGATGGTGTACTAAATTATTCAATCATTAATGCAAATGACGATGAAATGAAAATGATTGATCTGAATGATATAATGGCAGATGTACTTTCAGACCTGGAATTGTATATTGAACAAAAAAATGTACATGTTAAACTGTCAAAGCTTCCGGTTATTTGGGGCATACCATCTTTAGTTCACCAGTTGTTTTATAACCTGGTGAATAATGCACTTAAATTTTCCGGCGATAATGTACAACCTGAAATCATTATCAGTTCCGATATTATTGCAACGGATAAACTACCATCAGGAATGAAGTTAAATGGGGTGGAGGATTATGCAGAAATACGGGTTAAAGACAATGGCATTGGATTTAATCAGCAATATGCCGATTCCTTGTTCAATATATTTACAAGGTTGAATGACAAGGATAAATATGAAGGAACCGGGTTGGGTTTAACGCTTTGCAAAAAAATAGCAGACCGCCATCATGGGGGAATCTTTGCAGAAGGAAAAGAAAATGAAGGGGCTTGCTTCCGGGTATTGCTTCCTGTTAAAAATGAAAATAATATTTTTGCCGATTAACAATTCACCTGCATCCAACTACAGTCAATTGCATCGGTGGCCATGTGCATTAATAAGCCCAATGCAATAATCCTGGTGCGGGGAAAGAAGAGCATGATAATATAAACGCCAATAGCATAATAACTATGCAGTGGATGGAATCCAATACTGCACCGGCATGGATCAAATAATGGCACTGCCACCAGGTGGTCAAGATCTACCAACATCGTAAGCAGGAATATAAAATAGACAAGGCCGGCCTTCTTTCTGAAGAAAATAAAAGCGATTATAAAAGGGAACCCCAGGTGCAAAAAATAATGAACCAATTGTTGCATCATATTTTAATATCTCTAAAGTTTAGCATTGAACAAAATAGATTTAAAATTTTACTTGTGAGTTTTTAATTAAATAAATATTATGTCACCTAGTGAATTAGTAATACAATGGGTTGTAATTTTTAATAAAGCTGATGCTGAAATGCTTGCCTCATTATATGCAGAAGATGCCATCAACCACCAGGTGAATACTGATCCGGTAATAGGTAAGAAGGCAATACATGAAATGTTTATGAAAGAATTTGAAACCGCGGAAATGGTTTGCCTGGTCGAAAACATCTTTGAAGATGGAGAATGGGCCATTTTGGAATGGAAGGATCCCCTGGGTTTAAGAGGCTGTGGATTTTTTCACGTAAAAGATGACAAAATTATTTTTCAAAGAGGATATTGGGATAAACTTAGTTTTTTAAGAATGCATGGATTACCCATACCAACGTCTTAACTGTTTTCACTTTCTCTATTGCGACCTTTTTTACTGAACAAAAAAATTAATAAAGTAATAACGACTAATGTTACAGATCCGTAAATAATATAACTTAAAGGCATTGCCTGAATATTTTTAGGCGTTAATCAGCCCGGAATTGAAGTTCGCAAGTAATGATCATTTTTTTTCATTATTTCAGTGGGCCCTGTGAATAATTTCTTCTTCTTTAAGATGAGCATCAAAAACAAATGTGCCAAAGGGGAGGAAAGCTGCTATAAAAGCATAAATAACTTTTTTGAATGGCCAGTCTCTTTGAAAATAAACAATAATAACTGCGATCATAAAAATTACGAACAATAAGCCATGTATCCAACCGACTACGGTAACAGCCCCAGGTTTGTCTGCCAGGTATTTTAACGGCATTGCAATCCCCATCAAAACAAGGAGTGAAATTCCTTCGAGTATCCCAACAAGCCGTAGCCTGCCAATGGAACTGCGTATCATATCTTGCATTTACACATTTTAAATAGGGTGCAAACCTACTGCGAATTTTAATTGGGTAATTGCTTTTAACAATTACATTTTTTATTTCACTCTCCTGGCTTCCCTTGTTCTGATCCGGCTCAATGTCTCCTGTGTCATTGAAAGATAAGAGGCAATATATTTTAAGGATATTCGGTCCGCCAGTTCAGGTTTTGTATCTATAAATCTTTTATATTTTTTTTCTGCGGAAGGTATTCGACTGATAAATGCTCTTTCTTCGGCTGCACGGTAAATTTCCTCCAGTATGATCCGTGCAACAATATTTGATTCAGGGAAATGTTTATACATATAATCAATACACCTGTATTCCAGGCCCACAAGTTGGGCAGATTCTATAACCTGTATGTTTTCTTCTGAAACAAGTGGCGGCAAACCCAGTCCGCGGATGGAACTTACCAATTCATTTTCCCCGGTGATCCAGGTTGTTATCTCTTTTTTTTCTTCTTTAATAAAGCCACGAACGACTCCCTTTCTCAACAGAAATAAACGATCAGGAACCTGACCAGCCTTTAATAAAAATTTTCCTTTATTGACCCTAACCGGGTATGATTTATTATTTAAAAAATCAACCGCTCCTTTGCTTATTGGATGAATGCTGTTAAATAATGGAACCATAGGAGAATGCCCCCCTGTTTCAGACCATTTATCAGTATCATTAGTAGCGTAAATTTTTATATTCATCTTTCCCTTTCTTTATTTAGAAAGAATTGTGAAGATAATTAATAAAAAAGGGGATGAATTTTTTAAACAGCCTGGTTTTGGGGATGTTGTTTAAAAATAGTGGACAGCATCTGATATAACTCAGGATGATTTTGTTGCAACAGATCCGGTCTTTCAAAAAAATATTCCGAAACTACCGCAAAAAATTCGGCTTTATTGGTGGCGCCATAAGAATTTATATCAGACTGATTCTCAGAAATTTGTTGAATCTTTCTTTGTACCAGTTCGAGCCAGGGTATAATGTATTTTTTTGATAATAGAAATTCAGGAACACCATCCACTTCTCCATCCGTTTTATCTATCAGGTGTACAAATTCGTGTATTGCCGTATTCTTTTTGCTGCTGTTATCAGCAAACCCGTTCCTTAATTCCTGCCTTGAAAGGATCATTATATTTTGATAAGGCCCGGTGCCTACCAGGCCCAGCATATTTCTTCCTGAACCTTCAAACTCAAAACTTTCACTAAATGAATCAGGGTATAACAATACTTCATTCAGGTTTATGTATTCCCAATCCGGAAATCTGAATATAGGGATGATAGCACTTGAGGCTATTAAAACCCTGTCCAGATCGTCTACCTGGGTTTTTATACCGGTTATTCTGATTGCAGAAAGAAATCGTTGTACCCTTTCTTCAAAAAAAGGTTTATCTATTTCGTTTAACCTATTATAAAACTCAACATGCGTTGCCAACAATGTTTTGAAATGAACAGGCAGGCGTATAGTCTTTACAGGTGTCTTTTTTCTGAATTTAAAATTAAGCACCAGTAAAACAAAGCCAGCTGTTACAACCAGCAGGATCAGCACCAGTTCCATAGAGCTCACCTCCAAAATCAATTTTATAATTATCCTGTATAGTCAGGAAGTTGTCAATCATTTCGTTTATCAGGAAAATCAACTTCCTCTGGCACCCCCTGTTTTAACAGGTTTTTTTGCAATCGTTACATTTTTACCGGGTTTGGTAATAAATTTTGACGACTGTGTATTATGCGTTTGATTTTTTTTACCACCTTTCCCGGTGTTCTTATTATTTGTTGGTAAAGCCATAGTTATTTTGTTTTTATAGTATTGTGCAATTTAAATTTAATTTTTGTTGATTGAGTCATCACCTCCCCATCGGTAAGCTTTAATATCAAAACCGGCCAGGTCAAGTACACGATCAACTACGGTCATCGCTGCTTCTTCAATGGTTTCCGGTCGGCTGTAAAAAGAAGGAGTTGCCGGGCAAATAACGGCCCCGGCCAATGTAACCGTTTCCATATTTCGAATATGTATAAGATTATAAGGCGTTTCTCTAACAACGCAGATCAGTTTCCTTTTTTCTTTCAGGATTACATCAGCCGCCCTGGAAACAAGGTCATTAGAAATGCCTGTAGCAATACGGCCCAATGTACCCATAGAACAGGGAATAATGATCATGGTATCAAACTTACCGGAACCGGAGGCAAATGGTGCATTGAAATCGGTCTTCTCATAATAATCAACAAAGTTGTATGGTTTATGTTCTTCTCCTAATTCCGTTTGCCAAACGTATTTGGCATTATTCGTCATTATCACACCAATTTTATCCCATTGTGCATTGAGTTTTTCCAGTTTTTCTAAAAGTAATCTGGCATAAATGGCTCCACTTGCCCCTGTTATAGAAATGATTAGTTTTTTCCCGAGGTCAACCATAATATCTTAAAGTTAGTTTCTTTATAAACAAATAAAATTTATGCTTGTTGTTTGATTATCAACACTTGCAGAATACAACCTCATGCCTTAACTAAGGGTTTTCCTTCAATGTTGAAAATTTTTAATAAATAGGTAGTGAATTTTTTATATTCATTCCTATATTAGCAACGAATTTTCATAGGATAAGGTTTAATGGTTAATGGTTTTTGATTAGCGCCCCCGACTTTCAAGTCGGGGTTTTTTTATCCTTATTCCATTTTTAGGCTATCAAATTAAAAAAAAACAGAATCTAAAAAAAGGAGGTTTCCGGTCAGGACAACCTCTTTTTAATCCAAGGATTTTAAAACGGTTTTTGGTTTGATTGATAACCTGTAACGCTGGAAGTATTTTCATTTTTCAGGTTTTCCAAAATCCAGTTGGTCATTTTGCTCCATAAATGGAATGTCGTATTATCAGCACTGCCACCGATGCCATGATTTTTATTCGGATACATTCCGAGGTCAAAGTCAATATTATTTTTTACCAAAGCAGTAATTAATTGGGTACTGTTTTGAAAATGTACATTATCATCTGCACTGCCATGAATCAGTAAATATTTCCCCTTTATCTTATCAACGAAATTGATAGGAGCATTTTCATCGTAGCCTTTGGGATTTTCCTGTGGCGTACGCATATATCTTTCCGTATAAATATTATCATAATATCTCCATGAAGTTACTGGGGCAACAGCCACTGCCGCAGAAAAAACATCGGCACCTTTAGTAATGGCCAGCGTACTCATAAATCCGCCATAACTCCATCCCCAATGTCCAATCTGCTTGCCATCTACATAGGGGAGGGTTGATAAATATTTGGCTGCGTCAATCTGGTCTTCTATTTCGTATTTACCCAATTGCAGGTACGTTTTCTTTTTAAATTCTTCCCCACGGTAACCGGTACCTGTATTATCAACACTCACCACAATATATCCCTTCTGTGCCATCATCTGGTGCCAGAAGTTTACAGCGCCAAAGCGATTAGCTACCTGTTGTGAACCAGGTCCGCCATAATTGCAAAACAATACAGGGTATTTTTTGGAAGGATCAAAATTCGTTGGCTTCAACATCCATCCATTTAAGGTGTCGCCTTTGGTATTAGGAACTTTAATAAATTCAACCTGGCCAATAGCATATTCTTCCAATTTATTTTTCAGTTTGCTGTTATCATTCATCACTTTCACCATTTGGGGACTTACTTTATTGCGGGTCGTTTTCAGGTTATAGAGTGTAACGGTTTGCGGCATATTAATGGTGGAATAATAATCATAAAATTTGGTGAAGTCCTTGTCAAACACCGCCCGGTGAAACCCTTTTCCAGTGGTTAACTGGGTGGTGGTCTTGCCATCAAAATCCGTCACAAAAATATTGCGATCTAACGGTGTTGGGTATGCTAAAGTATAATATATGCGTTTGTTCTTTTCATCCACCCCATTGATGTTTGCCAGGTCAAAATTACCTTTTGAAAGTTGAACTTTCTTTTTGCCATCCATACTATACAGGTAAATATGGTTATAGCCATTCATCTCACT
>JACCYQ010000034.1 GCA_013696395.1 Chitinophagaceae bacterium
TTAAAAACCTTTTAAGAGAAACTATATAACCAATAAAAGCCCCACCTGCATCTGCAGCAATATCAAAAATTTCAAAAGTTCTGTTCTCTATAAAATATTGTTGAACAAATTCAATTAATATTCCATAAGTAATAAATATGGTGAGGATGAGGAAGAAATTTATTTTCGCCTTAGCACCTTTGGTTCTGAGAAAAATTGTCCGGCACCACAAGTATACCAGCACAAAAAATATAGTGGTATGAACCCATTTATCAAAACCGATTAATTTAAAAAAGGGTGTCCACCAATTTGGTGTAGGAATAGCGGACCCGGGTAGTAAAAACAAAATAGTAGCTAACACAAAAAATGCGATTGCAACTATTAAAGAAGAAGCCTTTTTATTCAAATTCCGGGGGTTTAAAATAATTATCCTACCATCGCTTCGTAATCGGCTGCATTCATTAATGCTTCAACCTCTTCTGGATTATCAACGGTCATTTTAATCATCCAGCCTTCACCATAAGGATCGCTGTTCACTAATTCAGGTTGAGAAGTTAATGCACCGTTTAATTCATTAATAGTACCATCTACCGGCAGAAATAGATCTGAAACAGTTTTCACTGCTTCAACGGTTCCGAAAACATCATTAGCCTTTAAGCTTTTTCCGATGGTTTCAACTTCTACATAAACGATATCGCCTAATTCTTTTTGGGCAAATTCAGTAATCCCTATAGTGGCATTATTGCCATCCAGGCTAATCCACTCATGGTCTTTGGTGTATTTGAGTTCAGCAGGAAAATTCATATATCATATATTTTAGGAGTTGCAAATATTATTAAAAGCCCTGTAATAAAAATGTATTTTCAAAAAAGAAGTATTTATTTCTTTTTTCTTTTAATGAGTTTTACATCCAGGATCTTTACATCTGATAATGGTCTGTCGCGGTCAACTGCTTTACTGGTTTCTGTATTGGCAATTGAATCCAGCACTTCCATTCCTGAAACCAATTCACCAAAAACAGTATAATTCTGATCCAGGTGTGGAGTGCCGCCCAATGATTTATAAATCTCCCTGTGAGCAACGGGTAATTTTCTTCCTTTCAAGCGGGTATCTTCAAGTGTATCCAATGCGCCATCGGTAAATACTTTTCCTTGTACAATATAAAATTGGCTGCCGCTACTGGCTTTTTCAGGATTTACATCATCACCCATGCGGGCTGCCGCCAAAGCACCTTTTTTATGAAATAAGGAAGGTCGGAATTCTGCTGGAATAGTATAACCGGGTCCGCCATTTCCCAAAGGAATACCTGCTTCAGCTGTACGACTATCCGGATCTCCGGCCTGGATCATGAAATTTTTTATTACCAGGTGAAAAAGAACATTATTAAAATATCCTGATTTTACTAACCGTATAAAATTATCGCGGTGCAGTGGTGTAGAATCGCTTAAGCGTAAAATCATAGTGCCCTGGCTGGTCACCATTTCGATATCTTTTTTACGATCTTTCTTTTTAATCTTCACATCCTGTTGTGCCCAAACAAAAAAACCGGTTAACAGAAAACTGGTTACGATTGAAATTTTTTTAAGAAACATTTTTTATTGTTTATTCTGAAGATTGTAATGTATTGGTTTGAAAATAAAGGAGTACATGGTCTTTTATAAAATTCTCCTGCTCAAAAGTATCAAATGCAGGAATGGGTTTTAATTGCCTGAAATGCGGCCAGCCATCTTCATCCACTTTTTCCATTTCATAAAATCCACTTTGCGAAAGCAAATGGCAAACGGCCACATGCATCAGATCTTGCTTTTGTTCCTTGGAAAATTTTTTCCGGATCTGTCCGTATTCCTGGATGCCGATCAGGAATAATACGGTTTCAAGATCAGGCTTTTTGCCAAAACGTTCAATTAATTCTGCTTCCAGTTTCCACCAGCGCTGTTGCAGATCATCATTTCTTAACATGGCGCAAAGATAATCAACCGAAGATTGCATGAGGTAGTTTACCTAATCAGGCATATCATTTTAAATTACCTGTCTCCATGTTTATCTTTGCCGCTAAATTTTAAATACATGTTGCAGTTACAGGTTTTAAGCCAGGATCCGGAATGGGTTAAGGAAAGATTGACGATCAAAAATTTTAAAGATGTACAATTGGTAGATTCTATTTTGGAACTGCATGAGCAACGTAAAAAATATACTTTCCAGTATGATGAAACAAAGGCCCTGATAAATGCTGCTTCAAAATCTATTGGTCAATTAATGGCTAAAGGTGCAAAAGCAGCGGCGGAGGAAAAGAAAAAAGAAGTGGAGCAATTAAAAAAAACTTTAGTTTCTATCGAACCTTTATTATCCGATGTTGAAAAGAATCTTCACGATCAACTGGTGCAACTGCCTAATTTACCTGCTAAAGAAGTACCCCCGGGAAAAACACCAGAAGAAAATGTGGTGGTAAGGGAAGGTGGTAATTTGCCCAAACTTCCGGAACAGGCATTACCTCATTGGGAGTTGACCAAAAAATATGATATTATCGATTTTGAATTAGGAACCAAAATTACCGGCAGTGGATTTCCGGTATATAAAGGGAAGGGTGCAAAATTGCAGCGCTCCCTAATTCAATATTTTTTGGATTTTAATACGGCCGCTGGTTACCAGGAAATTCAACCACCCCTGATGGTGAGTGAAGCATCGGCATTTGGCACCGGGCAGCTGCCAGACAAAGAAGGACAGATGTATCATGCAACAGAAGATAATTTTTACCTGATCCCCACTTCTGAAGTTCCCTTGACAAATATTTACCGCGATGAAATGATGAAGGAAACTTCTTTGCCTGTAAAGATGACTGCTTTCACGCCCTGCTTTAGAAGAGAAGCCGGAAGTTATGGCAAAGATGTAAGAGGATTAAACCGTTTACATCAGTTTGATAAAGTGGAAATCGTGCAGATCACGCATCCGGATAAAAGTTATGAAACGCTGGATGAAATGGTGAAGCATGTAGAAAAATTATTAATCAGTCTTGAATTGCCTTACCGCATTTTGCGATTATGCGGCGGCGATATGGGTTTTGCATCTGCCATCACTTATGATTTTGAAGTGTATAGCGCGGCCCAGGAAAAATGGCTTGAAGTAAGTTCTGTTTCAAACTTCGAAACATACCAGTCAAACAGGATGAAAGTGCGTTTTAAAGATGCGGAAGGGAAAACAAAATTGGTACATACATTAAATGGTAGTTCGCTGGCTTTGCCACGTATACTGGCCTGTTTGCTGGAGAATAACCAGGCTGCAGAAGGGATACATCTGCCAGCTTGTTTACATGAATATTTTGGCAGTGATGTATTGATGTAATATTTTAAGATAAAATTCGCTGCATCATCCATTTAATTTTGGTTTTAGTTTGTATAATTCTTCGTTAAAGGAAGCGCTTTCATAACGGTGCTTCCTTTTTGTTTTACATATTTGATTTTTTATAATCATCTAAACTAACGGTCATGCGAAAACTATTTACACTTATTACAATTGCTGTTTTCACTTCTTCATCCATTTATGCGCAAATATCAAAAGGATCTATTCTGCTTGGTGGCGGAATTGGATACAATAGCCAGGAAAACAAACAGGAAGGTTCAACAATTGAAACCAAAACATCCAATTTTTATGTAAGTCCGGCGATTGGTATTGCCGTTAAAGAAAATTTGATTGTTGGTGGGGATCTTTCGTTTTCCAACCAAATGCAGGAAAATGGAAGTAATGAAACGACTAATAAATATTATGGTGCCGGCATTTATATGCGCAGGTACCTTCCGATAGCCAACCGGTTTTATATTTTTGGACAAGGCAGGTTCGGGGCAAATATTTTTGATGGTGAAACTACACAGGGGACGGATTATATTTCTACCAACAAAGGTTATAATGTAAATGTTGGCATTTATCCCGGTATCTCTTTCCAGGTGAATAAAAAATTACACCTGGAAACAGGATTCAATAACCTTGTGTATGTGCAATATGAAAACGGGAAAATCAAAACACAGTCGCTGGGAAATATGAGTAATGTAACTTCAAAGTCTTTTTCTGTAAACAGCAGCCTGAATAATATGTCTGGGTTATACGTGGGGTTCAGGCTTTTACTGGCCAGGTAGAAGCGGGCATTATTTTATTTTATTTAACAGGCATTTTAGTAATATCGCTTTTGAAGAATATATTTTTTCCTGATCATTATTCATGGAAACCTATACAGGTACATACCAGTCAGAAGGAAGAGAGCCACACCCGGTTTCCATTGCTTTACTAAACAATAAAATTGAGATCAGTTGGTTGGAAGATCAACTTCAAAAAATATTGTATTGGCCAATAGATAAATTAAAGATTGAAAATAATATCGTTCATTATCCAGGATGGCCGATGCAACAACTGGTACCTCATCAGCATGCTTTTATAGATCAATTGAAAAAACAGATCAAAAAGGATCAGCATTCATTCTTACATAAATTATTGGGCACACAAACTATGCGGTTGGTAAAGTTTGTAGGTGTTATCCTGGTTTTTCTTTACTTATTGTTTTTTGTGGTTGTGCCTGCTGTTGCAGGTAATCTGGCAAAAAGAGTTTCTCCTGCTTATGAAATACAGGTTGGAAACGACATCTATAATCAGTTAACCGCAGGCATGAATGTTAATGAAGCTGCAACGGAGACGATTATGCGATTTTTTCAACAGCTTAATATAGAATCTGTATACCCGATAGAGGTAACTGTAGTAAAAGGTGAAATACTGAATGCATTTGCATTGCCGGGTGGCCATATCATTGTGTATGATGAGATGCTGAAAGAAATGGATGATGTCGCAACACTGGCCGCATTGCTGGCACATGAGTTTATGCACATAGAAAAACGGCACACTACGCGGTCTATTTTCAGGCAATTTTCCGCTGCCATCGTTTTGTACTTTATTGTGGGTGATATGGGTTCCATAGGCGGTGTTTTATTGAACCGGGCGGAGCAATTAAAGAATCTGTCGTACAGTCGTTCTTATGAAAAAGAGGCGGATTTGCTTGGCCTGCAATTAATTGAAAAGCGAGGTATCGGCAGCCATGGATTTATTGATCTTTTCCAATTGTTGAAAAATAGTATGCGTGTTTCCGTTAGTGAATGGGCCAGCAGCCATCCCGATATTGATCGCCGTATTCATTATATCAGGGAAAATGCAGGAAGGCAAACGGGAAAAGTAGAACCTGGAATCAGAGAGACTTTCCAGCAACTAAAAAAGGAACTTTAATATATTTTGTGAGCCATTAAACAAATGCTGTATCTATCGGTCTATTGTAAAAAATGCCGCCCGGATGTCCTTATTGAATCAACAAAAGAACCAGCACCTTTTCTGGCGTGCCGGCTTTGGTCCCGCTGCAGAACAGTTAAAGGATATTGCCATTGCTACTCCACATCAATTGTATAAAGCATTAGAAAAAGCTTCTTCTAAAAAACCACGGTTTATCAATGTTGCAGATAATTACCTGCAGGGTTTATATATGGGTATTGAAGACGCTGGCCGGCAGCAAAAGCGAAAGGAACTGACTGCAGATGAAAGAAAAATGATCCAGAAAAAGCAAAGGGAGAGTATCAGGAACCTCAATCTTGCATGGTTGGGAGAAATGATTAAAAGCAGTGCCCAGCTCAGGGAAAAAATGGCTTTTTTCTGGCACGGGCATTTTGCCTGTCGAAACCTGAATATATTTTACCAACAACAATTACTGGATATTATCCGCCGCCATGCATTGGGAAATTTCCGGGATATGCTGCACGAAGTTTCCAAGAGTGCAGCCATGATTAATTTTTTAAACAATAACCAGAATAGAAAAGATCATCCAAATGAAAATTTTGCCCGGGAGGTAATGGAATTGTTTACGTTGGGACGCGGTAATTACGCTGAACATGATATTAAAGATGCCGCCCGTGCATTTACCGGCTGGGGTGCCAATGTGCAGGGCGAATTTATTTTTCGCAGATTCCAGCATGACGCTGGCAGCAAAACAGTTTTGGGCAATACTGGTAACCTGCAGGGCGATGAAGTATTGGATATTTTATTAGAACAGAAACAAACTGCAAAATTCATAACTCAAAAAGTGTATCGCTTTTTTGTAAATGAAGTTCCCGATGAAACAAAAATAGAGTGGCTGGCCGATCGGTTTTACCAAAGCAATTATGAGATATCGAAACTGATGGAAGATATTTTTACGAGTGATTGGTTTTACGATCTAAAAAACATTGGTTCCATTATCAAATCTCCTGTGGAATTATTAGCAGGGATACAGCGCATATTACCCATGGAAGTGCAAAATGATGAGGCGCTTTTATTGTTGCAACGCCTGCTTGGTCAGGTGCTGTTTTATCCACCCAATGTGGCCGGTTGGCCAGGTGGTAAATCCTGGATCGACAGTTCTTCGCTGGTGATGCGCATGCGTATACCCATGCTGATAAACGATGTGGATGAATTGAATATAAATCCAAAGGATGATGATGATCAGATGATGGGCCGTAATGAGAATACTCCGAAATTAAAAAATAACGGGATGGGAAAGAGTGGACGACCCATACAGGCGGACATTAATTGGCCTGCTTACATGGCATACTTTGAAAGTATCCCTAAAGAAAAATTACAGGAAGCCATCACCGTTCTATTGCTTCAAACAAAAACCGGAGTGAATCCGGAATTGATCAGAAAATATATGGATTCAAGCGGTCGGGAGAACTTTATTAAATCAGCCACTTTTCAATTAATGAGTACGCCAGAATACCAGATGTGCTAAAAAAGGTCTTGAATGGTTGAAAAATAAATATAAAAATTCAAGTAAATTATTTTCAAAACAGGAGTTTAATCATGGTAATCAAACGCAGAGAATTTTTACAGATCGGTTCGTTGGCAACAGCTACATTAATGGTGCCTAAATTTTTAAAAGCCTTTGAAGGCAATGCCACGGTTCCTGCAGGTAATAAAGTGGTTGTTATACTGCAGCTGAGTGGTGGCAATGATGGATTAAATACGGTTATTCCTGTTCGTAGTGATCTTTATTATAAGAGCCGGCCGCGACTCTCCATCGATAAAAGCAAAGCTTTGTTGTTAACAGATGATACGGCTCTGCATCCTTCGCTTACTGGTTTCCGTGATTTATACAATGATGGCAATCTGGGTATCTTAAACAGTGTAGGTTATCCAAACCCTGACAGATCGCATTTCAGAAGTATGGATATCTGGCAAACGGCCAGTGATAGTAATCAATACCTGAATACAGGCTGGATTGGCCGGTATCTTGATGCGCAATGTGCCGGATGCGATAAACCCACTTACGCACTTGAACTGGATGATGTTTTGAGTTTGTCCATGAAAGGTGATAACAGCAATGCCATTGCCATGAAAGACCCCAAACGTTTATTTGGTACAGCCAATCAACGCTTTTTTAAGGACATCGTTCAAAATCATTCGCATGCACATAATGAAGAACCTGTTGAATATTTATACAAAACATTAGCCCAAACGATTTCTTCGGCGGATTATATTTTTGAAAAAAGTAAGTTTAAACCAACCAAATCTGAATACCCTAAAACAGAACTGGGTCAAAATCTGAAAACTATTTCTTCGCTGATCTTTTCCGATATCAATACCAAGGTTTATTACCTGTCGCTCGGAAGTTTCGATACGCATATTAATCAACAGGCGCAACAGCAAAGATTATTTTCCGAGTTAAATGATGCTGTTTCAGCTTTTACAAAAGACATGAAGACGAATAATCGATTTGACGATGTATTGTTGATGACGTTTTCTGAATTTGGCAGAAGGGTTTCTCAAAATGCCAGTGGTGGCACCGATCATGGAACAGCAAATAATATGTTTTTTGTGAGTGGGGCTTTAAAGCAGAAAGGAATATTAAATGAATTGCCTGATCTCTCAGACCTTGATGAAGGTGATTTAAAATACAAGGTTGATTTTAAGAATGTATATGCCACTGTTTTGAAGAACTGGTTGGGTGCAGTTGATGCGGCTATACTGGGAAAAAAATACCGGCATTTAGATTTCATTTAAGAAGTTGTTCATAGGAGTTCCAGTTTCCAATCTAAAAGGACCCATGTAAAAAGAAATACTAAGGCAAAAGATATTAGCTGAAATAATAATGATATAATACTATCAGTGGCATTGTATGGCACTTCATCATCTTCGTTCTCTTCTATATCTTTTATATGGTGAAAAAAACTAAGAAACATATAAATCAAAACCAGGTACGATGAGATGATCAGTGGCAGATAATTTGAAAAAATAAAGATGAACCCCAGCATAAAACCGAGTATTCCCTGAATCTGTTTACGTTGTTTCAATTTTAATATTAATAAATTTTTAAAAAGCGACGTTGAAATCACATCGCTTTTTAAATTTTACTTTTTAATGGTATCCATGCATTTTCTTTACTAGCATTTTATTTAATCCCAGCATGACGAATCCAGCCAGGATGGGTATTATTGTAAAAATGAGGAAGAAAACCGTTAAGGAATATTTTTCAGTAATAGCATCAATATAACTGCCTGTGATACCTGCTAAAAAGTTGGCGATAAAGTTTGAAATAAACCAGATACCGAACATGAGGCCGACGAGTTTTACAGGGGCTAATTTACTAACATAAGAAAGACCTACCGGTGATATGCAAAGTTCGCCCATAGTGTGAAGCAGGTAAGCCATTATTAGCCAGATCATACTAACGGATGCTGTTTTTGCTCCTTGTTCAATGGGCATGCTCCCATAAGCAAGTATGGCAAATCCTAATCCCAGCAGGATCAAACCAATGGCAAACTTCACCGGGCCGGTAGGGTTTAATTTACTCTCCCAAATTTTTGAAAACAGCGGTGCCAGTGCGATGATGAAGAAAGAGTTGAGGATACCAAACCAGGAGGCAGGAACTTCAGTGGCATCGGCCCTGAATTCCCTGTATAACATCCAGATTACAATACCCCAGATGATGACAAAACTGGTTGCCAGGAAAATATTGGATAAAGCATATTTGGAAAATGTTTTCTTAAAAAGATTGGCCAGCACCACCGACAAGATAATCATGGGTACTACCGTAAGCAATGTGTTGGAAATTTTAAATGCTGATGCAGAAGTGCCCTCCAAAACCCTTGCTGTATAATCATCGGCAAAAATGGTCATGGAGCCACCCGCCTGCTCAAAAGCCCACCAAAAAAAGATGGTAAAAAATGCAAAAACAGAGATTACAATAATGCGGTCGCGGTCAATCTGTTTGGGTGTGGCTGATTGTACTTCCCGTTCATTGCCTTCTGATTCAAAAGCTTTATTGTGTATGTAAGCTGTGGCATCCGGGTTCAGCTCTATTTTTTTAAGTGCTTTGGGTGATAAGCCGATGTTGCCAAATATTTTTTGTGCAAATGAAAATTGCAGCATACCAAAAAACATGAAAACGCCGGCCAGTCCAAAACCATAGCTCCAGCCAATTTTTTCTCCAATATACCCGCACAATAAAATACCGAGGAAGGCCCCGGCATTAATGCCCATGTAAAAAATGGTGTATGCCGAATCTTTTTTCTTTTCATCCGTATATAGCTGGCCTACCATAGATGAAATGTTTGGTTTAAATAAACCATTACCAATAATAAGGCAGGTTAATCCCAGATAAAAGAAGAAGCTGGTTTCGAATGCCATGCTTGCATGGCCGATGGTCATGATCAAGGCGCCCAGGATTACCGCTTTGCGATAGCCCAATAATTTGTCAGCAATCAACCCACCAATGATGGGTGTTAAATAAACCAGGCCCGTGTAAACGGCATACAATTGCAAAGCATCCTGGCGTTCCCAGGCCCAGCCACCTTCCATGAATGAGGAGGTAAGAAAGAGTACCAGCAACGCCCTCATGCCATAGTAGCTGAAACGTTCCCACATCTCGGTAAAAAATAAAATATACAATGCTGGCGGGTGCCCCTGTTGTACCTGAAGCTGGTTCATGTTGGCTTATTTATTTGAATAAATTTTATTTAATCGGAACAAAATAAAGAAAATATCCAACTCGTAAATATTTCATTTCATCTTTAATAATCTTGGCCGATATTCGCACCTCTTTACTAAACCTACACTATATGCGAATCCTACTCCTTGGCGCAGGTGGCAGGGAACATGCCCTTGCCTGGAAACTGACTCAAAGTCCATCCTGCTCACAGCTGTTTATTGCTCCCGGAAATGCCGGTACCGCTTTATGCGGCACCAATATTTCCATTTCATTAAATGATTTTGAAAAAATTAAAGCGGCCTGCATTTCAGAGAATATAAATATGGTTATCGTTGGTCCTGAAGATCCGCTGGTGAATGGCATTGTAAATTATTTGCAACAAGAACCTGCATTGGAAGAGCTTCATATTATCGGGCCTTCCCGGGAAGCCGCCATGCTTGAGGGAAGTAAGGCATTTGCCAAAGTTTTCATGCAAAAAAATAACATACCAACAGCCGCTTACAAAGAATTTACCATTGATAATTACGCGGACGGCGTTAGGTATCTTCAACAGCATTCGCTGCCGGTTGTGTTGAAAGCCGATGGGTTGGCATCGGGAAAAGGTGTGGTGATTTGTCAAAACCACCTGGAAGCGGTAGCTGAATTTGAATTGATGATTCAACGGGCAAAATTTGGGGAAGCTGGTAAAAGAGTGGTGGTAGAAGCTTTTCTTGATGGAATAGAACTTTCTGTATTTGTATTAACTGACGGTAATGGTTATGTGATTTTACCCGAAGCTAAGGACTATAAAAAAGTGGGTGAAGGGGATACCGGATTAAATACTGGCGGTATGGGAGCTGTTAGTCCGGTATCATTCGCAGATAAAAGTTTCATGCAGAAAGTAGAACAACAAATCATTAAGCCAACCATTCAAGGTCTTAAGGATGATAATTTAAAGTATCATGGATTTGTTTTTATTGGATTGATGAAAGTTGGCGATGACCCCTTTGTTATTGAATATAATTGCAGGATGGGCGATCCGGAAACTGAAGTAGTAATGCCCCGGCTTAAGAACGATTTAGCCCTGTTAATGAAAGCGACTGCAGAAGGAAAATTACATACTGTACAAATTGAAACCGATAAGCGATTTGCCTGCACAATTATGGCAGTTAGTGGTGGGTATCCCAACGAGCATGCAACCGGTTTTGAAATCACCGGGCTTGAGGATTTATATGATGACCATAGCCTTGTATTTTACGCTGCTGTAAAAAAAGAGAACGATCAATTGTATACGAATGGAGGCAGAATATTTTGTATAACCTCATTTGGAGAAACGGTTGCTGAAGCGTCCGGTCGTTCAAAAGAAAAACTGGCAGGTGTTCATTTTAATGGAATGTATTACCGGGGTGATATTGGATTTGAATTCACCTGACGCATATGTGTGTCCATCCCATATTGAAACCTTTATCTAATATATTTAGGCTATGACGTATAAAGAAGTTCATTATCACGATTATTTGCAATTGGACAAAATTTTAGAGGCCCAGCATCCTGAAAGTGGTCGACATAATCTTTTTGCACATGATGAAATGCTTTTTATTGTTATTCACCAGGCATATGAATTATGGTTTAAGCAATTACACCATGAGGCGGATTCAGTGGTCGAAATCATGGGACGGCCCACTATAAATGATAATTCGCCGGAACTGCAATTGGTTACACACAGGCTTAGCAGGATGGTCACCATTTTGCGGGTGCTAGTTCACCAGATAGATATTATGGAAACCATGACTCCCATGGATTTCCTGGATTTTCGCGATATGCTCAGACCTGCATCCGGGTTTCAAAGCTGGCAATTCAAAATGCTTGAAGCAAAACTGGGATTAAAATTTGAAAACCGGCATGGTCAGGAATATTATACACACCAGTTAAAACCGGAGCATGTGGCTATGATTAAAAATGCGGAAGCCGGAAAATCCCTGATTGAATTGGTTAATAACTGGCTTGAAAGAATTCCATTTTTTCAAGATGAACAAAATTGGCGAAACCTGGAGATTACTTTTTCACAACAAAATGAAACAAACCGGGAAATCTCAGGTATTTACTGGAAAGAATACCAGTATCGATATGCCGGTAGTTTGGCAGAGGCAGAAAAGGACAACGTTGAACATTTTGCCAATCTGTTTTTGAAGGATGGTCAAACCAACCACGCCTTTTCAGGTGCCGCCAATAGAGCCGCTCTTTTTATTATGCTTTACAGGGGCTATCCCATGTTGCAATTACCTTTTCAATTATTGAATAACCTGCTTGAAATTGATGAACAATTAAGTGCCTGGCGTCACCGGCATATGAATATGGTTCATCGCATGATCGGTACCCGCATAGGTACCGGGGGTAGTACTGGCAAAGATTACCTGAAAGCGGCTGCAGATAAACATTACATTTTTAAGGAGATCGCTCAGCTAACCAGTTTTCTCATTGAAAGAAGGAAACTACCCAAACTACCTCCGGAAATTGAAAGGATGCTGGGTTTCCATGTGTGATTCCTTCTTAATTTGTTTCGTATATGCATGGGGGTATGGTTATGATTTTCATCACTAATCTGAATTATTAAATCCTTCAAATGGATTCCCTGTGAAAAAAATACAAACAGTATCTTTATTCTATACTTTTCAAATCAGCATGACGTTATGTACTAAAATGGTTTGAATAATTTATAAAAATTCATCTAACTAAAATTATACGCGCCAAAATAAAACGATGAAATACACAAATAGCATGTGTTTGCTTTGTTTATTCAAATAATTTCCGCCAATTTTGCCAACATTAAATCCAATCCAAATAAATGGGACTTTTCAACTGGTTTACACAAGAAATAGCGATTGACCTGGGAACTGCAAATACCCTCATTATACATAATGATGAAGTAGTGGTGAATGAACCAAGTATTGTGGCACTGAATCGTAATAATCCGAAAGAAGTACTGGCTGTTGGGAAAAGGGCCTTGATGATGCATGAAAAAACACATGAAAGCATCCGGACCGTCAGGCCTCTTAAAGACGGGGTGATCGCAGATTTTAATGCTGCGGAATTGATGATCCGTGAACTCATTAAACTGGTATATCCCAAAAAACCCCTATTTCCTCCAAGCTGGCGAATGATGATCTGCATTCCATCTTCAATTACTGAAGTGGAGAAAAGGGCTGTTAGAGATAGTGCGGAGCAGGCCGGTGCTAAAGAAGTCTACCTGATTCATGAACCCATGGCTGCAGCGCTGGGTATTGGTATTGATGTAGAAGAGCCAATTGGTAATATGATTATTGATATTGGTGGTGGTACTACTGGCATTACAGTTATTGCATTGGCGGGTATTGTTTGTGATCAATCTATACGGATTGCAGGTGATGAATTTACAGCGGATATAATGGAAGCACTTCGGCGCTATCATAGTTTATTGATAGGTGAGCGTACCGCTGAACAAATAAAAATACAGGTTGGGGCAGCTATGAAAGATCTTGAAAACCCACCCGATGATATTCCGGTAAATGGACGAGACCTGGTAACAGGTATTCCCAAACAGATTATGGTTAGCTTCCAGGAGATTGCAGAAGCACTTGATAAAAGCATTTTTAAAATTGAAGAAGCCATTTTAAAAGCATTGGAACAAACACCCCCAGAGCTGGCTTCTGATATCTATCGCCGCGGTTTATATCTTACTGGCGGTGGCGCACTGTTACGTGGTTTAGATAAAAGACTCAGTCAAAAAATAAAATTACCCGTACATGTGGCTGATGATCCACTTAAAAGCGTAGTTAGAGGCACCGGTATTGCATTGAAAAACTATGACAGGTATCCATTTGTTATGAGATAAAAAGATACTATGGGTTTTTTTGGTGCTGCAGAATGGGCCCAAAAACCCTTAGCCTACAACCAGGGTTTACTTCATGCGTAATATTTTTCTGTTCATCCGCAGGTATTTTAATTTGCTTACATTCCTGCTACTGCAGTTTGTGGCACTTTATTTTTTATTTAATTATAATCGTTTTCACCGGGCAAGTTTTTTAGGTATTGCCAATGAAATTACCGGTAATATAAATTCCCGATATGATAAACTGGATGATTATTTTCACCAGGGGGAAGAGAATCGCCGTGTGCACAGGATGAATGATTCTTTGCTGAATCTATTAGAGCAAAATTACCTGGTGCCGGATACTGGAATGCAAGTTCGGGTGGATACATTAAGAGGAGACACCATTGAACAATACAGGAGATACTTGTGGCGTGAAGCAAAAGTGATCAACAATGCTGTTAACAGGCAAAGAAATTATTTACAATTGAACAGGGGTGCAAAACATGGCATCAGGGATAATATGGCTGTTTTGAATTCTGATGGCAGTGTAGTAGGCGTGGTGGTTAATGTAAGTTCCAATTTTAGCCAGGTTATGAGTCTTCTGCACGTTCAAAGCAAGGTTAATGCATCTCTTAAAAAAACAAAAGAATTTGGATCGGTGGAATGGGATGCAGTTGATCCAAGATATTTGTTATTAAAAGGAATTCCGAAAAATGAAGAAATAGTAAAAGGGGATACGGTATTAACCAGCGTTTATAGTTACAATTTTCCACCCGATCATATAATAGGTACAGTAAATAGTGTCACCATTGATAAAGCAACAGGATTGTACCTTATAAAGGTAGCAACGAATGCAAATTTCTATAACCTGCAACAAGTATTTGTGGTAGAAAATCTTCACCGATCCGAACAGGTTCTCCTGGATGAAGAAACAAGGAAAAAAATTGATGAAGTTAAACCTGTTAACCGGTGAGCGATTTGTTGAAAAATATTATCAGGTTTTTAATTTTTATTTTGGTACAGGTGTTTGTACTGGATAATATTCCCCCGTTACACCAATTCATTGTTCCTATTATTTATTTTCTTTTTATTTTATGGCTTCCATTTTCGATAAGCCGGTTTTGGTTGATGATCATTGGTTTTTTAACAGGGCTCAGTCTCGATTATTTTACGATGACTCCCGGCTTGCACGCAGCAGCATGTGTATTAATTGCATATGCGAGGCCATTTGTTATTAATATTCTCACACCAAAAGACACATCTGAATTTAATTACCGGGAACCTTCTCCCAAAAGCATGGGATGGACGCCTTACCTGGTATATACTTTAATTCTAACTTTTCTGCATAATATTTACCTGGTTTTTTTAGAATGGCTTCAGTTTGGTTCCTTTCTTGACTTCCTGATAAAAGTGATTGCAACAACAGGCATAAGCATGATGCTTATTATACTTACAGAAATATTATTTCCCCGCAGGCTTCGCTACCGTACTAATACTCCCGGATAAACGTTTTGGTGTAGTAAAAAAAGATGAATCATTTCATTTGCTTACAACTTTAAACATTTATTATTCATCATAACTTTTAAATTATAGTAATTTGTAGCGGAATTTTTTTCCGCTCCTTTTCTCTTATTTCCTGAATTAATATATGTCTGTTTTTAATCAATCAAGAAGCTATATTGTAAGGCTGATTTTTATCTTAACCTTTATCATAATCAGCATACAATTATTTAACCTGCAGGTACTTTCAAGTAAGTACAAGCAACTCGCTTTGGACAATGCCGTATTTCCTAAAAGAGTGTTTCCTCCACGGGGTATTATATATGACAGATTGAACCGGCCTATTTTAAACAATACCATCATGTTCGATCTGATGGTTACGCCTACTCAAATACGTGGGGTAGATACTTCCTATTTATGCAGGTTGCTTGAAATAGATACGGCAGAATTTAAAAAAAGGGTAGTTACTTCAATTATACGTAATGGCCGATACAGGCCTTCCGTTTTCGAAGGTTTATTATCGCCGGCCAAACATGCAAGGCTTGAAGAAAATATGTGGCGCTTCAGTAATGGATTTTACTTGCAGGAAAGACCAGTTCGTACCTATCCTTATAATGTGGCTGCTCAAATTCTGGGTTATATCGGCGAAGTTGATTCCGGAATTATAGCCCGTTCCAATAATTATTATATACCTGGAGATTATGTAGGTAGAAATGGTTTAGAATCCTTTTATGAGGAAATACTCAGAGGTCAACGGGGTATTCAATATTTAATAAAAGATAATAAGAACAGGTTAGTAGGCAGATATGAGAATGGTGAATTTGATACTGCAGCAGTTGCCGGTCGCAATCTGCGAACATATATAGATGTGGAATTGCAGCAACTTGCTGAGAAAATGATGGCCAATAAAGTAGGTGCAATAGTAGCTATTGAACCTAAAACAGGTGGCATATTGGCTATGGTTTCGGGACCTAATTTTAATCCTAATGATCTTACTGGATCTGATAAACAAAAGAATTTTGCAAGGCTTCAACTCGATGTTTCGGCCCCATTATTAAACAGGGCCATTAAGGGTCAATATCCACCTGGTTCCACATTTAAACCCATTGGTGCTTTAGTTGCTCTGGAAGAAGGAGTCATTACACCATCTTTTGGATATCCTTGCAGCGGTGCATATTATGGTTGTAACCGGCCGGTTCGTTGTACCCATGCCGGTGGTGGTCATGCTGCTAACCTACGTTTATCAATTGCAAATTCCTGCAATGCCTATTATACACACATATTCCGGCTTACCATTGATAATCCAAAATATCGAAATGTAAAAGTGGGCTATGCAAAATGGAAAGATTATATGAATGCATTTGGTCTTGGTACCCGTTTGGGAATTGATCTACCCAGTGAAGACAAAGCCAACATTCCGGATACCAATCGTTACAATACTGTTTACAGGGGTTCATGGAGTTCGTGTACTAACCTTACCCTTGGCATCGGTCAGGATATGATGACCACTACTCCATTGCAATTAGCGAACGCTATTTGCATAATTGCTAATAAAGGATACTATTATACTCCGCATTTTGTAAAAAAAATTGATGATGAAACGGAAGAAGATACCATCATGAATCCTTTTCGGGTAAAAAATGAAATATTGACACATATTCCGGATGCAGCATTTGAAGAAGTGATTAGTGGTATGCAGGATGTGGTTGAAAGAGGTACAGCCCGCTCTGCTGCGATACCAGGTATTAATGTGGCAGCAAAAACAGGAACTGCGGAAAATTATCGCATCATTGAGCGTAAACGCGTACAGCTAAAAGATAATTCTGTGTTTGTATGTTTTGCACCACGAGAAAATCCAAAAATTGCGATTGCTGTAATAGTTGAAAATGCCGGATATGGGGGTACCTGGGCCGGGCCTATTTCATCAATTCTAATGGAAAAATTTTTGAATGATACTTTAAGGCCTGAAAGAGTAAAGAAGGTGGAAGAGATTGCCAATGCCAACCTGATGCCATCTTATTTGAAACGCCTCCAATATATTGAGGATTCTATCCGGGCATTTAAATGGTATGAAATGACCAGTGACAGCAGTTACATAAAAAATTATGTAATGAAGCATACTTCTATACCGGTTTCTTTGCCTACCGGAGAGCAATGGCCACCGGTATTTGAATGGGAAGCTATTTTACCCAAAGAAAAATATTTTAAAAACCAGCCCTTTACATAATATGAATCAACGAAATCCTTCTATTTCGAAAGGGATTGACTGGCGCCTGATCTGGCTGTACTTTTTAATTTCAGGTATAGGCATTACTGCTATTTTTGGTGCCACTTTTGTAGAGGGAGATGATGTAATAACAAGTTTTCTTACGTTTAGGACAGACTACAGTAAACAATTTATTTTTTTCATATTATCTGTCATCATCGGGGTATTTATTTTAGTTACGGATAGTAAATTTTTTGCGGCTACTGCTAATCTATGGTATGCCTTTGGTATTTTATTATTATTGCTTGTTTTCCCTTTTCACACTGAAATAAAAGGTACGGAGTCTATAATCCGGATAGGAGGATTCCAGTTTCAGCCTGCAGAGTTCTGTAAAATTCCGGTTTGCCTGGCACTGGCTAAATATCTTTCACTAAATGAGACTGATTTTTCTAAAACTAAAAGTCAATTGATTGCTGCGGGTATTGCTATACTCCCTGCTTTGATGGCTATTTTACAAAAGGAAACAGGACTTGCACTGGTTTATTTTTCTTTCTTTTTGGTTATGTACCGCGAAGGTCTTCCCTCACTTATCCTGGTCATTGGTTTTTCAGTGGCAGCATTGGTGGTATTAACATTATTACTTGAAAAAAACACACTGGCCATCATATTAACTGTTTTTGCAGGTCTAACTGTTTACAATATGCGCAGGCAGATCCGCCGTAATAAAGGTATTCTTATAAACATTATTCTCATATGGGCTTTATGTGTAGGGATTCAGCGTTTTGGAGTTCCTTTTATTTTTAAAAGTGTTTTGCAAAATCACCAGGTGGAGCGTATATACAGTACCATTGGTAAAGAGGTGCCTATTGAATATTTAAAAGGAATTGAAGAAAGTGATATGGCGGGTAAGCCACGTTTGAACACTGCAGACTATAACGTAAAGCAATCCAAAATAGCTATAGGCAGTGGACGCTTGCTGGGGCGTGGGTTATTAAAAGGAACGCAAACACGCTATGATTTTGTTCCGGAACAACGAACCGATTTTATTTTTTGCACTATAGGTGAAGGATTTGGATTTGTAGGTAGTATGGTACTTATTTTAGTTTATTTATCGCTGCTGTTTCTTATCATTACCATTGCCGAAAGACAGCGAAGCACTTTTTCGAGAGTATATGCATATGGCGTAGCAGGTGTTTTATTCTTTCATATCGGAATAAACCTGGCCATGACGATCGGACTTGCACCGGTAATTGGTATACCACTGCCTTTTGTTAGTTATGGAGGAACTTCACTCGTTACTTTCTCCATTCTTCTTTTTATACTTGTTAGGTTGGATGCAGACAGGCAAATGGTAATCCGTTAACCGAACTATTCCAAGACACCTGCGTTATTAAACAAAAAACTGGGATGCAAATTATTCCACTTTCTGAAGGTTCGTTTACCATTGATGGAACCAAACAATTTGTTCCTTTTAATATAGATGAACATGATCTGCAAAAAAGATCGGCAGGTAGTTTGCTGGTAGACGTCCAACCTTTTTTAGTGATTACAGAAAAAGACATTTTATTACTGGACACGGGATTAGGATTTAATGCGGAAGAAGGAATACTACAATTACATAAGAATATCGAAGACGCAGGCTTTTCTCCAACTTCTGTTACAAAAGTATTATTAACGCATTTACATAAAGATCATGCAGGAGCGGTTGGAATTAAAATGGCAAATGAAAAAAGAAGTTTAAGTTTTCCGCAAGCCATCTATTATGTGCAGGAAAAGGAATTGGATTTTGCTTTTGAAAAGGGATTTCCTTCATTTTTTACCGAAGAATTGGAAGTTTTAAAAAAATCTTCCCAGGTAATTCTTTTAAATGAAAATGAAGGACTCATAGATAATTTTATTGAATACCGGCATAGTGGTGGCCACTCTCCATTTCACCAGGTGTTCTGGATAAAAGAAGGTTCAGAAATTGTTTTTTATGGTGGAGATGAAGCGCCCCAGTATCAGCAAATGAAAAACAGGTTTGTTGCAAAATACGATTATGATGGTAAAAAGGCCATGCAATTACGGCAGGAATGGTGGGAGAAAGGCCAGGCTGAAAATTGGAAATTTTTATTTTATCATGATATAAAGAACCCGCTTTTTGAAGCTGGTAAGAAAAAGTAACATAAAAAAAACGACCATCCCGAAAGAGATGGTCGTGGCTAACATATGAAAAACACTAATTATGAAAGGAGCCAAATAAAAAGTTTAAAAATTCTTTCCGCGACGGTCACGTTGTTGTTTTAATTGTCTCAGTTCCCGGATAAAAACCTCTTGTTGTTTATAAACCTCGTTGCTTCTTTTCTCACCAATTATACCTTTAAATTCATTCCGATACCGTAACCTGAGTTCAGCTACCTTTTGCTGCAAAACAAGCCTGTCATTTTTATTATCATTCAAAGTTTTCCGCCAGTCCTGGAAATACCGATAAAAAATAGGGTTGAATTTCTCAGCTTCCGCTTTTGAAAGGTTCATCCTTTTTTGGATAAACTCGCTCATTTTTTCGCGGATCTGTTCATTTTGTCTATCATCCTGGCTATATGCGCTATAGATAGAGAAAATGGATAAACTACATATGAGTAAAAATTTTTTCATTTTTTATATTAATTCAGGATCATGTCACCGTTGTTTTCTGAGCCGGGAGTTTCGTTTAAAAATTTCATAATTTCCAAATCCGGTACATCTTCCATCAATTCATTCATCTCGGCAGACTTAACCGGGTTTAGTGTTTTTGTTTCTATTGCACTGGATTCAATATTTGCGAGTTCTATAAAAGATTCCAGATCATCATTACTGATCGTATTTGTTTTTTGTTTTACCCATGCATAAGGGTCTTCAATAGGGTCAATACTTGTATTCTGGATAAAATACCAAACCCCACTGATAGTGATAAATCCTATCACGATAGCCGCCGCTGCATACCGCATCCAGGTTTTTGTTCTGGAAATTGAAACCACTTTAGCTTCTTTTTCTGCTTTAGGCAGGGTATTTAAGTTTTCAAAATAGGTTTCATTAACTGTGTAAGGGGTTTCTCTTTTAATGCTACTTAATAAAGGTGATAATTGAGCCAGTTCCTCTTCTACGTTAACTTCATCAGATTCCTTGACCAGTGTAAGCATTTTTTGAGGAAAAGATTCAAAATAGCCTTGTTTTACCTGGTACGTATCATTTAAAGAAATTTTATCCAGCTCTTCATTAACCGTAACTTTAAAAACCATCAGGGCAGGCAAATTTTCAAAATAACCGTTCGGAATACGATAAATTTGAGCAGGTTGATGTTCAAATAACAAACTACCCATATTTTCTAACTCTTCTATTATTGATTGTTTACGTGCCATTTTACAGCGTTTAAGACGGGTTTTAACCTTAAAAGTTTAATGGTTCAGGATATAATCCTCTATCTTTTTAACCGCATGGTGATAACTGGCTTTTAATGAACCTTCACTAGTTTCCAATACCTGGCTCATTTCAGCATATGGCATTTCTTCATAATATCTTAAATTAAATACAGCTCTTTGTTTTTCAGGTAGTTGCTGTATGGCCAATTGGAGCTTCCATTCTAATTTCTTACCGTCAAAACCTTCATCTGCCTTTATTTTATTACTGAGTCCAGATTCTACATCACTTAGCGAAACCGATGATCTTTTTTTCTGTTGTTCTATAAAAGTCAGGCTTTCGTTGGTTGCAATGCGGTATAACCAGGTATATAACTGGCTGTCTTCCCTGAAATTGGCCAATCCTTTCCAAACCCGGATAAATACATTTTGCAATACATCATTGGCATCATCATGATCTACAACCATCCGGCGAATATGCCAATATAATTTTTCCTGGTATTTTTTAATGATTGCTGTATAAGCCCGCTCTTTTGTTTCTTCTGTTTTAAATCCGGATAGCAATTCCGCATCGCTCATGGTGCTTTCCATTTACTTAGGTTTGGTTGATAGGAAGATGATCAGTTATTGTTTTTTCGTTGCAATACCTTTTCAGCAGCGGCTACAATATCTGGTATATCCAGTCCATATTTTTTCAATAGATCAGAAGGTGTGCCACTTTCTCCAAAAGTATCTTTCGTTCCAACATATTCTATAGGAATGGGAAAATGTTTGGCAGCGCATTGTCCGATAGCATCACCCAAACCACCAATAATATTGTGTTCTTCAGCCGTAACAGCGCATTTTGTTTTACGGATAGATTTGATAACGGCATCTTCATCCAATGGCTTGATAGTATGCATATTGATTACTTCAACACTAATTCCTTTTTCCTGTAAAATGGCTCCGGCCTGTATAGCATTCCAAACCAGGTGTCCACAGGCAAAAATGGTTACATCGCTGCCTTCTGAAAAGTACTGTGCTTTACCAATTTTAAAATCTTCTTCATTAGTAAAAATAGGCCAGACAGGTCGGCCAAAACGTAAGTACACGGGTCCCTGGTATTCGGCAATAGCTATGGTAGCCGCTTTAGTCTGGCTATAATCGCAGGGAACTATAACAGTCATGCCGGGCAGCATTTTCATTAATCCTATATCTTCCAGTATCTGGTGGGTAGCACCGTCCTCCCCCAGGGTAATTCCTGCATGCGAAGCGCAGATTTTTACATTTTTATTGGAATAAGCTATAGATTGGCGGATCTGGTCATAAACCCTTCCCGTAGAGAAATTGGCAAAAGTTGTAGTATATGGAATTTTGCCACCAATAGTTAAACCTGCAGCTATTCCCATCATATTTGCTTCTGCAATACCACATTGAAAAAACCGCTCGGGAAATTCTTTCATAAATTGATTCAGTTTCAGGGATCCTGCCAGGTCGGCGGTTAAAGCAACTATATTTTCATTTTTCCTGGCAACTTCCACTATTCCATCTCCAAAACCACTACGGGTATCTTTTTTTCCGGTAACCTGGATGTCCTTAAGCATATTCTGATAAGATTATTATATTTTAAAATCAGCCGCAAAAGTAAAAGAAAGTAATTGATTGCAGGTGATTCAATCAAATTGAGTATTAAAAGTAAAAACAGGATTAATTTAATTCCGCGGGTTTGCCGTTAAAAATTTTTTCATCCGTTTTTAAACGTTTTTCCCATCTCCAGGCAGTACCCATCATATCATCCAAACTATATTGAGGATTCCAGTTCAAAATTTGTCTGGCAGCGGAATTATTAGCATAGATTGAAATTACATCTCCATCCCGCCTGGGTCCTATTATATAATTTAATGTGTGTCCGCTCACTTTTTCAAAAGCAGCTATGGCTTCTAATACCGTTATCCCTTTCCCGGTTCCAAGGTTAAAAACCTGGCAGGAAGCAGTTTCGGGGTTCGATTTTAATTGATCAAGTGAGAGGGTATGGGCATGGGCAATATCACATACATGAATAAAATCCCTGACACATGATCCATCCCTTGTTTCATAATCATTTCCAAAAACGGTCATAATGGGTAATTTGCCAATCGCTGTTTGTGTAATGGCCGGTACCAGGTTTTGGGGTTTACCTATAGGCATCTCTCCAATTAAAGTGGTGGGATGGGCCCCTACGGGATTAAAATATCTTAGAAGTATAAAACGGGTGTTGGTTGTTTTGGCAAATGAATTTATTATTTGCTCACTTATCTGTTTCGTATATCCATAAGGCGATTCAGCTTGTTTCAATGGTGTGGATTCAGTCACAGGTGTTTCATCTGGATTTCCATAAACAGTACATGAAGAAGAAAAAACAAAATAAGGTATTTTAAATTCCTGTACGCATTTTAACAGGTTGATCAAAGAAACCAGGTTATTTTCAAAATACATGAGGGGTAACTCAACTGACTCACCAACAGCCTTATATGCTGCAAAATGAATAATTCCTTCTATATCCGCATTTTCCTGGAATATGGCAAAAGTGTCATCATAATTACATAAATCCACTTTGTAATTTTTTATTTTTGAGCCTGTGATCTTTTCAACGCCTTCTAAAATGATAGGATTTGAGCGTGAATTATTATCTACAGAAATCACTTCGTAGCCATTCCCGATAAGGTCAACCAATGTATGTGAACCGATATACCCGCTGCCACCGGTAACTAAGATCTTTGCCATTCATTGCTAATTTAGTTTCACAACAAAAATCAGCAATTAATTTTTATTCCGGTTAGAAAAATAAATTAACGAAGTAATAAATGCCGGCAGCCAACAAAGCGCTAACTGGTATAGTCAGTATCCAGGCCCATAAAAGATTTACCGTAACACCCCATCTTACTGCAGAAAGTCTTTTGGTTGCTCCTGCACCAATAATAGATCCGGTTATGGTATGAGTTGTACTGACTGGAATTTTAAGTGCTTCTGTAACAAATAATGTTATGGCACCAGCTGTTTCAGCAGCCACTCCTTCAAAAGGGGTGACCTTGGTTATCCGGGTTCCCATAGTTTTAATAATTTTCCATCCCCCGCTAAGCGTTCCCAATGCAATAGCTGAATAACAAGCCAAAGGGACCCAAAACGGCATCTGGTCAAATTCCGTTATGGAGCCGCGGGCAATCAAGGCAGCGGTAATGATCCCCATTACTTTTTGCGCATCATTACCACCATGACCAATACTAAATGCTGCCGATGAAACCAGTTGAAGTCGTTTGAACCATTTATTGGCGCGGTGTGCATTCAATGTATTCAGGAAAAGGGCAAAAACAGCCATTACTGTAATAATGAAAGCCAGTAAAATCCATTTAAAATTTCTGCTGTAAAAAATAATTTGTGTTAAATAACTTTCATAATGTGTATTACTTGATAAAATTTCTCGGTTAAATTCCAGGCTAAGCGCCAAAAAAATGGCCACTAACAACAAAATAGAAAATGAAATAACCTTTGGAATAATGCCTTTGCTAAATGAATGAATGAACCAAAGGGAAAGAATAAAAGCCATGATCATTCCTATTACCGGCGCCAGGAAAATAAATGCTCCCGTTTTAATAATTACTGATGAATTAACTGCGTAGAAACCAGCACTGGCTATTCCAGCACCTGCAAAACCTCCTATTAATGTATGTGATGAAGAAGAAGGTATGCCATACCACCAGGTAAGCAGGTTCCATATAATGGCGGCAATAAGCCCTGAAAAGATGACGATCATCATTTCCTGGCCATTAACCAATTCTGGCTTTACCGTTTTAGCCACCGTATCGGCAACTCCATGATCTTTAAAAATAAAAAAAGCGGCAAAGTTGAAAACCGCAGCCCATAATACAGCCTGGAAAGGTGTTAATACTTTTGTTGAAACAATTGTTGCTATAGAATTAGCAGCATCATGAAACCCATTGATGTAGTCAAAGATTAAAGCCAGAGCAATAATTACGATCAAAAAGGTCATAAATGCAATTTGAAAATTTGCGGATTTGGAAATGTTTCAACCCCGTTCATTTAAAAGTAATTTCTGCTAAATTTCAAATTGTTTATGCATACTTAATGATGATAGATTCTATCACGTTGCCGGCATCTTCGCATTTATCCGTTACAATTTCCATTACCTGGTATATTTCACGTTTCTTGATCACTTCTTTTGCATCTGGTTCTGTGGCAAAAAGATTTTCAATGCTCATATCAAAAACATCATCCGCTTGATTCTCCATGCTGTTAATTTTAACCAGTGATTCGGTAATTAACCGCATATCTTTCATATTACGGAGTTCACCTACCGCATTCCTAACCTGTTCACAAATATTTTCTATGATCTCCGACAATTTTTGGATTCCGCTGTCATTTGGATTCACCCGGTAAAAATTAATTTTTTTGGCAGATGCATATATGTAATCGGCAATATCATCCAGGGAACTGGCCAGGTAGTGAATATCTTCACGATCAAATGGGGTTATAAAATTCCGCCCCAGTTCTGTAAAAATGCGGTGTGTCAGTTCATCATTACTATGTTCAAGGTCTTCCAGTTGAGAAATAATACCAGCTCTTTTATCGAAATCATCTTCATAAACCATGGTCCTAAGTTTCTTACTCATCAGGGATACATTATCAGCGACCTGTTCAAACAAGTCATAAAAAATCCTGTCTTTCGGAAGAAAAATTTTAAAGATCGAGTTAAGTCCCATTAGACCATTATTTTTAAAAATGTGTGCGAAGGTATTTTATATAAAAACAATTCTTGAATTCTACTCATTGTTAATATAAATTTAATATTGCAGTTCATATATACGCATCCTTAAGATTTAAACTGGTAAATATATAAACCATGAAAGTAGTTGTAAAAATTGTTTGGCTATGTGTTTTTTTTCAGTTTGCTTTTAAAGCGGATGCTCAACGATATTTAACCGACCTTGATACTTCTATTTTTAACCGGGATACGGTGAGCAGGGTTGTAAAACGGTTCGAAAACCTGTATGTTTCCGGTTATATGCAACCCCAGTTCCAGGCAGCCCAAAGAAAGGGAACGCCGGCATATGGCGGTAATAGTTTCCAGGAATTTTCTGATAATCGTTTTATGCTGAGACGGGCAAGGATAAAATTTGACTACGTTGTGCCGGGAAAGATTGGTGATTTCCCCGCAGCCTTGTTCACCTTCCAGTTTGAAGCAACGGAAAGGGATGTAAATATCAGGGATGTTTATGTGCGTGTATTTGAACCAAAAGAAAAAAATCTTTCCCTCACGGCTGGTTTATTTTCCCGCCCTTATGGTTTTGAAGTGAATCTTTCCTCCTCTTTCAGAGAAACGCCGGAAAGAGGCCGGATGTCACAATTATTGATGCCCAGCGAACGGGACCTGGGTATCATGGCCACCTATGAGTCTCAGAATGAATCAAGAAAAAATCCACAACTCAAATTTGATATCGGATTATTTAATGGGCAGGGTAAATCTGGTCCGGCTGAATTCGACTCCTATAAAGATCTTATCAGCCGGCTGAGATTAAAGCCGGTTGATTTTGGGAAGAATAAAGACTTTTCTATCGGCGCAGGACTTTCATTATTATATGGTGGTTGGGCCCAGGCCACAAAATATAAATATGAAATGGGACAACAAAATGGGTTATTTGTTTTTATGGTTGACTCTTCACTTGATAATATAGGCGATAAGGCCCCCCGCCAATATTATGGTGCAGATGTGCAATTCATTAAAACCCACGGGTGGGGTAAAACGGAGATCCGTGGTGAATACTGGAGAGGTATTCAACCCGGAACAGAAAGTACTACGGAAAACCCGGGCGAATTGCCCATTGAGCCTACTTATATCCGCCATTTTGATGGTGCATTCTTTTACTTTTTACAAAACATCATCAATGATAAATGGCAACTGATGTTAAAATATGACTGGTATGATCCCAATACAGATATTTCAAAAACAGATATAGGGAAAACCGGGTCAAATCTTTCGCTTACTGATGTGCGTTATGATACTTATGGTATGGGATTTACCCGGTATTTTACCAATAAATTAAAAGTGCTTGTTTATTATGATATTGTCCGCAATGAAAAAACCAGTCTCAGTGGTTTTACTTCCGATGTAAAGGATAATATTTTTACCTGCCGTGTTCAGATGATGTTTTAATACAGTTGGGTTGTAAAACTTGCTCTTTACACACATCACTTGTTGATAAGTAATGGATTGGGTTCTAAATCAATAATTTAAGCGTTCTCGTTAACAATTCCTTTATCTACCCATCATAATTCCTTAACAGTGGCGTAACATGATAGTAACCTAACCAACCGTCCTTTGCCCCAAATTAAAAGAACATGTACAGGGCAATGATCTGGATGGTAATTTTTACAGGGTTTTCAATTTTCGCTTACGCTCAGGAACTTAATCTTACTGGTAAAGTTTTAAATGAAAAGAATGAACCCCTTCAAGGTGTTTCCCTTCAAATAGAGCAAGGTGCCGGAACAACGACGGATATTGAGGGCCGTTATTCACTGAGACTTGAAGTTGGGAAAAAATATACATTGATTGTGTCGGCAATTGGTTATACTTCTAAAAGTATTAGTGATATCGATGTTAATGAAGGCATCTCCAATGAACTGGTCATCATACTGGAAATCGAAGCAAAAAATTTGGATGCAGTGGTAGTTAGATCTTCAACACGCCGCCAGGAAAATACCGCTTCATTATTGAATTTTCAAAAAAACAGTCCTGCGCTTTCCAGTGGATTGGCTGCCGATTTTATCCGGCGCACACCGGACAAAAATACCGGCGAAATTTTGAAGAGAGTGAGTGGCGCCAGCATACAGGATAATAAATTTGTTGTCATCCGTGGATTGAGTGACCGCTATAATGCGGCCATGATCAACAATGCACTTTTACCCAGCACGGAACCTGATAAAAAAGTTTTCTCCTTCGATATTTTTCCAGCTTCCATGGTTGATAATATTATCATCAACAAAACCGCTACACCCGATTTAACCGGGGAGTTTGCCGGTGGCCTGGTGCAGGTAAATACCAAAGACATTCCTACCAGCAATGAAATAAGTGTAGGGATCAGTCTCGGATTTAATACACTATCTGTTTTTAAAGACTTTTCCAGCAATAAAAGAAACAAACTGGATTGGTTAGGCTTTGATGATGGTACCAGAAATTTACCGGCCGGTTTCCCTAAAACTGCCCAGGCATATCGATCATTGGGAGGTTCATCAGAAGGTTTGGAATCGCAATATGCACTAAGCCGTGGTTTTAACAATGATGTTTATAGACAAACAACATCTACTGCATTACCTACACAGACCTATAATGTTACCTGGAATAATTCCAGGCAATTTGAAAAGGGCGGGAAATTTGGATCTGTTATTTCATTGATCTATCGCCGGTCACAATTAAAATACCAGGTAGAAAGAGCCATTAACGAAGAAGATGGCCTGCTGGAAAATTATTTTGATGATCTGAATATTTATTCAGTTAACGCGGGTGCTTTAGCCAATTTCGCTTATGTAAAAGGCAAACATAAGATATCATTCAAAAATTTATTCAACCAGTTATTTGAAGATAATTATTACATCAGGACCGGTTTTTCTATTGATCGCCAACAGGATGTTGATTTCCGGTCTTCGTTTTTAAACCAGCGCTCTCTATACAGTGGCCAGTTAGAAGGAGAACATCAAATATCAGCGGGTGGCATTAAATTCATTTGGAATGGTAATGCGTCGGTTAACTGGAAAAAACAACCTGACCTGAGAACTTCCGCATATTTCCGCCGCATAGGCTCCACCACTCCTTTTGAAGTGAATGATGATGACTCCCGTCGTTTTTACAGTGACCTGCAGGATTATAGTTATGGTGTAAATGGTAGCCTGGAATTTCCATTTACGTTGGGAGGAGAAAAGCAAAGTTTTAAAACAGGAGGTTCAACGTTGATCCGTATACGTAATTTCAAAAGCCGCGTTTTCCGGTTTGTACCTGCATCCAATCAATTTGATCAGGGCAAGGGTGCATTACCTTATGACCAGATATATGCTGCTTCTAATATTGGTCCTGATGGATTCGTGATTGACGAGTTTACCAATAACCAGGATAAGTATTTTGGTGTTTCCCTGGTGAATGGTATGTATGGCATGTTCGATAATAAATTCGGCGAAAAAGTTCGTTTGATCTGGGGCGTTAGAGCAGAAAATTTCCAGCAATTCCTGACTACAAAAGACAATACAGCTAAAAGAGTAAATGTGCTGACCGAAGAATGGGATATCCTGCCTTCAGTTAATTTAACCCTATCGCCCAACTTCAAACAGAATATCCGTATTTCGGCTAGCCGCACCGTTAGTCGTCCTGAGTTCAGGGAAATTGCTCCTTTCCCATTCTACGATTACCAGCAGAATTATGGGGTAGTGGGTAATCCATTGTTGCAGATGGGTGGCATTTTAAATGGTGATATTCGGTATGAAATTTATCCAAAAGGTGGAGAAGGAATTACAATCGGACTCTTTTATAAACAATTCAACGATCCTATAGAATTGCGTATTGACGGCCAAAGTGTAC
>JACCYQ010000050.1 GCA_013696395.1 Chitinophagaceae bacterium
ACCTGGTACCGATCCTGTTTTTCAATTGGTGTTAGATCAATTTTTTAATGGGGAAAAAGACAGCCAAACGATTCAAGTTTTGACTGGCCAAAAAGGATGATTTTTCTTCCCCGACGGAATCTTCATCATATGTTTTTTCCAAAACTGTCTTAATTTAAAGTCCCAGAAACCCGCCGTAAGAAAAAATGTAAAATGTGAAAAGTAAACTTTAAAAATAATTGAACATTCCAATCACTTTAAACTTTTTTTTATGGCGAACAAAGAATATAATGCTTCCCGTGCCGAGGCTTTTTCAGGTTCATTAATTGACATTTTAAATAAAAGCTCGCTGGCATTGGCCGAAGACTTTATTGGGAAATGCCTGTTTTTTTTATTTAACCAAAAGGATAATTTTGATAACAATCTCACTACTTTCCAGGTGAATAAATAAATTTATAAATTTTATCTCCTTCCTAAAGCGCTGTCTAAAAACCTCTAAGTATAAACCCCTAATTCACCTTGTCAATCTTAATTGGACTACCTTACGTCGCATTTCTAAATAAAACCCCACTCCCATGAACAAAGGCGGCCCTATAATAATAATAGAAGACGATTCAGATGACCAGGAAATTTTAACCGATATTTTTAAAGAACTTGATTACAAAAATGAAATTGTTTTTTTTAAAGATGGTGAATTAGCGCTTGATTACTTAATCAATACAGCCATCGAGCCATTTATCATTTTTTCAGATATTAATATGCCCCGGTTGAATGGTGTTGAATTAAGAGAAAAAGTCCATAACAATGAAGACTTAAGATTAAAATCCATTCCTTATTTATTTTTCACCACAAGTGCGGAACAAAAACATGTGGTGGATGCCTATTCCAAATCAATCCAGGGGTTTTTTATTAAACCTACCAGTTATGATAAACTTAGAAAAAATATCAAAATAATTGTTGAATATTGGCAGGAATGTGTTTCACCCAATTATACTAAATAAAATAATACATTGTTTTTTAATTGCCAACTAACCCGCCATGACAATTGAAGAAGAACTTTTACAATTTGGTTCAGCGTGGGACAAAGCAATGGTCAGTAATAATGCTGATGAAATTGGGAAGTTTATGTCAGATGACTGGATCATTGTTGGTACAGAAGGTGGTATAACTACAAAATCCGATTTTCTTTTAATAATAGAATCTGGCCACCTTACGCATAACCGTATGGATTCGGATGAAACGCATGTGAAAGTATATGGTAAAGCGGCTATTGTTACAAGTCGTGGTACAAGCGTAGGAAAATATAAATAACAACCATTTAATTTTATATGAATGGTCTACCAGCATTTTTATCAGGAAAGATAAAAGTTGGATTTGCGTACATACCATGTTAACTCCTGCAATAAGAGCAGATAATCAATAAACATTTTTATTTTGTAATCACTAAAAAGAGAGATAAAATCTGCTTTTTCATTCATTCATTCAGGGTGAAGATTTACTATCTTGTCTTTTTAAAAAATATATCTTAATAACGTTTCAATACCCGGTTCTTTTAAAATCTCATTGGCAAAACGCAGACAGATGACAAAACAGGCAATTTAATCCCTGCCTCAAATGAAGATGAAACTCATTGAAAAAATAAAATTACAGCTCAGAGCAAATAAGTACAGGAACAAAGATGACCAGGGAGGTATCGCTTACATTCATTCTGTCATAAAAAAGGGTCAGACTGTATTGGATATTGGTGCACATAAAGCAGGTTATTTATACTTTTTACAGAAGCTGGTTGGAGACCAGGGTAAGGTTTATGCATTTGAACCTCAATTAACCCTTTACAGTTACATCAAAAAAATAAAGCGTTTATTAAAATGGGAAAATGTCACCTTAGAACATCTTGCCCTTTCTGATTCAAAAGGTTCGGTAACACTTTTTATCCCCACTAATAAAGTAAGCAAAGCATCAGCACCTGGAGCAACAATTGTTGAGAATAAAATTCATGCAAATAACGGAAAAACTGAAAAGGTATCAACTGACACATTGGACGGATATTGCTCCCATTACCACGTAAAACCTGACTTTTTGAAAATTGATGTTGAAGGCAATGAATTAAAAATTTTTCAGGGGGGCATGTATACTTTAAAAAAATACAAACCTAAAATAATTGTTGAAATAGAAGCTTTTCATGTTGGCCGGGAAAAAGTATTGGAAACCTTTGCTTTTATGAAATCATTGAATTATAAAGGATTTGCAGTTCATGGATTGAATCGTATTGATCTGAACGATTTTAGTTTTGAGAAATACCAGAATACAAATGATATTAAAAACTATTGCAACAACTTTATATTCGAGTAAACGATAGTTTATCACATGATTAATTCATGTTTTGTTTCATTTTCTATTCTTTAATTTCATTATTTTTTATTGTCTGATAATTGAATCCAAACAGGGGCATGATCACTTGTTTTTTCCCAACCCCGGACATGATGGTCAACAACCGCAGATTTGAGTCGCTTTTCCAGATGGGGACTCAACAGGAAATGATCAATCCTTAATCCTGCATTTCTGCCATATGCATTCCGGAAATAATCCCAGAAAGTATATATGATCTCATCAGGGTAGAGTTTTCGAATGGCATCAGTCCAACCTTGTTTGACCAAAGTTTTAAAAGCCTGCCGAACCTCTGGACGGAACAATGCATCATCCTTCCAACGTTCCGGCTTATATACGTCAAGATCTGTTGGCATCACATTATAATCTCCAGCCAAAACCACGGGAACATCTAATGCAAAAAGTTCCGCAGCATGAACGGTTAATCTTTCAAACCATTTCAATTTATATTCGAATTTTGGACCAGGTGCTGGATTTCCATTTGGAAGGTATAGGCAACCGATGATTATGCCATTGACTTTTGCTTCAATATAACGACTGTGACTGTCTTCAGGATCACCGGGAAGCGCCCGTGTAACTTCTTCCATATTCGCCTTACGTGAAAGGATGGCTACGCCATTCCAGCTTTTTTGTCCATGCCATATTGCGTTATATCCGGCATCAAGAATTGCTTTTTCCGGAAATTTTTCCTGTGGAGCCTTTAGTTCCTGCAGGCATACAACATCTGGCGATGTTTCATGAAGCCATCGCAAAAGCACAGGTAGACGGCCGTTAACGCCATTTACATTATAGGTCGCAATTTTCATAATTTATCGATTGTTGAATTCGCGGGGATTTAATAAAAAGCTTTCATTAAAGATAACAAGGCTATTTAATAAATAAATTTTACGGCTATATTTAGGGTGACAGAAACAAACATTCTATACCAAATCCTATTAATGCATTTGGGAGCCGTGAACGTAAAGGAAATTGGTTTTTCAACAGCTTTAACTAACAGTAGTATGCTTTTAATAATTTTTCACCTTAGCATCCTTGCTTTTATAATGTTGGGGAAATATGTTTCAAAAAAAGAATCTGAAAGTGTAATTCTGAAATAATGTATAAAAGAAAAACAAATATATTCTGGCGTAAAAAATTCTTATTTTGAAATAATGATCTGCTTCAGTATCTTGTTAAAACAAATAAGAATTTCCTCCTGGCTGTTTGCCGGAATCGATTCCCACCCCTACGTAACTCAATGACCCTTAACGGCAAACTTTTCACCATAACATATATACAATGGCTGCAGACAACTGGTACAGGAACAAAGTGTGGGATACCGAAATTGAAAAAAATTTTGAATACCGTTTAAAGGATTCAATCGGAACTTTCAATCAGGCGCAATATGTAAGAATTCAAGCCACTTATTTACTGGAAAGCGAAGAGAAGACAACGCAACTTGGCGGGGTAAATTTGATGGAACGCCTTTTAAAAGAGTTTCCGGAAGAAGAATTCAGTTTCATTTTTGCACATGAACAGTTAGGTGATTATTACCTGAGTACCGGTGAATTTCAAAAAGCTGAAAAGCATTTTCGTGTGGTAGCTGATTATTATGAAAATAAAAAATCAAGTATAGGTACAAGTGCAAACGTTGATTTAAAAATTGCAGAAATATTTCTGACAGAAAATAAAACTGAAAAGCTTGAAGATGCATATCGCATTTGCAAAAATTATCCCTTAACTGAGGTGGCATTTAATAACGATAAATTTTATTACGCAGAGTTACTTGCCCAAATATGCAGTAAAATGCATAATACGGAAGAAGCAAAAGAATTTGCAAAAGCAGCCATTGAAATATACAGAACTAAAGAACCAAACTATATCCGTTTCAAATCTGCAGGATTTCCAAAAGCTACAGTTTCACAATTACGGATACTGGAACAAATTGTCAATGAATAATGTAGCGGAAAGAAATTTTCCGGTCAATTCAAAACTCCGATTCATGCCACTTAAACGGTAATTACAATCCTTTCCACATTGTGCTCATCTATTTGCCTGGTTGCTGCCATCAAAAACGATTGCGGCCTACAAAGGCTCTGCGTATTAAAGCCATAATAAGCGTAAAAATTACAGAACCAAGTACGGCCCATATTACAGGAAAAGGCTTGCCTTCAATATTGATTTCGAAAAATCGGGGTAACCCCATTTTGCCGGAAACCCATAAACCAATAAAGGCACCAATAAATCCAACTACTATAGATACCAGGCATCCGCCTAAATCATACCCTGCCAATGATTGTCCAACAGCACCGCAAATGGCAGCAATCAATAAAAGAACCAAAAAACCTATTAGTGTCATAGTTTTACATTTATTTAAAAATAGAATTTATTTAGCTGAATATTTAAAATTTAATAAAAGGAATGGCAACTTTAATAGCTGTATAAAAAATTATTAAAGAAAAGAATACTTCGTTCGATTGTTTTGAACCATCTTAAAATACTATTAGCGGCTGTTCATTTTAACAGGCGCCATAATGATTTAATCTTCATGGACTACTTACAAAAAATCATTGGTGATATAGAAATTCATTCTGTTGAAGGAATTAAAGAATGTTTTGAAAATGGTGTTAATCCTAACGACTATTATAACAATCAACCACTCATAAATGAGTTGATTAGTGAATATGCCAGGACCTCCAGGTTTAAAGATTGCATCAAAACTTTTGTTGATTATGGATTGTCATTCGGCGATCAATTACTTTTATCGGTTTTAACTGATGATGCAGCAGAACTGGAGAATCTCTTAATCAATAACCCTGTAGCTATTGAAAATAAATATTCTCTTCGCTGTGCATATACGCCTTTATACGAAGTGAGCATGCTTCATATTTGCGCTGAATTTAATCACCTCTCATGTGCCGAAGTACTTATTAAACATGGAGCTGATATCAATGATAAGGCGGGAATTGATGAATTTGGTTTCGGAGGACAGACACCCATTTTCCATACGGTTAATCAAAACTCTAATCATTCTTCAGATATGCTGAGTTTCTTAATATCAAAATCGGCTGATATAAAAATCACCATTCCTGGTATCATTTGGGGCAAAGGTTATGACTGGGAGACTTTGATCCCTGCGGTTAACCCGGTTAGTTATACCATGATGGGGCTTTTACCACAAATGCATAGAAATGAAATGGTTATTTCAAGACTGGTGTCCATTTTACTAAAGGCTGCTTATAACATTGATTTTACATCGACCAATATTCCCTGTGCCTATTTAAAAAAATAAAAAACAGGTGAATCTAACACCAACTAAGAGCCCGGATATTCATATCTCTACCAGGTATTCGAAAGAATATAATGTGACTTATCTTTGGTAAGCAAACCGAAACTTCATCCCCGCAAACTCGTTCAACTGTTTATGCAGCCACTAACGATACAGGAAATAAGCAAAGTAAAAGCACTCCATGATTTGCCTGCAGACCATTTGCAATGGTTAATAGATCATGGTGAATACAGTGAATATGAAGAAGGCACTGTCTTAACCAAAACAGGCAAGATGAAAAAGGATTTATTGTTATCGGTAATAATCTCATCAAAGAATCAAAATTTCATACCAGCTGGAAATTGGAACGGCAACCGTATATGCCGGAAGCCAGTGTTCCCGGAGTTTTTGTTTCGGGTGATGTAAGATTTGGTGCGCTTACAGGTATATCGTCCGCCGTTGGTGAAGGTGCAATGGCAACCAAGGTTTGTAAGAAAATACCTGCAGGATGTTTAAATAAATATAAATAGCAGTATACCCATGATTTTGGTAATAAAGATTCGCTAATCCGCCACATCATCAAACTCCCCTATTCTTTTCTTTTATAAAGCTAAATTATCTCTATTTTTAGCCTACCACAATTAACATGCATGGATCATAAAACCAAACACCGGGTTCACACATTATTACACCCGGAACTGGGTAACACTCATTGGGACAGGGCATTGAATGCTTTCATCATCCTGCTAATCCTGTTGAATGTTATTGCAGTAATGCTGGAAACCATACCAGCAATTTATTTACCCAACCAGGCATTTTTCCATTATTTCGATGTTATTTCTGTAGCCATATTTTCAATTGAATATATTTTGCGTGTATGGAGTTGTGTACATGAAGAAAAATATCGCCACCCGCTTTATGGAAGATTACGATACATGGCGTCGCCTGGAGCCATTATAGATTTACTGGCTATACTACCCTTTTATTTACACGTATTTGTTGGCCTGGACTTGAGGATACTACGTATACTTCGGCTTTTCAGGTTTCTTCGTTTGTTCCGTCTCACATCTTATATGAAGGCAACCAAATTAATCGTAAATGTTTTCCGTTCGGTGTACAACCAATTATTATTAAGCCTTGTTCTTGCAATAACCCTGATTATTATTTCATCGAGCCTGGTATACTTTCCGGAACATATTGCGCAACCAGATGTTTTTACCAGTATTCCGGCAACCGTTTGGTGGAGTGTAATAACACTCACTACGGTGGGTTATGGTGATATGATACCCATCACTATTACAGGTAAAATATTCACTGGTGTAATTCTGTTAGCCGGCGTGGCCATGTTTGCCTTACCGGCGGGTATCATTACGGCAGGATTTTTAGAAGAGATAAGAAAGCAAAAAAAGTCGGGCAGACAACAAATCTGTCCTCATTGTCATAAACCTATCGATGTTGAAGAACATGCAAACCATTCATAACTTCTTTCGCTCTCTTCTATCATATACTTTTTCTGCAAGCAATTAAAATGTGGTTTTATTTTAAACATGCGTTTGCATTCATTTTATATTTAATTCTGTATTAAGTTTGAATGGGGTTTTATACAAGGATGTTTTTCTCCTGGATAAGAATAAAGTCTCCTGAATAACATGCTTGAAGAAATATTAAAGAATTTCCCTTTAAACAAAACAAAAGACCGCCGATTAATCGTAACCCCTTTCGGAAGCGGACTGATTAACCGAACCTGGAAAGTTCAGGTAAAAGATGCCAATGAATCTTACATTTTACAAAACATTAATTCCGGTATTTTCAAAAATCCTGCTGACATAGCACAAAATATCCGCAACATTTCAAATTATCTTCAAAAGCATTATCCGGATTATTTATTTATGTCGCCCATAAAAACTATCAGCGGCGAGGAAATGTATAACGACTCCGTTTCAGGTTATTACAGGGTGTTCCCTTTTATACAAAATTCGACTTCCTTTGATACAGCAGAAAGTCCTGTCCTGGCCCGTGAAGCAGCACAGCAGTTTGCCCGTTTCACAAAATTATTATCTGGCTTTGATGTACAATTATTGAAAATTACCCTACCCCATTTTCATGATCTTGGGTTACGGTACAAACAATTCTTACAAACATTGGAAACTGGAAACCCGGAAAGAATAAAACAATCACAGGAACTGATTACCTGGTTATTGGAACAAAAAAATATTGTTGATACTTATGAATTGATTTTAAAAGAAAATAAAATTAAGACAAGGGTCACTCACCATGATACCAAATGCAGTAATGTTTTGTTTGATGAAAACAATCAGGGGCTATGTGTCATTGATCTTGATACGATAATGCCTGGGTATTTCATCAGTGATGTAGGTGACATTATGCGAACATATCTCTCCCCTGCCAGTGAAGAAGAAAAGGATTTTTCTAAAATAGAGATCCGCGTTGTTTATTTTAAAGCGATTGCAGAAGGTTACTTAAGTGAAATGAAGGATGAACTCAATGAAACAGAGATACAGTATTTTGTATATGCAGGAAAATTTCTCATGTATATGCAGGCTATTCGTTTCCTGACAGATCACCTGAATGATGATATTTATTATGGCGCTAAATACGAAGGCCATAATTATATAAGAGCAAAAAATCAATCTGTCTTACTTCAGAAGTATATGGAGAAAGAAGAATTATTGAACGGCATCATTATAAGTTATGTATGATTACCAACCCTTCCGGCAATAATTTAATTAAGTTCAAAGCTATTCACTGATCATCTTCAATTTTTTTTAAAAAAATCGATCCCTAATGCATTTTTAGTTTTCATCTTCTACGGAAATTAATTGAGCAGCACCTTTATCAAGATATACTGACAATCCAATATGGTTGCGCAAATAACTGGCAGGCAGTTGTTCTGAAATTTCGCCTTCAATAATTTGTTTTACAATGTTTGCCTTATGTGCACCATTTACCACCAACATAATTTCCCTGGCTTCCATTATGGAGGCCACTCCCAATGTAAGACCATGCGAAAGTTTTTGTTCTTTTTTAAAATATTTCTGTCCTACCTGTTGCGTTAAAGGATCAATTTCCGCAATGTGCGACCTTAGCGACATAGATACACCCGGCTCATTCATACCAACATGTCCATTCATACCTAATCCAACAATGGCAACATCAATACCACCATGTTGTTTAATAAATTCTTCAACCATGTTACACTCTTGCTGCATATCAGTTACCCTCCCATCAAAAAAACAAATCCGGTCTTCTTCAATCTGTAATGGATGAAAGAACTGGTTGTTTAAATGAAACCGGCAACTACCTTCATCATCACCATTCATACCAGTCCATTCATCTAATCCAACAAAATACCAGCCTGAAATGTCCAGTTGATTTTGTTGAACCATTTCAACGATCACTTTATATAAGCCCGCAGGAGAATCGCCCGAAGCCAAGCAAATGAGTGGATGCTCGATATCTTTAACATATTCAACCAGGTGTGTAACTGCCCGCTTTGATAATGCTTCATAGGTTTCCGATACAAATATTTTCATACTTATTACTTTTCAATATCTAATGTGGAGGAATTCAGCCAGAGATCAATCGGTTTACTAACCTTTGGCGAGAAGGGAAGTTTAATTTTTTTCCCTTGTGCTGCAGAAGCATAGGCTGCATAAATTATCTCCAATACTGCACGCCCGTCTTCACCGGTTACCACTGGTTCTTTATTATTTTGTACACAATCAATAAAATGTTGCAGTTCATGCGGGTAACCCTGGTTAAAAACTTCTTCAAAAACAGTAAAGCTCCAACCAATGGTTGTATCCGCTTTTTCCATCGCATAGTCATAACCTTTCTGGCTGTAAGAAACAGCCGCATTACCCATAAATAAATCGGCATACACTACCCCACCGGTTCCATGCACTTCACTCCTGTCATCCATGCCGCCATGTTTGGCCCAACTATTTTCCGCAACCGCTGTTACGCCATTTTCAAATTCAAGAATTAATACAGAATTGTCTTCACCCAGTGTTCGGTCCTTATGCAATACGGTTGACATACTTGCATATACGCTTTCGACTTTGGCATTTTTCAACATCCACCGAAACCAGGCAATGGCATGGCAACCCATATCCATTAATACACCACCACCTGCAAGATTAACATCATAGAACCAATCCGTATGCGGACCAGAATGTTTTTCCGATTGCTTCAACATGTATATATCACCGATAGCTCCATCATTCACCATTTTTCTAACTCTCTCATATTTTGGCGCAAAACATAATTCTTCGGCATACATCAGTTTTACATTTGCCTTTTTGCATGCTGCAATCATGTCATCTGCTTCTTCTAATGTTACAGCCAATGGTTTTTCAATGATAATATGTCTACCAGCAGCTGCTGCTTTCAAGGTTGCTTCAGCATGCAAAAAATTGGGAATGCATATATCAACAACATCACAACCAGATTCACTGATGATCTTATCCATATCATCATACCAGGTTGGAATATGGTATTTTTCTGCCATTGCTTTTGCCTTGTTGATATCTCTTGCATAAATCGCAACAACTTCGGCATTTGGAACAAACCGATGGTAACTTTCCAAATGAATATCGGTGATGAATCCAGCGCCTAAAATGGCCACTTTTACTTTTTGCATATCTATGAATAAGTGAGGGGAATTATTGATAATAAAGTCAAAAGTAAAAATTTAAAAGTCAAAAACCAGCATACTTTCAAATCAAAATTTAAATGTTAAATTTAAAAAAACGGAAGTAGTATTTTCAGTATTTATTATCTCAATTACCAAATTATATTCTATGCCAGACGATTCATTGCGTGTAAATATTAACGCTAACCGAAATCAGCATAATAGTTTTGATGCCATTGTGATTGGCTCCGGGATCAGCGGTGGCTGGGCGGCAAAAGAACTTTGTGATCATGGGTTAAAAACATTGGTGCTGGAGCGAGGAAGAAATGTTGAACATAATAAAGACTATCCTACCGCTAACAAAAAACCCTGGGAATTTAAACATCGCGGTCAGATGACCAAACAATTTCTGCAGGAAAATCCTTTGATCAGTAAAGCTGGCGGATTTGGTGAAGACACTGCTCATTTTTTCATTAAGGATAAGGACCATCCTTACATACAGGAAAAACCTTTTGATTGGATACGTGGTTACCAGGTTGGTGGAAAGTCATTGACCTGGGGACGTGCATGCCAGCGCTGGAGCCAATACGAATTTACCGGGCCGGCGCGGGATAGCTATGGCATGGAATGGCCAATTAGCTATAACGAAATTGCGCCCTGGTATTCGCATGTGGAAAAATTCATTGGCGTGTGCGGAACAAGAGATGGCATTGATGCCATGCCCGATGGCGAGTTTCTGCCGCCATTTGATTTCAATTGTGCTGAAACAATGATATCAAAAAAAATAAAAGAAAATTATAAGGACCGTCATATGGTTCATGCAAGATGGGCACAACTTACAGAACCACAGGACATTCATATACAACAAGGCAGATCTAAATGCCTGGCAAGAAATCTTTGTATGCGTGGTTGTCCGTTTGGCGGTTATTTCAGTTCGGTGACTTCTACATTACCATGGGCGAAGAAAACAGGCCATCTTACCATCAGGCCATTTTCGGTTGTTCATTCCATTATTTATGATGAACAAAAACAAAAAGCCATTGGTGTAAGGGTGATTGACAGCAATACAAAAGAAGCCACTGATTACTTTGCCCGGATCATTTTTGTCAATGCTTCCGCATTAAACAGTAATCTCATTTTATTGAATTCAACTTCAAATCGATTTCCAAATGGCCTGGGAAATGATAACGGCTTGTTGGGAAAATATGTGGCGTATCATAATTACAGGGCTTCCGTAAATGCGGAAATTGATGGTATGGAAGACAAATACTATTATGGTAAAAATCCTACGGAACCCATCCTGGCCAATTACCGTAACCTGTATAAAAATGATATGAATTATGTTGGCGGCTTTACCACTTTTATGGGCGCCTATCGTGGTGGCATAGACGAGAATTCACTGCCTGAAACAATTGGCGGCGAATATAAAGATGCGATGTCGGAGCCTGGCAAATGGGGATGCTATATGTATATGCAGGGAGAAACGATCCCCAAGGATAGCAATCATGTACGACTAAGTAAAGATCAAAAAGATCAATGGGGCATTCCGCTTTTAATCATGTCTGTTGATTATGATGATAATGATGAAAGAATGATCAAAGATTTTTTAACCCAGAGTGCTGAGATGCTGGAAAAAGCCGGTTGCAAAAACATCAACACACATGATAATCATCAACCACCGGGTTTAGATATCCATGAAATGGGTGGTTGCCGGATGGGTAAAGATCCTAAGACATCATTACTGAATAATTTTAACCAGTTGTACCAATGCAAAAATGTTTTTGTTACAGATGGCGCCTGCATGACGAGCACGGGAAATCAAAGTCCTTCCCTGCTATATATGGCATTGACCGCAAGAGCAGCCGGATTTGCAGCTGAAGAAATGAAGAAAGGCAATTTATAACTAACTCCCTCCTGGTTATAGGGCACCCTATATGGCCCGGTTTTTTAGCATTTTTTTTGGTGAATAATAATTACAATTCCAATGATCTAAAATCATTATTATGAA
>JACCYQ010000055.1 GCA_013696395.1 Chitinophagaceae bacterium
ACTGTATTGGCTGAAAGCAATAAACAGTTTTCGGTTGATGCATCTCCTCCATATCCGTTAGCAGCCAAATAATTATTGGTAATCAATATATTGGTAGCAGTATAAGAACTATTGTTTATTTGCAGCCCATAATTTTGGGTAATGATGATGTTGCTAACACCTGTGCTGCCGCCAGTGTTCGAGGGATAATTTAAATAGATTATGCCAGTGACATAGTCTGGCGTATTCCCATATGGCGACGCAAAATTATTCCGGCGAATAACTATGTCGTTTGCAAAAACACTTATGTTGCTCGTTCTGAAATCTAACCCTATAATAACTGTACCGGACGAACCATCATTTAATGTGAAGGCACCGACCTGTGCCGTTTGTTGCAAAGCCTGTGTGTTAGGGTGTTCATCTAAAAAATAACCCGGGCCTACAATAAACAATTTTTTGGTGCAGGTAAGCCCCCCGTACGAAGTGGCAGAGCCTTCCAAATGAATGGTGTCGCCAGAGGCAGCGCCATCATGCGCCGCCTGCAAAGTGGTAAAATCGGCAGTAATGCCCGTGTTATTATTTACCCGCCATATTTTGGCATTGGCGGTAAAAAGGTTGCCAACAGAAATAAAGAATAAACATAGGGCAAGTGCTTTGTTCATAAACAGAGTTTTAAACTGATGTTATATAAATTGATGAGGGTATAAACATTGGTATAACTGTGAACAGTAGTAGACTAAACTTAGGTAAGGGAGGGTAAGTTTCCGTAAGAAGGGATAAAGCGGTTTAAGCTAATGTGGGGAAAATTCTTAGAATACTGGGTGTAAGAGAGACACGCAAATCTATCTTCATTCAGATTGCAAGACAATTCCCCGAAAGGGGTATTTATATAAGTCCTGATCTTTTTAATGCGGCAATCCGGTTGTTCACATTCAGCTTTTTAAAAATATTCTTCAAATGTTTTTTAACCGTTTGCTCGCTGATGAAAAGCCTGGCCGCAATCTGCCTGTTGGAGCAACCCATTGATATAAGCTTCAAAACCACAATCTCTCTTTTGGTCAGCTTAAAGTCTTTGATCACCGGCATGAAACCTTTTTTTAATATACTGCCTTACATGAATATGCGAAAATTGATTATCGAATGTATTATTGTTAACAATCCATAACAATAGCTATTAATGGCTATTTTTTCTGAATTAAGTAGTAAATTCAAATACCAAGCTTTATCTAAATACCACCAATATGCGTAATGAAAATAATACATATAAAAATTACTGGCACAGGTTTTCAATTCTCCTGATTTAATAATGCACCGGGATGAGGTCAGACTTAAGAGTGACACCCCTTATTCATACCATTGAAAAGTTTGCATGGTGTGATGGTAAAAAAATCAATACCCATTTATATAAAAATTACGATGCAATCGTAGACACGGTTGCATTGCAAAGCATAACTGAGAAATTAAACAGCAAACTGATTGCTCGTACATTATTTTAAAGTATGGATTGATAATCCTCATTTATTCCAAAACAAAATGAACAAAAAAATTACAACATACCGGCATTTTTTGAATAATACGCACCATTTAGAGGCATCCACCGTAAAAGACCAGGCAAACGAAATCATCAATCATTTTGAACCCCGGCACCTGGGCAGTAATCGTTTTGCCCCGGCTACTTTTTTACTGGATTATGCCACCAAAAAATATCTTTACGTTGAGGAATCCAGCTTCAATGTTTTAGGATATTCCGCACAATGGTTTTTAGGAACCGGTCTTGAAGAATATATCAGTAAATGGCACCCGTCAGACTAAAAAGTGATTGATACAAAAATTTTTGCGGAAAATCTCCGGTTTTTACAATCCGTCCCACTGACACAATACCAGGATTTTATTTTTTCATATAACTACAGAATGATCAACCCATTGAACCAATATGTCACCGTGCTGCAACGGTTTTCATATATTCCGGGTAACCTGCCCAATATGCCTGCCGGAATCATTGGTGTTGCCTTCGATATAACGCATTTTAAAAACGACACCAGCATTATTCATACCATTGAAAAAGTGAAAGAGGTTGATGGTATACAAATAAATGAACTTTTGTATAAAAAAATTCACCCTGTTGAAAATGTGAATGTACTACCCATCAGCCTGAGGGAACATCAGGTTTTGCAACATATGGCAGAGGGAATGAGCAGCAAACAAATTGCAAGCACCTTATTTTTAAGTGTTCACACGGTGAATAATCATCGTAAAAACATGTTGCAAAAAACGAGTTGTAAAACTTCCAGCGAGCTATTGAATTATGCACTTAAGCATGGGCATCTTTAAATACCTCATTTGAATATTCAACGATGAGTTTATTTACTTCAAAAGGCTGATCGATATGCAGAAAATGCCCCGCCTCTTTCAATTTATAAATGGTGTTTTTCCATTTGGGAATATCCGCTTCATCCAAAAAAAATGATTTTACTATTTTGTCATCCATCCCGAATATAAAAAGTGCAGGCATTTTATATTGGCGCAATAACGCAAACTCATTTGAAATATTTCCATCCATAGCCTTTTGCAATAGCGTGGTTCTAAACCGGGGATTTACCTTTTGGTAATCCGCAACCTGGCTGTTCACAGCAAGTAAATTATTGTGATTAAATATCTGGCTGTAAAAGTTTTTCAGCACATCATCATCCGCAGCCTCTGCAAATAAAACCGATGTATCCAGGTCGGGCATCCAGATATTAGACAGGTTCCAATCATCTCCAATAATTGTGGAACCAATGAAAACCAGGCCGGCAGGTTTTATTGAGTGGGTCAGCATTTCGCTCACAATGTTAGAACCCAATGAAAAACCCACCAATACATATGCATTGTTACCAATTAACGAATTGATCGTTTTGACCATGATGGCTGCCAGGTCAGTTACGCCATATCTTAATGCTTCATCGGCTGAAGATTCTCCATGAGCAGGGAGATCAATAGCAATGAGCCTGTAAATATTCAGCCTTTCATCTTCCAATTGATTGATCCATGTGTTGGATGAACCTGAATTGCCATGGATAAAGAAAATAGTATTTGCCGATGTTTCATTCTTTTCCATGAATGAAAGCAGGATACCGTCTATCTCTATCTTTTTTGTTTGAATGGAAGTGTTTGGTAGCGGCATCTTAAATGATTTTAAATAATTAAAAGTGCCGGGTATAGATTCCTGGTAGCGGATTGGATGATTCTATAATGGAATATAAATTTTTAATGCGAGAATGTTTATAGAATCATAGAAAAAATATCAATGAATGCGTATAAAGCTTATAACAAAAAATGTAGATAATTTTTTTAATTCAATACACAAAACCCGTCATGCAAGGTGTATAAAAATTTACCAACGCTTATATACGCAGATGCAAAAGACACTTATGATACGCTGCACCTGTGGACGCAGATCGTGGGTAAGATTAAAGTGGCCAAACTTCCATGGATCAATCATTCATGGCATGTTACG
>JACCYQ010000085.1 GCA_013696395.1 Chitinophagaceae bacterium
TTGATCATATCAGTCAGTGTTTTGATTGACTGATCAAGATAAATATCCTTTCTGAGGCTCGTTAACCATTGTTGAAATCGTTCCTGCTTATTGGTATCATTTGCAAATTTTGCAGTTTCCTGCGGAAGTGCTGAAACATTCAATTCATAAGGAAGCTTAGAACTTTCGGAAGAACGGGAAACAGCATCCCTGATGGCCTTTATGTCTTTACGGAACTGATCAATATGCAATGAATATTTCTTGTTGTTTTGTTCTGATAACCATTCAGAAGTTTCTTTAATGGTGTTGAACGCCAGGTTTTTACTCACTCTTTCCTCACTTAATTGTTTAACTGAATTAAGATTGTATCCTGAATTCCATTTAGTATAACTAGCCTGGGGAATTTCATCCCATGGCAGAGCATCGGGATCATCTTTTTCCCTGAATTTTAAATATTCCAAATTATCAGGTAATATGATGTCAGGATAAACACCTTTTAATTGTGTAGAACCGCCATTGATCCGATAAAATTTTTGCAGGGTTAATTTTATAGTGCCCAGTTCTGAATTGGATGATAAAAAATTTGAACCTGGATCTAATCCAATATTACGCTGCACCGTTCCTTTTCCAAAAGTTGAAGTACTACCTATGATTACCCCACGATTATAATCCTGGATAGCTGCCGCAAATATTTCAGAAGCAGAGGCACTTAGTTCGTTTACCATAACTGCCAATGGACCATCATACAAAACTGTCTTATTATCTTTATCTCTTAATATACTTGGATTACCGTCCCTGTCTTTTACCTGGACAATAGGTCCTTCTTCAATGAACAAGCCAGCCATTTGTACAACATCTATTAATGAACCACCTCCATTTCCACGTAGGTCCATTACAATTCCATTTACATTTTCTTCTTTTAATTTTATAATCTCTTTAGCCACATCCACATAACTCCTGGCACCTTTGGGATTTTCAAAATCCGCATAAAATTCAGGAAGATATATATAACCTATTTTAGTGGCGCCCGATTTTACAATAGCACTACGGGCAAAGGTTTCATCCTGAACAATTTCATCGCGGATGATAGTAACCACTTTCTCTGTACCATTCGTCTTCTTAAGTGTAAGTTTTACTTCCGTCCCCTTTTTTCCACGAATGATCTTTACAGCATCCTGCGTCATATATCCTGTTAAATCGACAGGTTCCTGGCTGCCCTGGGCTACTTTAGTGATTACATCACCAACCTGTATTTCACCTGATTTCCATGCAGGACTTCCGGTTATCAGACTGGCAATTTTGATATTACCATCTTCATATTGCAAAGAAGCACCGATACCGAAAAAGCGGCCACTCATTTCTTCATCAAAATATCTTTTATCAACAGGTGGGAAAAATGTGGTATGAGGATCCATAGTTGTTGTAATGGTATTTACATACAGATTAAACTTTTCCTCCTCATTAAACTTAAAACGATACCTGTCGAAAGTTCTTTCCATTATAGTTTCAACTTTTGCCCTGGCTTCTTTTTCAAGAGAGGCATCAGATTTCATTTCAAAATCTTTTTTATCCTTATTCTTTTCACGGGTATCCAGCAGGTCTACATAGCGCTCCAGTGTGAGATACTTTAACCGCTTTCTCCACATTTCTTTACGCTCTTCATTGTTTGATGCAAAATCATTGCGGTCAGAATCAAGATCTACTTCTTCCTGGATAGTAAAATCGAAAGGCCGGGCTAATATATCATGGTAAATGGTTGAAGCTTCTTCCATTCGGCTATTAAAAACGGATGAAGCATCCAGGAAAAACTGAACTGGTGCACCCTTTAGTTCATCATCCACAAGGGTTTCATGCTTGCGTAATAATTCAATATCTGATTTCAGTAAAATATTTTTATCTGAATCCAGTTGCTCGATATATTTAATAAAAACCTTTTTGGAGAATTCATCATTAATATCCTTTGGACTGTAATGACCCTGAGTAAGCATTTCAGAAACATTCTTCATTATGCGCTCATAACGGGATGGTGGATTTCCATCACTGCCAAGCGTTTGAAAGGTCAAAAAAATACCTGCAACCAGAATCAATAAAACAATGGGTAGTCTCTTCATATTAGTAAGATATTTAAATGCATTACGCATATTTCAAAAATAACGCAAAAACGGAGGATTTCGTACTAATTCTGGCATTTAACAAAGGTTTTATAACAAAGGTTTGATTTGCTAATTAGTGGTAAAATTAAATTCAGATTGTTAAATGCAACAATAATACTTGAAGGGGTTTTTAATTTTTTGAACTGAATTCATTTTACTTATTTTTGCGCTCTGAATAAAAATGGTGGTTATAGCTCAGTTGGTTAGAGCGCTAGATTGTGGTTCTAGAGGTCGTGGGTTCGAGCCCCATTAGCCACCCAAATTTTCCCGATCCATGATCGGGTTTTCTTTTTAGATTACGATATTCTCATATAATTTTCGCAACAGTACTATTCCCATTGTCTTCTACCATAAATATTACGCTCATTTATAACTCCTTTACCCAACCAGTTAAAAATATCTGGGAATTCTTTTAAGAGTCTGCAAAGGTATTTTATACTTAAGACGTCTTATTGACTGTTACATCAAGAATTTACAGGATAACCTGGCAAGTACTATAAGTAGAAAAAGAAATTCAGTGCCATTTTTCCTTTTATTTTAAAGATGATACCATTTGTCCAATATTAACTAATTAATCACTTATTGTTAAGCAACTTGCAGCGCATTTCAAAAACTATTATGAGAAAATGAAAAAATTTACTTTAGGATTGCTCACCATTTTGGTTGGGATATCCGCTATGGGTCAACAATCTAATGGAATGGCTAATCGTGCAGCTGGCGTATCAGGCAGGTTCTATGGCAAGGTCGTTGATTCCATTTCTAAAAAACCTATTGACGCAACATCCGTTCAATTATACCGCAATAGCATTGACTCAGTTACAAAAGAAAGAAAAGAAGTAATCGTATCTGGCATGTTAACCCAATCAAACGGAGATTTTTCATTAGAAAATGTTCCGGTGATGGGTCAATATAAATTACGGATATCTGCAATAGGATTTCAACCGAATGAACAACCAGTTTCGTTTATTGATATGAAGGACCTTCAATCCGGGGGCCGTCCTGATATGGCGTCATTAATGAATAAACTGGATAAAGACCTGGGAAATATTATCCTTCAGGTAGATGAAAAAGTATTAGGGAATGTGGTGATAACATCCAGCAAAGCCTTGCTGCAGTTAGGAATCGATCGCAAAATTTTTAATGTTGACCAGAATATTGTGACCGCAGGTGGAACTGGCGTTGATGTAATGAGAAATGTGCCATCCCTGAATGTGGATATTGACGGAAATGTTTCATTAAGGAACAACACTCCCCAGATTTTTGTAGATGGAAGACCAACTACTTTAACCCTTGAGCAGATCCCTGCTGACGCTATTGAAAGTGTAGAAGTCATTACCAATCCCTCCGCCAAATTTGATGCTTCAGGCGGCACAGCCGGTATTTTAAATATCGTTTTAAAGAAAAATAAAAAAGTTGGTTATAATGGTGGTTTAAGAGCCAATGTGGATTCGCGTTTGCGGGTTGGCGGTGGTGCAGATGTAAATATACGCCAGGATAAAGTCAATTTTTTTGCAAGCGCTAATTACAACCAGCGGAAATCTATCAGTAATGGTACCACTAAAAGAACTACCTACGGTTCCCCGGATACTTATTTAAACCAGGAAGATGAAAGCATTATGAAAGGCCGGTTTATGTTTGGACGTGCAGGCATGGATTATTTTCTGGATAACCGCAATACGCTTACAGTGAGTGGAACTTTTGTGGAAGGACGTTTCAGACCAAATACTGAAAGTCATTTGTTTATTGATTCCTTATACAATCCTAAAACTTCTACCTATTCAGAGCGCTTATCCAATACAGATGGACGTTTTCGCAATGTTGGAATGAGCGGAAGTTTCAAACACATTTTTCCAAAAGCGGGAAGAGAAATAACAGCTGATGCTACATATAATAAAAGTAAAAACAATAACACCAATATTATTCGTAATGATTATTATAATGATCTGAACCAGTTGGATCGCTCCTTCCAGCAACAACAAATGGCCAGCGGGAACAACATCAACCTGGTAATACAAACTGACTTCATCAACCCTATCAATGATAAATCAAAATTTGAAGCGGGATTGCGTTCATCTATTCGCAAATCCAACAGTAACAATAATTTTTATTTTGTAAATCCTGTTAACGGACAATTAATTTTAAATGCCCCGTTATCCATTAAATATGAAAGTACAGACCAGGTGTATGCAGGGTATGCCACCTATACAAATCGTATAAATAGCTTTGGTTACCAATTAGGCATGCGGGTTGAAAGTTCAAACTATGAAGGGTTGTTACCAGACAAAAATGAATCATTCGATATTAAATTCCCTGTCAGCCTTTTTCCCAGTGTATTCTTAAGTCAGCAACTTAAAAATGACCAGGAATTGCAATTGAATTATTCGCGCCGGATCAATCGTCCAAATTTCTGGCAATTATCGCCCTTTACTGATTACTCGGATTCCTTGAACCTGAGTCGGGGTAATCCCGGGTTGCAACCAGAGTTCACTAATTCATTTGAACTTTCCTATTCAAAATTATTTAAGAATAAAGACAATTTCCTGGCATCCCTTTATTACAAAAACACAACAGATTTGATTACCCGCTACCAGGATAAGGAACTGAATCCTGCAACCGGCAAAGATGCGCTGGTTAATACTTATATTAATGCGAACCGCAGTTATGTTACCGGGTTAGAATTAACTGCTAAAAATAAGATCACCCGTTGGTGGGATATTACCAGCAATGTAAATTTTTATACGGCCGATATTAAGATTGACAATTTACCCATCGAAGAACAGGACCAGTTTGTAAGCTATTTTGCCAAGATCAGTAACAACTTCAAATTACCTAAAAATTTTACGGTACAATTATCGGGTGACTACCAATCCAAAACAATCTCTCCGCAGGGTGGTGGCGGTCGTGGAATGATGTGGGGCGGAAGCCAGTCAGCTGCGCAAGGATTTATCAGACCAAATTATGGCTTGGACATGGCCGTTAAATTTGATTTCCTCCCTAAGAAGAATGCCTCCGTTTCATTAAATGTGAATGATATTCTGAAAACCAGAGAATTTGATTCATTTTCTGAATCAGCCTATTTTTTGCAGAATGTAAGCAGGATACGTGATCAGCAAATTGTCAGACTAAATTTCAGCTGGCGCTTTGGTAAGTTTGATGCTGCTTTATTCAAACGCAAAAATATGAGAGGAGAAAGAGAAAGTATGCAAGGTGCCAATGAAGGAATGAATTTTTAAAAAGATATGATTGTACTTTAACCCCGGTGATTAAACCGGGGTTTTTTATTTCATAAGTGTTGCATTTTACTATAGTATTTATTAACACGAATCATTTCCCTGGATTTAAGGATAAATAATTTTGCGCTACATACCTGTATATTTGGCCCTTATAAAAATGGAGGATGGAAAATAATTTATTATTTGTATTGATTGGCTGTGGAAGAATTGGAGAACGTCATGCCGAGCAGATCGTAAAAACAGGGAAGCTATTGGCTGTTTGCGACCTGGATAAAACGAGGGCTGATGAAATAGCGCATCGGTATAAAGTGAACGCTTATTACTCAATTGATGATCTTTTACTGCATGAAAAAGAAGCAAATGTAATAAGCGTTTGCACCCCAAACGGTTTGCATGCAGAACATTGCATTAAATCTTTACAAGCAGGAAAACATGTTTTATGTGAAAAACCTTTATGCATTACCGGAGCTGCAGCGAGGCAGATCATGGAAACCATGAAGTATAGTCGCCGCAAATTGTTTGTGGTAAAATCAGGGAGATATATCCCGGCTTTGCAGCAAGCTAAAAATTGGATTTCAAATGGTCATGCTGGTAAGATCTATAATTTTCATTTAAGTTGTTTATGGAACAGGCCTGTTTCATATTACGAGAATAACTGGCATGGCAGTATGTTTCCTGATGGGGGCACTTTATATACCCAGTTCAGCCATTACATTGATGTATTACTTTGGTTAATGGGAGATATTGAAGAAGTAAATGGTTTCCGAAAAAACAATGCGCATTCAACAGTCATGGAATTTGAAGATGACGGAGCTGTTGCCATCAAAATGAAAAATGGCATGATTGGCACTTTGAACTGGTCTGTAAACACTTTTTTAAAAAATATGGAAATAGCACTGACCATCGTAGCAGAGCATGGTACGGTTAAAATTGGCGGTGAATACATGAACAAGGTAGATTATTTGTGTACCAGGAATGATAGTGATTTTCATATTCCAGAAATCCCATTGCTGCATAAAGAATCCAGGCCTTTGATGAGTAATCACCAGCACGTTTATGAAAACCTGGCTAAAGTATTAATGGACGATCAGCATCCCTTCCCCACTGTTTTGGATGGTGTTAAAACAGTTGAAGCAATAGAAATGATCTATCAAAAAATAAATCTTCAATAAGGTTTTGAAACAGGTTGTATTTTCAGTTACAAACGATCTTAGCTATGATCAGCGCATGCACCGTATCTGCACTACGCTGGCAGAAAATAATTATGATGTTTTACTGGTTGGCCGTAAAAGACGATCCTCCATCCCTCTTACTCTTAAGAAATTTAAACAAAAAAGATTATTCTGTTTATTTAATAAAGGCGTTCTTTTTTACGTAGAATTTAACGTGCGACTTTTTTTTTACCTGCTGTTCAAAAAAACGGATGCGGTTTGTGCTATAGATCTTGACACCATCCTGCCTGTTTTATTTGTATCTAAGATCAGGAATAAAAAAAGATTGTATGATGCACACGAATTGTTTTGCGAGATGAAAGAAATAATTTCCCGACCTGTCATTCACAGAATTTGGAAGAGGATCGAAAAATACAGTGTTCCGCAATTTGCGTATGGATATACGGTAGGTTTTTGTATTGCCGAAGAATTTCACAAATTATATGGTGTAAAATACCAGGTCATCCGCAACTTTCCACTTTTACAGGATTTGCCTGTTGAACAAAAGGAGAGAACCATCCTTTACCAGGGGGCAGTAAATGAAGGCCGGGCTCTTGACCAGTTATTAGATGCTTTAAAATTAACAGATGCCGTATTGGTCGTTTGCGGAGATGGCAATTATATGCGTCAATTCAAAGACGGGATCAAAAACCGTAACCTGCAAAATCGGGTATTGCTGAAAGGCATGATTCCCCCACTGGAGTTGCCTGTTTATGCTGCAAAGGCAATGGTTGGCGTTAACCTGGTTGAAGCCAAAGGTTTGAATCAGTATTATTCGCTTGCCAATAAATTTTTTGATTATATACATGCCGGTCTGCCACAGGTTTGTATGAACTATCCGGAATATAAAAGAATCAATGATACATACCAGGTGGCTCTGCTCATAAATGACCTTAAACCAGAAACAATTGCAAGAGCAATAAACAATCTGATCACTAATGATGTTTTATATAAGCAATTACAAGAAAACTGTTTAAAAGCTAGAGCTTTTTTAAACTGGCAACAGGAAGAAAAAAAGCTTTTGGATATTTATGCATCAACTTTTGAAAAATAAACACCTGCATATTGTTTGTCTCGATGTCCCTTTTCCTCCGGATTATGGCGGGGCTATAGATATGTTTTATAAAATAAAAACTCTTTATGAAAGAGGTATAAAAATCCATCTCCACTATTTTTCATATAACCATCGTGGTAATCCTAATGAGCTAAACGGTTATTGCGAATCCATACATTATTACGAACGCAAAACCGGACATAAAAGCTTTTCATTTGATCTACCCTATATCGTTTCATCCAGAATAAATAATTCATTGATTGAAAATCTGAACAAGGACAATCATCCTGTGTTACTGGAAGGTATCCATTGTTCCGGCATTGCCGGGTATATACAAAACGGGAACAGAAAAATATTGATCCGTTTGCATAATGATGAAAGTGCTTATTACAGGCAATTAGCCGATGCAGAACTCCGATTCCTGAAAAAATTATATTATCGTAATGAAAGCCGGTTATTACAAACATACCAGCAATCTTTACCTAAAGATTGTTTTTATGCTGCAATCAGTGAAAAGGATATCGCGGTTTTTAATAATCATTACCATATTAAAAATACTATTCACCTCCCCGCCTTTATTCCTTACACAAAAGTTGAATCACAGGAAGGCATTGGAAATTTCTGCCTTTATCATGGCAATCTTTCAATTCCTGAAAATGAAAAAGCGGTAACCTGGTTATTACAAAAGATTTTTTCTAAAATAAAAATTCCTCTGGTTGTGGCCGGGAAAAAGCCCACCCAAAAATTGCAGAAGATGGTAAAGATGTATGAGAATATATGCCTGATTGCAGATCCTTCTAATGCAGAAATGGAAGAACTGGTTCAAAAAGCGCAGATTAATGTTATACCATCTTTCAACTCAACCGGAGTAAAACTGAAAGTATTACAGGCCGTATTCTCAGGCCGGCATTGTATTGTGAATGAAGCGGCCGTAGCTGGTTCAGGAATTGAACCCGCTTGTCATATTGCCGCAAATGCAGATGCAATGGCATCAATCATTATGCAATTATACCGACAGCCATTTGCAGAAGAAGAAATTTTATTGCGAAGAAAAATGATGCATCACTATTATGATAATAATAATAATGCGGAAACACTTATAGCATTGTTATGGTAGCATTGTCAATCACCTGGCCCCGTTCAGTTCGCACTACCCGTGCGGGGAATTTATTGATCACCATATAATCGTGTGTAGCCATAACAATAGCCGTATTAAATTCTTTGGATATCTGGAAAAGCAACTGCATGATCTCGTCTGAGGTTTCCGGATCAAGGTTTCCTGTAGGTTCATCAGCCAGGATCAACTTAGGCGAATTTAATAAAGCACGTGCAATATCTACTCTTTGCTGCTCGCCACCACTTAATTCATGCGGCATTTTAAATCCTTTTGATTTTAAGCCTACTTTATCTAATACATCTATTATTTTTTCATCCATTAATTTGGCATGTGTCCAACCTGTGGCCTTCATCACAAACTTTAAATTTTCATTGATATTTCTGTCAGTAAGCAATTGAAAGTCCTGGAACACCACGCCTAATGTTCGCCGCAGGTAAGGAATTTTACGCCAGGTTAATTCCCTTAAATTATATCCTGCAATAGTGCCATCACCTTCCTTCAAAGGCAATTCGCCATAAAGTGTTTTTAATAAACTGGATTTCCCTGTTCCTGTTTTACCTACCAGGTATACAAATTCCCCTTTATTAACCACAAAGTTTACATCCTGTAAAATCAGATTTTCACCCTGGAAAATGCTGACATTTCTCAACTCTATAATTGCTTCAGCCATGTTTATTTTAAAAGTTTGATGCAAAATAACGGAATTGAAGTCAAACCCCCGTTAAATTGGCGCAAAAAGGAAATCAACAAGAATTCTATAAAAAATTTATTAAAACTAAAAATATAGTTGTTAAACTAATTAATTAGTTATACTTTCAACTTCTCAAGTCAAAATAATGAAAACACTTACAAAGGCAGAAGAACAATTAATGCAGGCATTGTGGAAAATTGAAAAAGGTTTTATCCGCGATATTTTGGATGCATTGCCTGCGCCAAAGCCACACCAGAATACGGTAGCAACCATTTTGAAGATTTTGGCGGAAAAAAATTTTGTAGGCATTCATGTTGTGGGGCGTAACCATGAATATTACCCGTTGGTGAAAAAAACGGAATATTCTAAAAAGACCATGAAACAAATGATGAAAGGATATTTTGGCGGCTCCTTCAGCAATGTTGTTTCATTTATGGTAAAAGAAAACAATATCAGCATTGAAGAACTGGAAACTTTACTGGAACAAATCAAGAAACAGCAAAACCCAAAGAAATGAAAGCAGTCATTTTAATCTTAATGCAGGTTGTGATAGCATCTGGCTTATTATATGGTTACTATCATGTGTTCCTGAAAAACAATAAATTTCACCGCTACAATCGCTTTTATTTGTTGGGTGCAACGCTGGTAAGCCTGATCATACCTTTTTTAAAGATCCCGTTATATTTTACAAGCGAAGAAGCTGATGCTTCCATCCTGTATCGTTCTATGCAATTAATAAATGGACAGGAAGAAATGATAATAACCCAAAGCGCTAATAGCTGGGAGCAATTATTAACCTGGCAAAATATAAGCATCATACTATACGCACTGATCACCCTGTTTATTTTAACCAGGCTGATCATTGCACTGAAAAGAATTATCAGGTTAAGATACCAGTATCCTTCGGCACGCATTGAAAACATTCAATTCATAAAAACCACTGAACCAGGAACGCCGTTTTCATTTTTTAACTGGCTATTCTGGAATAAAAAAATAGAAGTAAAAAGTGAAAAAGGACAGCAGATATTCCGGCATGAATGGTTTCACATTCAGCAAAAACACAGTGTGGATATCATGTTCATGGAGTGGCTCAATGTACTATGCTGGTTCAACCCATTTTATTACCTGGTGAAAAAAGAACTCAAGACAATTCATGAATTTTTGGCCGATGAATTTGCCGTTCAGCATTTTTCAAGGGGAGCATATGCAGAATTGTTATTGATGCAGGCATTTGATACAGAATACAAAATTGTAAACCCATTTTTTCATACACAAATAAAAAGACGCATAGCTATGATCACCACTTCTTCAAAACCCGGTTACCAATACCTGCGAAAAATTATGGTATTACCGATTTGCGCATTAGTAGTAAGCCTATTTGCATTTACTTATAAAAGCCAGGAAGTTTTTCCAGAACTTTTACCTGGTGAAAAAATAACGGTAGTTATAGATGCAGGACATGGTGGTAATGATCATGGTGCAAATGCAAATGCTATTATTCTAGAAAAAGATATTAACCTGGCATTGGCAAAGGCTGTTGTTGAAATGAATGAAGATCCAAATATTGAAATTATCCTGACCAGAGAATCAGATGTGAACCTGGCTTTAAATAGTCGCACCGATGTATCAATGAATAGAAAAGCAGATCTCTTTATTTCATTGCATGTTGGCAGCGCTGATCCCTCAAACGAAAAGACTACAGAAAATAAGAATGGTATAGAAGTCATTATTTCCAGGAAGAATACCAGGTTTGATGCACAAAATCGTGTACTGGCTACTATCATGATCAATCATTTCGAGAATATTTATTCAACTAACAAGGAGATTCTGGTCAAACAAACAGGGATTTGGGTGTTGGATAAAAACAATTGCCCCTCTGTTCTGATTGAATGTGGTTATCTCACAAACCCAGGAGATCTTTCCTTCATCACCCAAAAAGAAAACCAACATAAAATTGCAAAAAGCATATTAGCAGGCATTCACCAATATGCTAAAGAAAAAAATCGTTTACTGTCAACCATTTCTACCCAGCATTTAAATGATACGATACCTGCGAAAGCAGAACCACTTATAGTCATTGATGGTAAGATAAAAAAATATGCTGTCCTGAAAGATATTGATCCGGATAAAATTGAAGTAATCAACGTCTTAAAAGATGAAACGGCCATTGATAAATATGGTGATAAAGGAATTAATGGTGTGATAGAAATAACTACTAAAAATAAATCAATAGAAATAACCACAAAAGCTTCACCAGGTAAACCTGCATTATCTTCTAAAGACGAAGTTGAAAAAGCACTCCTGGTGGTGGATGGGAAAAAATATCCATCGTTGACCTACTATGAAAAAGAAGCTAAAATGAACCAGGTTTCTATTGCAAGTATAAATGTATTAAAAGGCCAGACAGCTGTTTCTGCCTATGGTGCAGAAGGAATAAACGGTGTGATTGAGATTACTACTTCTTTACCCAAGATCGTTACAAAACCGACAATTACTTCAGATTCAATAACATTGGTGGCAGATTCGATATTTTTTTCTGAAAGTGTTACTGCACTGTTTGTAATTGATGGTAAGGTACAACTTGGTTTATTACCCAATGATCTCAACAAAAAAATGTCACCCGATGATATTGAATCCATCAATGTACTAAAAGGAGAATCAGCCATTCAAAAATATGGAGCAAAAGGGAAAAATGGTGTGATCGAAATCACCTCAAAGAAACAAAAAGAAACTGCAGATAAAATTCAGCAGTAGCAATGTTTATTGTGCACCAAAATAGAGGCTGACAAATCAATAGTTCACTTCACCTACTTTTTTAACCTGGTCAAGATTGCTGATATCATAGACCAACAATCCGGTGGATACATAACAGATCAATAAATCATCATAAGGAATTACATCCTTGAAATTGCCATCTGCAATCGTGTACATTAATTTAGGAGAATAGGGATCTTTAACATTAACCAGCGAAAGCCCAGAACTACCGCGGCAAACGAAAACTACAGAATCTTTTAACCCCAATCCAAAAGGAGTAGAAATGGGGAACAAACTAGTTTGAACAGGCTTTGTAATATCTTTTATATTATAAACATACAATCCGTCCTGGGCAGGCCCACAGGCTGAACCGCCCTGCAAAGTAACATAAGCAATCGTATCATTGGCTACAACAGGATCACAGCTGCGAACATGCCGGGCCTCACCCAACTTTACAGGAAAAGAAGGATTGGCAATTGAAAAAATATACATTCCATCGCGGGAACCTATAAATAATTTGTCCTTGTATGGGTAAATGGTTTCCACCCCAAATCCAACATTCACCGTTGTTTTTTTTGTGGGATCAGCCGCATTTGCAAGATCATACACATGTACTTCATTATAATCCGCCAGGTAAAGATGGTTGGCGGCAATGGTAAACCGGGCTAATGAACCGCCTGTTCCGGCGCCGGATGAATCCGCAGCGTTGTTCCCATCCTTGGTGCAACCTATGGCAAACCATAATAAAAACACGCCGGCAATGCTTATTTTTTTAATTGAATGCATATTTTTTATTAAGGATAAAAACAATTATTGTTTAACACGGAATCTTTCACCCAACCTGTGAGTACATGAGTAAGATTATAACCGGCACATTCATAATATACGCCCCGTTCAGGCACGGGAATATAATTATATACAGGGTAACCACCTGCCTGCGCACCCTGATTAAAAGCTCCTTTTATTCTTTTCAATTCTTTTACGTTTTGCCAGTCAGCTATATCAACTACAACCAGGTCGGTAAATGAATTTGCATATAGCGTATTTCCTTTAATGGAAATTTCTGAATTACCCAGGATTTTAATGAATCCGATATTAGCGGCAGCAGACGGAACGGTATTATCAATAACATGTATGCCGCTACCGAGATCATTTTGAAAAATCAGGTTTCCTTTTACATATATTTTTCCGGGATTTTGAACGGCTTGCGGGCTGGTTGCTGAAATTTTTAATATTGAAGAATCAACCGTAAAGACAGGTTTATAACCCCAAACCATTTTTGGCGGTTCTAATGGGGGCGATGACCTGTTATATGTAAAATCCCAACACGAGGACAATAGAAATGTAAATGGTAAGATTAATAATAACATTCGCATGGCCTTCAGACAAAAATAGTTTTCAGAGCGCTGCATGAAAATTTCTTTTCCTATAAAATATTGTATAACAGAGTAAGAGCCAATTGATAACCCTTAAGTATTTGTTGATTAAAAGTTTAACCATGCTTAAGGAAAGAAACTTTAAACCCTTAAACCCTTAAATTTTTAAACTCAAAATATAAGCGTAGTCCCATTTTTTAAAATCACCAGTTCCTGTTTTTCGCATTCGTCAACCCTGCCAATCACCTGTGCATCAACACCAAAACTTTTTGAGATGCTGATCATATGATCAGCATCTTTTTCATTGGTATAAATTTCCATTCGTGTACCCATATTAAATACCTGGTACATTTCCCGGTCATCCGCATGGCTTGCCTTTTGAATCAGTTGAAAAATTTCTGGCGCTTCAAACAAATTATCTTTTACGATCCGTACATTGTCCGGAACATATTTCAAACATTTGGTTTGTCCGCCCCCACTGCAATGGATCAAACCATTTACAGCCTCAAATTTTTCTTCCAGGATTTTTTTTATTACCGGGGCAAAACTGCGGGTGGGCGATAGAATCAATTTTCCAACAGTAATCTTTTTACGGCTATTGTTATAGGTTACCTCTACTTCATCCGTCAAACGATGCTCACCAATATAAACCACCTCTTCATCCAAAGAAGGATCATATGATTCTTTAAAATGCTCCGCATAATATTTGTTCAGCACATCATGCCTTGCACTGGTTAAACCATTGCTGCCAATACCACTGTTATATTCCATTTCATAATCCGCTTTTCCAAACCCCGCCAATCCTACGATCACATTTCCTGGTTTGATGTTCTCATTGGTTACCAGTTTATTTTTGGGCCAGCGTGCCGTCATGGTACCATTCACCGCTATCGTTCTCACTACATCACCTACATCAGCGGTTTCGCCACCCATATAAGTAATATGAACGCCATGTTTTTTCATGTCATCAAAAAATGCCTGGTGTGCATTGATCAAAACATCCAGTACTTCCGCCGGAATTATATTTTTATTTCTGTCGATAGTTGAAGAAAAAATCAGGTTATCGTAAATACCCACACAAAGCAGGTCATCCAGGTTCATAACAATGGCATCCTGGGCAATGCCCTTCCAGACAGATATATCTCCAGTTTCTTTCCAATATAAATACGCCAGGATACTTTTTGTTCCTGCGCCATCAGCATGCATCAGATTCACCCAATTGTCATCATAACAAAGTACATCGCTGTAAATTTTACAAAAAGCTTTGGGATAAAGACCCTTATCCAGGTTTTTGGTGGCGGCATGCACTTCCTCCTTTTGCGCGGATACGCCCCTTTTACTGTAAAGACTCATGGAATGATGATTGATTTTAGCTTGCCGGAATGATTAATTTTGAAGCGGCAAATCTAAAACTAAAGACGCACTTATCAATAGAGGCCGGGAGCTAATTACTGAATGCCTATATTCGCACCTGTTTTTTATGAAGGTTCATTACAAATTACCGATACTTCCTGTATTTAAAAATGCCGTTATCACCATCGGCACTTTTGATGGCGTGCATATGGGGCACCGCCAAGTGCTTGCCAGGTTGAAACAGGAATCTGTTAATGCCAATGGAGAATCTGTATTGATAACTTTTGATCCGCATCCACGAAAAATTATTCAAACTGCTTCCCAGCCCATCAGGTTGATCAACACGCTGGATGAAAAAGTTGAATTGCTGGAAGAATTTGGTATCGATCATCTTGTTATTATTGAATTCACTCCTGCATTTGCCGATCAAACCGCTGAAGAATATATCCGGGATTTTTTGATCCGCCAGTTTCGACCACATACCATCATCATTGGTTATGATCACCGGTTTGGTAAAAACCGTTTGGGTGATTATAAGTTGCTGGAAAAAATGGCTGATGTTTATCAGTACCAGTTAAAAGAAATTTCCGCACACGAACTGAACGAGATCAAGATCAGTTCTACCAGAATAAGGGAAGCATTAATGCAGGGTAATTTGGATGATGCCAATCGCTTGCTGGGTTATATATTTTTTTTTAGTGGCGAAGTGATCGATGGCGAGAAAATTGGCAGGCAACTTGGATATCCCACAGCTAATCTTAAATTAAATGATGCCGAAAAAATTATCCCCGGCGATGGTATTTACGCCGTTTATGCAAAGTTTGAGAATACAAAATATAAAGGGATGATGAGCATTGGTTTTCGCCCAACAATGAATGGCACAAAAAGAGTGGTTGAAATAAATCTTTTTGATTTTAACCATCATATTTATGGTAAAATGCTCAAAGTTTATGTAAAGAAATACCTGCGTGCTGAAGTAAAATTCAATTCAACAGAAGAATTGGTAAAGCAAATGGATGAAGACAAAAAAGCCAGCTTAAAAATTCTTTAAGCCGGCTCTTACAAAAAAATTACCTGTTTAGTATTCTATTTTGAATTCCATTTTGTCGGGACTGTCAAAAAAATCTTCAATATTTGTTTCTATAGTAACTTTCTTTTTATCGGCTGATAATTGCACATTTTTACCTGTTACATTTTTAGCGGCAATCGGCAGGTTGATCACCATACTGCTTTTCATGGGAACACCAAAAGAGGAGGTTTGTAATAATCCCTGCAGGTATTCATCATTGTTGGCATTCACATACTTTTCTTTATTCAGGGTTTTGGTAATTAATCCTTTGGAAAAATTCACGTCAAAATAATCATCCATAGATGATGGTTGCGGTGCATTTTGAACCATTGGATTTTCTGTTGCGCTCATTTGTTTTTCCATCATAACACCCATAATCTTTGTAGTAAGTTTATTGAGCGTGGCTATTTCGTTAAAAGATTTGAACGGGTAAGAAATACGGGTAGTAAAGATCTCTTCCTGCATATTCATTTTAATACCCAATGA
>JACCYQ010000059.1 GCA_013696395.1 Chitinophagaceae bacterium
TAGACAAAATTATCATCCAATTTATTGCATTTAAATAGAACAAAACTTATCTACATGGTTTTGTGAATAAAACCGCCTGCTTTACTGAAAATAAAAAAGAGACTGCCTACTTTTGAGACAGCCTCTTTTATTGGGTATATTAAAATTCAGTTGTTATAAATCACCATAAGAAACTTCTTTTTACAAAAATGCAAACAGCATAATGATGAACATTTATCAATTACTCTTTTTGATCCTTTGTGTAATTTTTCTCGGCCTCTTTCGCCTTATCAAAATCCAATACCACTCCATTAATGCAATATCGTAAACCTGTTGGCGGAGGGCCATCATCAAACAAATGTCCCAGGTGCGCTTTACACCTTCCACATTGCACTTCTGTGCGCTTCATACCATGACTGTTATCCGGTGTATAAATAACACTGCTTTTGCTGATGGCTTCATAAAACTTGGCCAGCCGCATCCGCTGTCAAATTTTGTATCACTCTTAAACAAAGCATTTCCACAAGCTGCACAAAAATAAGTACCCACTTCTTTATAACCATCAAAATGGCTCGAGTAGGGTCTTTCTGTTCCTTTTTGCCGGGCTACCTGGTAAACTTCGGGAGATAGGATCTGTCTCCATTCATCGTCACTTAACGCAAGTTTGCTGCTGTCGTTCCTGGAATAAACCGGGTTTTCAGGTTTCTGTTTTTCCATCGCTTGTTCTTTTTTTGAATTTGAAGATTGAGAAAATGTACACTGCATAAATAATACCGGCAGGCAAAGTATGATAATGAGTGTTTTCATTTGTTTCTTTTATTTTTATTTTGGCCAAATGTAATTTGCCAAATAACCATATATATTAGTGATAAGCCTTATCATGGCTCATTTCATCTCTTATTTTTTTGTTTTGTGCATTACAGAGAAATGATAATCTTAAGCAAACATTTTAAACTGTAACATAGAAATCTTTGAAATTATTTCTGTGTATGATCCGCATCAAAAATCACTTTATTTCTACTCATTTAATAAGCAAATAAAGATACAAATTGTTTAAGCTGCCATATACTCATTACATATGTAATTACGGTTTAACAGGTTTTATGGGTTTTTATTTTAATTTAAGCGCTTTTAAATTTTAATACCAGTTTGTTATAATTGTTAAAGATTTTTTAAAGGTTCAATGTTATATTTGTTGGTTCACAAGGTTAGTAAGCGCTTATGTTTAATATGATTTTATTTGGCCCGCCGGGGAGCGGTAAGGGTACTCAATCTGAAAAATTGGTCGAAAAATATGGATTGATCCATTTATCTACCGGCAATCTTTTAAGAGAAGAAATCACTGGAAATACGCCACTTGGACAGGAAGCACAACGTTTTATGGACAAAGGACAATTAGTTCCGGATGAGGTGGTCATTGGAATGATCGATTCTTGCCTGGAAAATCATCCGGGTGCAACAGGATTTTTATTTGATGGATTTCCCAGGACCGTGGCTCAGGCTGAAGCTCTTGATAAGTTGCTGGCTTTGAAAAAAACAAGCATAAATCTCCTTGCTGCTTTAAAAGTAACGGAAGAAGAATTGATAAAACGTCTGCTTAATCGCGGACAAACCAGTGGGCGAAGAGACGATATTAATGCCGCGGTTATACATGAACGGTTCATTGTATATACAAATGAAACGGCCCCGGTTGCAGAACACTATAAGGCCCAGGATAAATACCGCACCATAATGGGGGAAGGAACCATTGATGAGATTTTTAATAAAATCTGTGAGGCTATTGATGATACTATGCAGAATTTATAAATTCTTTTAAAACATATCTCGTTGCCGGTTCCAAAAGGACCGGCTTTTTAATGTGCAACGGACAAGTTTTAGTAAACTTGCAATTATAAGCGAACAGGTAAATATTTGAATTTGGAATATTGAGGCAGAATCATTTTATTATTGGTTATTAAAATTGCATGGATGAATAATGGAATAAATAAACTGGAAAATTATGTTCATGGCAAATGGATAACTGGTGACGGTGATGGACAAACGCTTTTTGATGCCGTCAATGGAGATCCGGTTGCAACAGCCACCACTAAAGGGCTGGATTTGGGTGCCGCACTGGATTATGGTCGCAGAGTGGGTGGTGAAGGCTTGCGCAAAATGACATTTCATGAAAGAGGGAGGATGTTGAAAGCGCTTGCCATGCATTTGTCGGAGAAAAAAGAAAATTTTTACAAAGTCAGTTATCATACGGGAGCTACCCGATTGGATAGCTGGATAGATATTGAAGGCGGTATCGGTAATCTTTTCAGTAATGCATCATTACGCAGAAAATTTCCTGACCTTCCTTATTGTACCGATGGTGAACCGATACCATTGGGTAAAGCAGGAAGTTTTATGGCCCATCACTTATTAGTACCTAAAGAAGGGGTGGCCGTTCATATTAATGCATATAATTTCCCTGTGTGGGGGATGCTGGAAAAATGTGCGGTTAACTGGCTGGCAGGAATGCCTGCACTTGTAAAGCCGGCAACCATAACATCATTTCTTACTGAATCAGTTGTGAAGGAAATCATTGATTCAAAAATATTACCTGAAGGTGCTCTTCAACTTATTTGCGGAAGTGCCGGTGATTTACTTGATCATGTTACCTCGCAGGATGTGGTAACATTTACCGGTTCAGCAACTACGGGTCATATGCTGAAGGCTCACCCGGTTATTATGCAGGAAAATGTGCCATTTAATATGGAAGCTGATTCATTAAACTGCCTGGTGCTGGGTAATGATGTAATACCCTCTATGCCGGAATGGGATATTTTTATAAAAGAAGTACGCAAAGAAATGACCGTTAAGGCCGGACAAAAATGCACAGCAATCCGGCGCATATTTGTGCCCGCTAATTTATTGGAGGATGCCTATATTGTTTTGGGTGATGCCTTATCCAAAACGCCGATCGGTAATCCATTGAACGAAAAAGTAAAAATGGGATCACTGGCAGGTCATCAGCAACGAAAAGAAGTTCGGTCTAACGTGGAGCAATTGCTGCAAACTTCATCCATCGTTTTTGGTGATCTTGAAAAAGTTGATCTCATTGATGCCAACAAAGACAAAGGTGCTTTTTTATCGCCTTTATTATTATTGAACCAACAGCCTTTTGATGATGAATCTGTGCATACCATTGAGTGTTTTGGCCCGGTAAGCACCATTATGCCCTACGAATCAATGACGGATGCCATTGCATTAGCTAAAAAAGGAAAGGGCTCTTTATGTTGCTCCATTGTAACTGCAGATGATAAAGTGGCCACTGATTTCATTATTGGTGCGGCTACGCATCATGGGCGTATGCTGGTACTGAACAGGGATTGCGCAAAAGAGAGCACGGGTCATGGAAGTCCATTGCCGCAACTGGTGCATGGAGGCCCTGGCCGGGCGGGTGGCGGAGAGGAAATGGGAGGTGTAAGGGGTGTAAAACATTATATGCAGCGTGTAGCCATCCAGGGCTCACCTACTACACTAACGGCCATCACTAATACCTATCAGCAAAATTCCAAAGGCATTCCCGCAGTTATTCATCCATTTAAAAAATTTTACGAAGAACTGGTTGTGGGAGAACAGATCATTACCGCAAAAAGATTAATTACCAGCGAGGATATTGACCGCTTTGCTGAATTAAGCGGCGATCATTTTTATGCGCATAAAAAAGAAACCGATTTTACCAATACCATGTTTGACGAGCAGGTTGCTCATGGATATTTTATTTTAAGCGCGGCGGCTGGTTTGTTTGTAGATGGCAGCGACCTGGGGCCGGTATTGTTGAATTATGGAATAGATGAATTGCGATTCACCAAACCTGTTTACCCGGGAACGGAAGTTCATATTAAATTTACCTGCAGGGAAAAAATTCCGCAGGATGTAAAAGAAGAAAATGATATACCAAAAGGAATTGTAAAATGGATGGTTGAAATAATTGATGATACCGGTGAACAAGCAGGTATAGCAACCATATTGACCATGGTAAAAAGAAAAGAGAATAATACCTAGGTTATGTTTGATAAATTTTTTCCCGTGACCTAAAATTATTTTATGATGTTAATGCAGATCAAAGACGGGTATGTAAAAACCGAAACGCACCAGGGTGTTACAACCATTGAATTTTTTCATCCCCAAAGCAATTCTCTACCGGCAAAGATCCTGGAAGAATTAACAGTAGAAATTCATTCTGCCGGTCTCAATGATGGTACAAAAGTTATTGTTTTAAAGTCTGCAGGAGAAAAGGCTTTTTGCGCCGGTGCTTCATTCGAGGAACTTATGGCGATTGAGGATAAGGAAGCAGGCCTGCAATTTTTTAGTGGGTTTGCCCATGTTATCAATGCCATGCGTAAATGTCCAAAGTTTATTATTGGCCGCATACACGGTCGTTGTGTTGGTGGTGGGGTTGGCATTGCTGCTGCGGTGGATTACGCGATTGCTGTTGAGACGGCGGAAATAAAATTAAGCGAACTGGTTTTAGGCATTGGTCCCTTTGTAGTTGGCCCCGCAGTGGAAAGAAAGATTGGGAAATCTGCATTCAGTCAATTGGCAATAGATGCATCTATGTGGCGTAATGCAGACTGGGCCAGGAAAAAAGGTCTGTATGCGGAATTGCATCCCACCATTGAAGGGATGGATGAATCTATTTTCAGGCTTTCCAATTCCTTATCTCATTCCAGTCCAAAAGCTATGGCTCAAATGAAAAAAATGTTTTGGCAGGGCATGGAGCATTGGGATGAATTTTTGGCGGAAAGAGCCGCAATTAGCGGTAGTCTTGCATTGAGTGATTTTACCAAAGACGCTATTGTGAAATTTAAAGAGAAAGCCAAATTCAAAGAATAAATTTGATTCAGGGAATAGGTTGTATGTCGCCCAATTTGAACAAGCCGTATACTCTCTTAAAAACCCAGAACTTTTGCCATGATGACCGATGCTATTTTTAGCATTTCGCATATTGCGGAACAAGGCATACAAAACCCACAGATAAACCAAATCTTGCAAAGAGCCGTACATACCAGTTTTGACGCAAGAGGAATTGATTCCTTAAAAATTATCAGGCTGTTACATGCAACTACTTAGCGATAAAAGAATATTACAGGAACCTAAACCGGATGGGCCTATTCTATGAAAAAATTGATTATTCAAATGCGGACTTGTTCTTACAAATGCTGCCGCAATCTATTGCTTACAAAGAATGAAAAAATAGACAAACTCATTATCAATTCCCCTTATGTTGAACCGCAACAGTATTGGGAATAAATCAGGGGCACAAGGGAATTTTTGATACTGAAAGGCCGTCATGATAATACATCATAGTTTCTTGCAGCCGATTTTGATGAAGAGAACTGGATTGATGATCCAACGTTTCCGGGACACACACTGCCACGGTGGGCACACTCTTAAACCGTTTTTGCAATTAGCCTTTGCTGTTTTTTGAAACTACATATATAATCCGCCATCAGCGGTAATCACCTGCCCGGTAACATATGCACTCAGTTCCGATGCAAGGAACAGCGTTACGTTTGCAATATCCTCTCCACTGGCAAATCGCCCCAAAGGAATTCCAGCTTTATATTTATCGGCATTTTCACCTTCTTTTAAATAACTGGTCATATCAGTTTCTACAAAACCCGGTGCAATGGCATTGCAACGAATGTTGCGGCTGCCCAATTCTTTGGCTACTGATTTAGTGAAACCAATGATGCCAGCTTTAGATGCTGCATAACTGCTTTGCCCTGCATTACCCATTTCACCAATAATGGAACTCATATTAATGATGCTCCCGCTTTTGGCTTTCATCATAGGCCTGATGACTTGCTTGGTCATATAAAACACACTGTTCAGATTTACCTGCATTACATCATTCCATTGTTCTTCGGTCATGCGTAACAGTAAGTTATCTTTTGATATCCCCGCATTATTTACACAAATATCTACCGAACCAAATTCTTTTAAAACATCGGTTACAAAAGATTCACATTGAGCAAAAACGCCAGCATTGCTTTGCCAGGCCTTGGCTTTTACACCCATCGCCGTTAATTTCCCGGTTAAGGCATTTGCTTTTTCAGCACTATTATCACTGACATAAGTGAAGGCTACATGAGCACCATGTTCCGCAAATTTTAAAGCAATGGCTTCCCCTATTCCCCTGGCTGCTCCGGTTACGATGGCAACTTTATTTTCAAGTAATTTCATGTACCAAATAATTATATGATTGAATTATTTAAAATGGGATGTAAAAATAACAGATTAAAAAGAAGAGATAATGAAATGCATGGTTGAATTTCAAACAAACATTTACCCATATATTATTGCAATTTCGAAACAGGGGCAGAAGGATTTATAAAACGAAGAATTTCTTCCATTATTTGCCGGTCATTACTAAGCCTGGGTATTTTATGTTGCCCACCCAATTTGTCTTTGCTTTTTAACCAGTTATTAAATACGCCTTTTTCAACTTTATGTAATACCGGCATGCTTAGTGCAATATTCTTATACCTTTTGGCTTCATAATCACTATTGTTTTGCTGAAGAGCCGTATCAAGTTCCTGGGTGAAAACCTCTAAACTGGTCGGTTCTTTTTCGAATTCTATCAACCATTCATGAGCACCATTTGATGCCTCAGAAAAATAAACAGGTGCGGCAGTATAATCATTAACAGTAGCTCCTGTTTTTTCACAGGCAATTGCAATGGCTTTATCCGTATTATCTACAATAACTTCTTCTCCAAATGCATTAATATAATGTTTGATTCTGCCTGAAACTTTTAATAGGTAAGGTGATAATGAAACAAAACGAATGGTATCGCCTACAATATAACGCCAAAGCCCACCCAAAGTTGAAATGATCAGTGCATAATTTTTCCCTTCTTCTACTTCATTCAACTGTAAAGTTTTGGGATGTTTTTTCCCTGCTTCGTCAAGGGGCATAAACTCATAAAATATTCCGTGATCGGCCATGAGCAACATGCCATCAATATTAATATCATCTTGTGCGGCGAAGAATCCTTCAGAGGCATTATAGCTTTCCAGATAGAAGATTGGTTTGCCGATAATTTTTTCAAATTGTTCGCGATAAGGAACAAAACTGACACCACCATGCAGGTACAATTCAAGGTTAGGCCACACTTCACTGATTGTTTCCTTACCAGTTATCTCCAGAATTCTTTTTAATAATACCAGTGTCCACGTCGGTACGCCGGCCATGGAGGTTACATTTTCGCTGATGGTGGAAGTAGCCAGTTTTTCTATCTTTTCCTCCCATTCATCCATTAATGCAATGGAAAGGTCGGGCGTACGCATCCAGTTAGACCAGAAAGGTGAATTCTGTAATACAACTGCACTAAGATCACCAAACTGAATTTCTTCATTAACCATATTTATCTGGTGGCTACCACCCAGCACCAATGATTTACCGGTTAAGAGTTCGCTTTCAGGATGGCGTATATAGTACATCGTTATAACGTCCTTCGATGCTTTGAAATGCCCGTTTTTCAGGCTCTCATCACTTACAGGAATGAATTTGCTTTTATCGCTGGTGGTGCCGCTGCTTTTTGCGAACCAGTGTATAGGAGTATTCCATAAAATATTATCTTCTCCATCCATCATCCGTTGAATATAAGGCTTCAGGTCTTCATATTCATTAACAGGAACTCTTTCTTTAAAATCATCCAGCAACCTGATGTCCTTAAAATTATGCAGCCGGCCGTATTCAGTATATTGACCTGCAGCTATAAGATCCTGCCAAACCGCATGCTGGGCGGCCATGGGATCATTAACCCATTGCTCAATGGACCATTGTCGTAACCTGGCCAGTCTGGATATGGCGGGACTTAATAAATTCATTTCCGGAAAGTTAATTTATTTGGCAAAAGAAACAGGTATAAAACAAGAATTTATACGTCCTGCGAGGATTGACTAATCCGGGCTTCCTCGTGCAGGTAATCTTTTCTTTTTAACTGGAAATTCCGGCCAAGGTATAATTTACGAACCTGTTCATCTTCGGCCAATTCTTCAGCTGTACCATGCTTGAAAATTTTTCCTTCAATCAATAAATACGCACGATCACATATGGAAAGTGTTTCCGTAACATTATGGTCGGTGATTAAAATTCCAATATTCTTTGATTTCAATTTGGCAACAATGCCCTGTATATCTTCTACAGCAATGGGATCAATGCCTGCAAATGGTTCATCCAGTAAAATAAATTTTGGATCTACAGCCAAAGCGCGGGCTATCTCTGTTCTGCGACGCTCGCCACCGCTTAGTACATCGCCATTACTTTTGCGCACATGATGTAAACGAAATTCATCCAAAAGGATTTCAAGTCTTTCTTTTTGCTCCTGTTTGCTCAGTGAAGTCATTTCCAGGATAGCTTTAATATTATCTTCTACACTTAATTTACGAAAAACGGAAGCTTCCTGAGGCAAATACCCAATACCCATTTGAGCTCTTTTATACATTGCCAATCCCGTTATGTTTTTATCACCCAGAAATACTTCTCCTTCATCCGGTTTTATCAGTCCCACTACCATATAGAAAGTAGTGGTTTTGCCGGCACCGTTTGGACCAAGTAATCCAACAATTTCACCTTGTTTTACTTCTATGGAAACGTGGTTAACAACACTACGATTGCGATATGATTTACAGAGATCCTGTGTATGAATAGATAATTCCAAGCGTATGGGTTTTTAACAAAAATAAGGCTTGATAAGTTACCGCTTCACTAATAGCAAAAGGTTTAACGAAATACCGTTAACAGGCATAATAATCATCAACTTAGAGGATTGCTTGATTATGAAGTTCAGCTGGCTTAAGTTTGCACGATTATTTCAAAAAATGAAAGTTACCGAACATATTAAAGAATCAAAAGGATCACTCGTATCCTTTGAAATTTTACCGCCTCTTAAAGGAAAAGGTATTGATGCCATTTACAATCACCTGAATCCATTAATGGAATATAAGCCGGCTTTTATAAATGTTACTTATCATCGAAGCGAATCCATGTTCAAAAAAAAGCCGGATGGAACTTTTGAAAAAGTGGATGTTCGTAAAAGGCCAGGTACTGTTGGAATTTGCGCGGCCATAAAAAGTTATTACCAGGTTGATACGGTGGCTCACCTTATATGTGGCGGATTTTCCAGGCAAGAAACTGAAGACGCTTTAATCGATCTTAATTTTTTGGGGATCGATAATGTATTGGTATTGCGGGGAGATGCGCCAAAGAATGAATCAACCTTTGAACCGGAACCCGGGGGTAATCGTTATGCCATTGATTTATTGAACCAGGTAATGGATATGAATCATGGCATTTACCTGGAAGAAGACCTCAAGAATGTTGTAAAGACGGATTTCTGCATAGGAGTAGCAGGCTATCCGGAAAAACATTTTGAGTGCCCGAATATGGCTACCGATATTTTGCATTTAAAAGAAAAGGTAGATGCAGGTGCTGAATATATTACAACACAGATGTTTTTCGATAATGCTTGTTATTTTGAATTTGTAAAACTTTGCAGAAATGCCGGAATTACGGTTCCTATTATTCCGGGATTAAAACCCATTACCAGTAAAAAACAAATGACCATCATTCCCAGAACCTTTCATGTGGATATTCCTACTGAATTGAGTAATGAAGTTTTGAAATGTAAAAATGATGAGGATGTAGAAAAAGTAGGTACGGAATGGCTGATAGAACAATCCAGGAATCTGCAGCAAAAAGGCGTACCCGGCTTGCATTATTATACTCTGGGAAAGCCCCATGTGATCTGCAATACCATGAAGGCGATTTTGTGATTTCAATGGCAAAAAGCAATCAGACAATATTATTTTTTATACAAGGATCTTAATGTTTTCTGTCTGATTTTAACGGGATATTTTTTTCGTAAACTATTCAGCCATTGCGTTTCCAGGTGTTGCTGGTAATCATTTAAAATAAATCCACGCGATTCATTAAAATTCCGCGGCTCAGGTTGAGGGTATATTGAAATGATATACGCAAAAGATGCAGATTGATCATTATCATTAATAATAGGCGAAGTAATCAATCCTTTCTCTAACGGTTTAGTATCTGCGCCAGGAATCTGCGCCCATTCATAACGTGCTGAATCAGTGATCACTTTTTCTCCATACCGGGCAACTACTTCCTGCCATTTTCCAGGATCGTTCATTAACGCCTGTCTTAATTCTTTAGCCGTAGCATCATCTGTGCAATAAAACAATATGGCATCCGCACTTTTTTCCCAGGTATATTTTGCCCGGTGTTGGTCATAATAATTTTTCAGTCCAAGCGAATCATCCTGGGCGCGGTTCCATATTTCCTGCTGCATAATCTCAAAAAAAAGATTGCCTTCTTTAAAATCATTCAACTGGTTGGCAAACCCGGGGTTAAAATCTTCTAAATGATCCCGGTAATAATTATTGGATAGGACGATCTTATAATCTTCCAGGATTTCTTCATAAGCCCTTTGGCCTGAGCTCCCTGGTTTGTATCGATGAAGCTGTGCATAATCCAGCCAGTTTTGAATGCTAAAAATTTGTTCACCTATTTTAATGAAAGGTGTTTCCCTGTTAATTTGGATAGCTGAAGGCGGCTGACGGTTTTCTAAAATACTATCGGTTATCCAAAGCCACTCTTTTTCCGCCGTAGGGAGCATTTGAAACCCGGCCTGCTTTTTTACTTTTTCATGTATAACCAGTTTGAGCGTTTCAATGCGATCACTTTGATTTACGCGGGTTCTTAATGCAAGCATATTTTCAGTATCCTGTACATCAGTAATTACAGGAGTAACAGAAAGTTTATTTACAATATGAAAACCGTATGCAGTTTCGAAAGGTTTGCTAAAGGTATTCAGCGGTAAAGCAATTACCGTATTTTCAAATACAGGATCATACTGACCTACGCTGAATTCAGGCATTTTGCCACCGGCTTGCGCTGAAATAAAATCATTGCTGTAAATAGTTGCCATATTTTCTTTATCATCTCCGGCCACTAAACGTTTATACAATGAATCCGCAAGAGCTTTTGTATTTTGTTTGATTGTTTCATTCGCACCGGGTGGTAAGGCCAGTAAAACCTGCCAGGCATTTATATATCCCATTGATTTCCTTTCACCCAAATTTTTAAAAATATGATACCCGTTCTTTGACCTGTAGGGTGAGGAAAATTGTTGAACAGGTAAAGTATAAACTATATTCTCAAAATTATAGGGCAGGTTAAAAACGGTGATGTAACCAATATTGCCCTGGTTGGTTGTAACATCTGGATCCTGGGAATATCGAAGTGCTACAGTATGGAACGGTGTTCCTGTTTTTAGTTCCTGGAATGCTGTATTAATTTTATTGAAGGCATCGGTGGTATCGGGTTCGCCCTTTGTATCATTTATACCAATATAAATATGGGCTATTTCAATTTCTTTTTGACTGCGTTCAAAGGCTTCCATCACCAATTTATCCATCGTTTCCGGATCATTCATATAATTATCAATGATCTGTGAACGAAGGTTTATCAATTCTTCGCGTTGCTGTGGTAAAGTATCATATCCCCGGTTATAGGCTTCCCTGATCTTTAATTTTGAATTGATATAGAGTTGCAGATATTCATTAATTGATTGTTTATCGTAAGAGACTGCATTGGTATTTTTCTGGTATGCCTGCCTGAATTCTTTAATATCAACTTTATGGTCGCCCAATGTTAGCAAAGTCTGACTTTGGCTGATCAAAACAAAAAATAAGGATACACTCAGTGTAACCATTTTTTTTAAAATTTGTGTATAACGTAAATCATCAGACGCATTTTCGTCGCTACACAGGTAATGTGTTGTCATACAATTAAATTATGCTATTTGTCTTTTAATTTCAGATCCAGAATTTCATCTATTTGATCAAACGCTAATTTTTTTGCAATGATCCGTTTTTCCTTATCCAATAAATAAATGGTGGGGAAACTTTGTACGTCATACAACTGGGAGTAACCGGGTGTTCCGGCGTTGATACGGGCCTTATCCGCTTCTTTTGAATAATACACATGCTGCCACTGTAATTTATTCTCACTGATATACTTCAACCAATCAGATTTACTGCCATCGGTTTCTTTGGCCAGGGCATAGATCTTAATGCCTGCTTTTTTCCATTTGTTATTATAAAGGCTATCAATCTTTGGGGCCACTTCTTTACAATGTCCGCAGGTGGGATCCCAAATAAAAACAACTGTGAAGGGTGCTTCAACAGAATAAAGTGAAACATTTTTGCCGGTGCTATCGGGAAGGTTAATATCAGCAGCGGGATTTCCAAAAATATTGGCCATCAGGTTATAAGCGCGGTCCGTAATGGTTTTTTTTCCATTTTCTGTAAGCCAGGGATAATCTTTTTGACTTAGATATTTTGTATAAAGATGTACAAATACGGCATCCTCCCACATGTATTTCTGATTCAGGTAGCGGTTGATGAATTTAAGCATAAGAAATTTTTGCATTTCTTCATTGGCGCTGGCATACCCCATCATCCAGTCAATTTCTTTAATAATTGAATCTGGTTGTTGAACCACAATCTGTTCAAAATAGCGATCCAGTTTATTTTCAAAAAAAGGTGTGCGGGCAAGTCGATCATCAAAAAAATTTACTCCTTCCCAGTATTGGTCTTTATAATATTTGTAGGCATACACAGAATCATATTTACCACCCGGGTGCTTATCTGCAAGCGGCACTTCCGGCTCCCGCATGGCAGTGAGCAGGAATGCCATCATGGAATTTGGCTCATTGTTCAAAATTCGATGGCGGAATGTTTTTATTTCTTCATTTGTTTTTTCAATATGTTCCTTTAATTCAGCCGATTCCGGGTTAGTTTTTCGGAGCTGCATGGCGCTGTCTAAACTCCGGCCCTTTTGCTGCATGAATTGTTGATATTGGTTAAACAATACATTATCAGGCGAGTTGGTAAAGCGAATGTTTTTCAATACATCACTGGTGTCTGCAACTATCGAAAATTGTTGTTGTTTATCAACCAGTATTTCAAAGAAACCAGATTTATCGGGATAACCAACCAGGTAGATTCCCCCACCTAACGGATCATTGCCTTTGAAAACGGCTTCTCCCTCGTCGTTTAGTAAAGCCGAATCCACGATGGGCAACTGCTTTCCATAATAACTTCCAAGATAAATATATTGATTTTTAAAAGGGGTCAGTTTTACTTTAATTTCATATCCCTGGGCATTAACCTGTAAACCTGCGAGCAGTATTAAAATCGGCAAAAATTTATTCATTGGTTTGTTTAAGCGTTAAAGTTATCTAAAATCATTTTCAGCTAAGTTAACAAGATGTAAAATGCCCAGTAAGGGTTGCCCCCACTTGCAGAAAGGAAACGCTTACTTTTGCGGCTTATGCGAAAAAAGAAAAAAATTATTTTATCCAATGTGTTAATAGAAGCATATGCCGCCGAAGGTAAATCGCTGGCAAGGGTGGAAGGTAAAGTAATCTTTGCGGAGGGTGTGGTGCCTGGAGATCTGGTTGATCTAAGATTAAATAAAAATAAAAAAGATTGGGCGGAAGGCACGCCCGTGCAATTCAGGTCTTATTCCGAGGACAGGGTGCAACCATTTTGCCAGCATTTTGGTGTTTGTGGTGGATGCCAGTGGCAGATGTTGCCTTACGAAAAACAATTGGAATATAAACAGCAACAGGTTACTGACAGTATGAAACGTATTGGGAAAATAGAGCTGCCCGAAATGAGGCCGATCAGGGGAGCACGTGAAACCCGGTTCTATCGCAATAAACTGGAATATACTTTTGGCAATAAACGCTATCTATTACCAGGTGAATTAAATGATGAAGAAATAAACAGTCAAATAGATGTCGCCGGTTTTCATGCACGTGGTTTTTTTGACAAGGTGGTAGATATTGAAAAATGCTGGCTGCAACCTGAACCAACTAATGAAATCAGGAATGCAGTAAAAGCATTTGCAATAGATAACGGATTTTCATTTTACGATATCAGGTTAAACCATGGTTTTATGCGTACCATGCAGGTAAGAACTGCGACAACTGGTGAGGTGATGGTCAATATGGTACTGGGTGAAGCCGACCATCAAAAAATTGAAGAACTGATGCATTTTATGAAGATTAGTTTTCCTTCCATTTCTACATTACTTTATACAATCAACACCAAAAAAAATGACAGCTTGTATGATTTGCATCCGGTAGTTTATCATGGTTCAGGATATATTACCGAAGAAATGTCAACAGGTAAAAATGATGAAATATTACGGTTCAAAATTGGTCCCACTTCTTTTTTTCAAACCAATACAAGACAAGGAGAGGAACTTTACCGGATAACCAGCGAGTTTGCGGATTTAACTGGTGCGGAGATTGTGTATGACCTGTATTGCGGTACGGGAAGCATTGGAATTTTTGTAAGCAAACTCGCCAAAAAGATTATTGGGGTGGAGACGGTGGTAGCTGCGGTTAACGATGCTAAAGAAAATGCCCTGATCAATAACGTTAGTCATGCAGAATTTTTTGCCGGGGATGTAATAGATATATGTAATGATGCTTTTTTTGCTGAACATGGTCGCCCGGATGTTATTATCACCGATCCGCCACGGGCCGGCATGCACGAAAAATTAGTGCTGAAAATCCTGGAAATAGAGGCAAGAACCGTAGTTTATGTTAGTTGTAATCCTGCCACACAGGCCAGGGACTTGAATTTACTTAAAGAAAAATATACTGTTACGCAAATACAACCGGTGGATATGTTTCCGCATACATTGCATATTGAAAATGTAGTGCAATTAAAATTGAAATAGGCGGCCATAGTATTTTTACAAACAATTGCGTTAAAAAGATTGTTTACAAAATTTATCTTATATATTATCTGATAACTTTATCTCATGCAATATTATCGTCCTAATAATTTTCCCCCGGTAGTAAAAAACCTGTTGATCATTAATGTGCTATTTTTTATCGGAAGTCTTACTTTAAGTCACCGGTTTTTCATAGAAGGATTAGAAAATCATGGCTTAAATGCCATACTGGGTCTATGGCCTGTACAAACACCTTTTTTCAAGCCTTATCAGCTTTTTACCCATATGTTTTCTCATGCCAACCTGGGTCATATCTTTTTCAATATGTTCGGTTTATGGATGTTTGGGAAAATACTTGAAAATCTATGGGGAGCTAAGCGTTTTTTGTTTTTTTACATTGCTTGTGGTTTAGGCGCAGCTTTTGTCCACCTTACCGTGCAGTATATAACAGGGAGTCCGGTTTATGCGGTTGGTGCATCAGGAGCCGTCATGGGTATCTTTGTTGCATTCGGATATTTATTTCCGAACACTCAGTTGTACCTGATGTTTATTCCAATTCCTATAAAAGCTAAATATGTGATGATAGGCCTGGTGGCACTTGATCTTTTTGGAGGTTTTGCACAAATAAGCGGTGACAATATTGCGCACTTTGCACATCTCGGCGGAGCCCTGACCGGGTTTATAATTGTTTTATTCTGGAACAAAACAAATCGTCGAACGTTATATTAAAACGGGTATAATAATTATATTGATAATATTTCCTGCTTGCAGGTTATATAAATTTGCTAATAAAGACCATTTTCATAAGCATGGCCTATTACGAAAAAGAATACAGAAGCCGTATGTCTAAAAACCGGGACAGTAACCCCTTGTTTATGTTGATCGCTATAAACTTGTCTGTATTCATCCTTTTTTCTTTCATAAAAGTTATTTATTATTTCAATAATAATATTGGCATGTACGATACCCAGGTTTTGAATTGGGTCGCACTTCCAGCCGATCTTTCTGTTTTTATTACCAGGCCCTGGACTTTAATTACTCATTTTTTCATGCATGATGGTTTATGGCATGTAATCGGTAATATGCTTTGGTTATGGGTTTTTGGGTATATTTTACAGGATCTGGCGGGTCCTAAAAAGGTAATCCCAATTTATATTTATGGGGCCCTGGCGGGTGCATTATTCTTTGCATTAGCCTATAATTTTATAACTGTACTTAAACCCGATCTTCCTTATGCCAAAGCGGTTGGTGCATCAGCCGGCGTAATGGCCATCGCAGTTGCAACTACTATGCTGGCCCCGAATTACAGGATCTTCCCCATGATAATGGGTGGTATTCCTTTATGGGTTTTGACGGTTCTTTTTGTTGTCATTGACCTTGCCACCATTCCGTATAATAATCCTGGCGGACATATAGCTCATATTGCCGGGGCAGGTATGGGGGTCTTTTTTATTTACATGATGCGCAAAGGGTATAATCTTGATGGTTGGATGAACGACTTTTTTACCTGGGTTAATGAATTATTTAAACCTGATAAACCAAAAAAGGGAAAGCAAGTAAAAGATCAGCTGTTTTATCGTTCTACAGCCCGTCCCTATAAAAAAACACTCAGCCTTTCTCAACAAAGGATAGATGAGATACTCGACAAAATAAACCAGAAAGGTTTTGATCATCTTACTGAAGAGGAAAAAGAATTGTTGAAAAGAGCCAGCCAGGAAGACAAACTTTAAAATGCATAATGAGATTAAGGGTCTCAAATAACCATTCCAAAGATTCCATCCCAATCCTATTAATAAACTTATCCATACAAAAATTTTTATCCTGCTGAAATTTGTGGTAATTTAATAGTCTATCTTTTTCTGAAACTTCAACTTTTTAGTATGCGAAAAAATTTACAATTCCTTTTATTTTTTCTGTTTATCTCCATTACAACTATGGCTCAAAAGGCCGATCGTTTTGCATATGCAGTTACTGACTTGAAAGGTGATGGCGCAGGTTGGAATGCTTTGCGTATGCTTAATACTCAAACCGGTGAATACAGTGAGGTATTATTAAATGGAACGGAAGTTAAAACGGTTGCTTATGATGCAACAACCCGAAAACCAGTTTCGGAAATAAATCATGCCAGTCAATTTGCCGGGCAACCGGCTTTCAGCACAGGTGTAGCTGCTATTGCTTATGATCGCCGCAATCAACGCTTATATTTTACACCTATGTTCATAGATCAGTTACGATATATCGACTTGCGTACCATGAAAGTGTTTTATGTAACCGATCAACCTTTTTCTAATATAGATAATAGTAAAAAGGACCAGGGTAAAATAGTTACCCGCATGGTCATAACTCCTGACGGTACCGGATATGCGATAACTAATGACGGGGATCGCTTCATACAATTTACAACTGGTAAAAAAACGGTGATTACAGATTTAGGAGCATTGATCGACGATCCTGCCAGTGATGGCCTATCCGTACATAATAGCTGTACCAGTTTTGGGGGTGATATAGTAGCTGATGACAATGGTCATTTATATATTGTAACTGCTACCAGGAGAGTTTTTAAAGTTAATATTGCTTCCAAAGTAGCAACTCTTGTTGGGACTATTAAAGGGTTGCCGGTTAATTTTTCCGTAAATGGAATGGTTGTAAATGATGCCGGAAAATTAATGGTGAGCAGTGCTCAAAATCCGGATGCTTATTACCTGGTTGATCCTGCCGATTGGAAAGCGGAAATATATCAGACTTCTTCCGGTATTTTCAGAAGTTCTGATATGGCTAATGGAAATGTTTTATTCACGAAATCGTCAAATAGACTAAAAGAAATTTCAATTGTACAAAACAGGGACTTGGATTTAGATAATCATATCCAGCTTTACCCAAATCCTGTAAGTCATAATACATTCGCAGTTCGGTTTAATAATTTGCAAGTTGGAAATTACCGGGTTGAACTGAGAGATGTGATGGGTCGTACTATACTTCATCAAAAAGTTAACGTGATGGGTAATGATCAAAGTGAATCCATCAATATTAATCCGGCATCAGCAAAGGGGGTTTATATGGTGCAGGTAATCAATGAAAAGAATAAAACTATTTTTTCCCAAAAACTGGTTGTTCAATAATTTATAGATCACCTAATTAGAAGCGCTGACTTACCGGTCAGCGCTTCTTTTTGTTATAAGGACATGGACTAACACTAAAATGAGCGAATTCATGCTTTGACCCGTTATAAAATCTTAAGTAGTGTTCAATTTAAGAAAACAGGCAACCGTTTTAATAACTATACCGATTTATAGAAACAATCTTGTCTAGTTTGAGGTTCAGGGATATTTGGCCGATAAGCCCCTATGAAGGCTTTCAAAGCAGGCTTTAAGCCTGCTTTTTTTGTAAGTATGCACCTCAGTGGTACATTGAGCACTTCATTTTGAACCAAGTATCTTTGCTTTTCAAAAAAATTTAAGCGTGCAGAAAAGTAATTTCGTTGACCAGATCAGAATTTTTTGTAGGAGTGGACATGGAGGTGCAGGGATCAAACATTTTCTTAGAAGTAAACTTACAGCATTTGGCGGCCCCGACGGCGGAGATGGAGGCCGGGGAGGGCATATCATTTTAAAAGGCAATAAAAATCTCTGGACTCTTTTACATCTCCGGTATTATAAAAATGTTTTGGCCGAGAATGGGGATAAAGGAGGCGACACTAATAAAACCGGTCGAAATGGTAAGGATATTGTCCTGGAAGTGCCTTTAGGAACTATTGCCACTGATGAAGAAACCGGAAATAAAGAAGTTGAAATTCTGGAAGATGGACAGGAGGTTATATGGCTCAGCGGAGGACGCGGAGGCCTGGGAAACTCAAATTTTGCCACGCCGACCAACCAGGCACCTGAACATGCACAACCAGGTGAAGCTGGCAGTGAAGGCTGGAAAGTGCTTGAACTAAAAGTATTGGCAGATGTAGGTTTGGTGGGCTTTCCCAATGCCGGCAAATCAACGCTTTTATCAGTAATTACGGCTGCCAAACCCAAAATTGCAGATTATGCATTTACAACAATAACACCAAACCTGGGAATAGTCCCATACCGGGACGATAAGAGCTTTTGCATTGCAGATTTGCCAGGTATTATAGAAGGAGCAGCTGAAGGGAAGGGACTGGGCCATCGCTTTTTACGACATATTGAACGTAATGCTGTACTGCTATTTTTAATACCAGCAGACAGTGCCGATCACAAAAATGAATTCGGAATTTTAATAAAGGAATTGGAAGAATTTAATCCTGAACTGCTGAATAAACAATTTGTTATCGCCATCAGTAAATCTGATATGCTCGATGAGGAATTGAAAGAGGCAATTAAAAAAGAATTACCCGCAGATATTCCAAATCTGTTTATTTCTTCAGTAACGGGTAAAGGTTTAACAGAATTGAAAGATCTTTTATGGAAAGTGTTAAACGACTCCTTATAAGCTTCGGCTGCGGTTTACTATCTTTGAAATATGTCCAAGAATGCCCCAAAAAAAACAACCAAAAAAGAAATTATCCTGGATAAAGCATCGGTAATGTTTCGGGAAAAAGGTTTCAGCGCCACTTCAATGCGTGACCTTGCCGAAAGTGTTGGTATAGAAGCTGCCAGTCTTTATAATCATATCCAGTCTAAATCCCAGATCCTGCAGGAAATTGTATTTCGTGCGGCTGACGATTGTAATCAGCATCTTGAAAAGCTGACTACTGAAAATGCCTCCTGTACCACCAAGATAGAATCAATCATTCGCTTTCATGTACAGATGATGATGAACAGGTTCGAAGATTATCATGTAATGACCCATGAGTGGATCCATTTATCAGAGCCACATTTATCAAGCTTTATCAGCCAGCGCAGAAATTACGTGCAGCAACTCGAAGCGATTGTAGAAGAATGCATTCAAAAAAAAGAATTCAAAACCATTATACCTTATGTGGCCGTACTTACCATTTTATCTGCAGTACGTGGTCTGGAATTCTGGCATCGCAGCCAGAAAAAAATCACCCCTGCGGAACTGGAGGAAAATATGGTTACCCATCTTATCAGCGGTTTAAAAAAATAGCATTCTTTATTTGTGAATAAACTTCTTTGTTTACTTATTAGTTTGATTAACGATTGTATTCATGATCCACTTTCACCCATTAGCTATTAAAGAAATAAATCGGGAAACTGATGATTGCGTATCAGTTGTTTTTGATATTCCGGAAAATTTAAAGAATATATTCAGTTTTAGCCAGGGACAAAGTCTTACCATGCGGACGCAATTGAATGGTGAGGAACTAAGGCGTACTTATTCTATTTGCAGCAGTCCTTTTGATGATGAATGGAGAGTGGCCATCAAAAAAGTAGACGGCGGATTATTCTCCACTCACGCCAATGAACAATTGAAAAAAGGGGATGTGCTTGAAGTGATGCCACCGGTTGGAAAATTTTACACAGAACTTGACCCGCAGCATACAAAAAATTATGTAGCTTTTGTAGCGGGGAGTGGAATTACACCTGTTTTATCCATCATTAAAACTACTTTACATACAGAGCCAGGTAGTACGTTTACTTTGGTTTATGGTAATCGCAATAAAAATTCTATCATATTTAAAGAGGAACTGGAAGCTCTTAAAGATAAATACATTGAACGTTTCAGGATTTACCATATTCTTAGTCGCGAACGAACAGATGTGCCTTTGAATGAAGGAAGAATTGATGCGCAAAAACTGGAACTGCTTTTCAATAAGCTCATTAACATTGAAAGTTGTGATGAATTTTTTCTTTGTGGTCCGGAAGAAATGATTTTTACAGCGAAAGATTTTTTGGAAAAACACAAGGTGCCTGCAAATAAAATTCATTTTGAATTATTTACAATTCCAGGTGTAAAACAATCAACTGTACAAACAACCATCAAAAAAGAATTGGATGAAGGTCCGCAGGCAACCGTAAGTGTGAAAGTGGATGGAATTTTATTTGATTTTAAATTGGGATATGAAAGCAACAGCATTTTGGATGCCGCTTTAAAAGAAGGCGCTGACCTGCCTTTTGCCTGCAAGGGTGGCGTTTGTTGTACCTGTAAAGCGAAATTGCTGGAAGGTGAAGTAAAGATGGATGTTAACTGGGGACTTGAACCGGACGAAGTAGAAGCCGGTTTTATATTGACCTGTCAAAGTCATCCTACTACTGAAAGAGTGGTTGTTGATTTTGATGTAAAATAATTTCTAAAAATTAAAATTTAATCTCTTAATTCCATGTTTATTTTGAGCCGATCCAATCAAGATAATTGTCCTTTGAAATTACTTGATAAGGAACATCATTGTATGCGGAAGCAAATGCTGCAGGTAATTTTACTTTTTTTGTAGGGGAGTATTTAAACTCATAAGCTGTGAGCTGGCCATTTTCAAATTCTATCATGTCTACTTCCTGTTGGTTATAATTTCTCCAGAAAAAATATTGCACATTTTTTCCATCATAGGCATTCCTTTTAATTCTTTCAGCGATTAAATAGTTCTCCCATAATAAGCCGGTATCTTTTCTTATGGATAATAATTTAAAATCATTAATAATAGCATTTCTTATTCCATTGTCATAAAAAAACCACTTTGAAGTTTTAGAAACCTCTTTTCGCAGGTTAGTACTGTAAGCTCCAACTTTGTAAACAATAAAAACTTTTGCCAGTAAATCCAGGTAATGTTCAACCGTGTTTTTACTGATTCCAAGCTGTCTGGCCAGTTCTGTATAAGACACTTCGTTGCCACACTGGAAGGCGATCAACCGGAGAAGTTTTACGATTTTATCTGACTGACGGATTCCTTCATAAGCCAGAATGTCTTTCAATAAATAAGATTGAACTAATTGCTGTAAATAAATTGATTTTTCCTGGAAAGTTGATAATTGGAATAACTCAGGATAGCTGCCAAATATTAATCGTTCTTCAAGATTTTGTGTGGTTTCGAGGAAAGTTTCCTGAGTACCTATTTCTTTTTGAGACAAGGGATAAAGAAGAAACTGAATTTGACGACCCGTTAAAGGATCTCCCGTTTTATTAGCTAAATCAAATGAGGATGAACCCGTAGCCAGAATGGTAAGATCGGGTATATTATCAATCATTAACTTTAGGATCTGCCCGGCATTTTGTAATACCTGTGCCTCATCAATGATCAGCAAAGTTGCTTTTCCAACTATACGTTTATAATTAGCAACGGTTCTGTTTTTAAGCATTTCTTGTACATCAAAATCTTCCGCATTGAGAACCAGTGCTTCTTTCACATAGGCATTTTTAATTGAGTTTGCAAGAATCGTTTTTCCTACCCGGCGGGTACCCACAATAAGTAGCACTTTGTTTTTTCCCAATAAACCTGATATCTGTTTTTCAAGTTCTCTTTTTATAAATTGCATATGATTAATTGACAATTTGTTGATTATAGGACTATTAAACGGGTCATTGTATTGACTAAATTACTTAAAATTACGTCATTACGTTGACTAAATTACTTTTTTACTTGGCAAAGAGTACAAGGTTGGTATTTAATTGTTGATTTGACATGCTCAGCCTGACATTAAAAAGTATGTTAGTTGATATGAAGGTCACTCCCTTGCCCGGTGTGAAAATTGGGAAGTTTGATGAAATTAACTGCTCCGATGATAATACCCTGAGAGCTTGCTGAAGATTGTTGAATAATTGAGTTGTTATATTAAACGATCGGCTACGTTCATTGAGCCAGCGGTTTGAAATATTTACATAAAATTAAAAAACCCAGCCTTGATGCCGGGCCTTTAATCTCAATAATTATTTTTAAAAAATCAATGTAGCTATTGAATGCGGCAAAGCTGTTAATTCAGCAGCCTGTCCTTTTATCCATAAAAAATAAGGGGTCTTAATATCTCCCTGGTTCATAACAACAACAACCGTTTTCCCATCTTCATTGCGGAATGCAGTTGTCAATAACTGGCTGCGGCTGGCAGATGCTATAACTCTTTTGGCACCGGGTTTAATAAATTTTGAAAAATGCCCGATATAATAATATGAATTGGTGAAGACCAGTTTGCCTGTTTTTGTATCACCATGCACCGGTGCGAAACAAAAATTTTGTACATGGTTTGGTCCGCCAGTTTCATCCAGCAAAATATTCCAGTCTGTAAAACCAACCATGCCATTATTGAAATCATTGATCATGTTGCGACCATATTCCTCACCCAACACCCATGCATTGTAACGGTTTGCATTAAAACTTTCTACGGTGCCTTCTGTAAAGAAAATATGCTTGTCCGGATATGCTTCATGCACACGTTTAATATTTTCATACATCGGTTGTCCGCCACTCCAGTCTTCGTACCAGTGAAAACCTATTCCCCATATATATTTGGAAGCTTCCGGATCATCAAAATAAGTTTGTGCACGTTGATAGATAAGATCACGGTTATGATCCCAAACGATAATTTTTTTATCCTGCAAACCCTCTTTAACCATTGTTGGTCCCAGATGATTTTTTAGAAAATCCCTTTCTTCTTCCGCCGTGTATAAACAACTTTCCCAACGTTGGGTTGCCATAGGTTCATTTTGAATACTGAGGCCCCAAATGGGTATTCCTTCTTTTTCGTATTCTTTGATGAATTTGGTATAATACGTTGCCCAGCTGTTATAAAATTGAGGCAATAATTTTCCACCCTGTTTCATGTTATTATTATCTTTCATCCAGGCTGG
>JACCYQ010000084.1 GCA_013696395.1 Chitinophagaceae bacterium
AATAAAAGCCTTGCCCTGGCAGGTACAACTTTCTTCTATGAAAAGCGCTGTGGTTGTAAATGTAAATAATGATGATTTGCCAGACATTTTATTAATGGGAAATTATTATGAGAATAATATTGAAATGGGTCGTTATGATGCAGACTTTGGAAGTATATTGGTGAATAAAGGAAAAGGAGAATTTTCTTATGAAAATATTAACGGATTAACGATCAAAGGCCCTGTAAGAAATATTGGTAAAATAAATTTGTCGGGCAGAGAGGCTTTTATCCTGGCTAAAAATAATGACAGTGTACAGTTGATTCAGTTTACAGAGTCAATAAAAAAGAACAACTAATACCCGGAACATTCCTGTAAGCTTCGGATTTTTACATATCTTAAATAAGGTTCACTCTTATACCTTTTACGTAATTTAAAATTAAAATATGATGCGCATTATTATTTTTTTGTTCCTGAGTTTAATTGTAAAAATGTCATTAGCCCAGGATCCCTGGAAGATCAGTGCAAATAATATTGATCCCAATAATTATTACGGCATTACAGTGGCCAATGGCATGATCGGGATTGTTTCCTCACCGGAGCCATTTAAAGTAAAAGATGTGGTGCTGGCCGGTGCTTACGATAATTACGGCCGAGGACGGGTGAGTAACTTTCTAAAAAGTTTCAACTTGCTGAACATGTACCTGGAAATTGATGGAAAAAGAATTGCGAATAAGGATGCATCCAATATGAAGCAGGAACTGGACATGCAAAAAGCATCTTTTAATACTGTTTTTAATTATGGCGACAAGGCAGATGTATCTTATACTTATTATTCATTGAGGCATCTCCCATATACAGTGTTGATGGATGTAACCATCACAGCAAAAAAAGATATCAGTATATCAGGTGCCAGCGTTATGGAAGCACCGGATGCATTAAGGGATGTACAGAATTATTATAATGAAATTGATCGGCCACATGTTACCATCAGTTTGCTGACATCATCCGCAAAAAGTCCGACCGGAAAATTATTGATGTGCGCATCCAATAGTTTTTTATTCAGTGAACATCACGGTGAAGAACCAAGAGTGATACACGAAATGTGGGATAATAATATGCACCTGATGAAATTCAGTAAAAAAATTAATGCGGGTGAAGTTTATCGTTTTTCTATAGTAGGTTCGTCCATTACATCGGCACATCATGATGATCCATTAAATGAAGCGGAAAGAGCAACCATTTTTGCCAAACTGGAAGGAAGGGAACGCTTGTTGAACTTTCATACCAACGCCTGGACTGAGTTATGGAAAAGTGACATCATCATTGAAGGCGATCCCCAGAGCCAGCAGGATGTTCGAAGCATGCTTTATCATTTATATTCTTTTTCAAGAGCAGGTACTGCATTGTCTCCATCACCCATGGGTTTAAGCGGACTCGGTTATAACGGCCATGTTTTCTGGGATACTGAATTATGGATGTTCCCGGCTGTGTTAGTGCTGCAACCCGAAATGGCAAAAAGCATGGTTGAATATCGTTTTCAGCGATTAGAGGCTGCCAGGAAAAATGCATTTAGTAAAGGCTATAAAGGCGCCATGTTTCCATGGGAGAGTGCAGAAACCGGTGTGGAAGAAACACCTGTATGGGCATTGAGTGGTCCATTTGAACATCACATAACGGCTTGCGTTGCATTTGCCGCATGGAATTATTACAGCGTAACGCAGGATAAAAATTGGCTGCGGGAAAAAGGCTGGCCGATCTTATCTGCCACTGCAGACTTTTGGGCAAGCCGGGTGGAGAGAAATGGTCAGGGCCAATTTGATATCAAAAATGTAGTGGCCGCAGATGAATGGGCGGAGAATGTTGATAATAACGCATTCACCAATGCCGCAGCTATTGCCAATTTAAAATATGCTACGGAAGCGGCTAAACTGCTGGGCATTTCTGCTGATCCTGACTGGATGATTGTGGCCAACAACATTCCCATTTTAAAAATGGAAGATGGTGTTACCCGGGAACATGCAACTTATAAAGGGGAAGGCATCAAGCAAGCTGATGTCAATTTGCTTTCTTATCCTTTAAAGCACTTTACAGATCCGGCCCAGGTAAAAAAAGACCTGGCTTATTATGAAACCCGCGTTCCTGACGAAGGCACACCAGCCATGACTCAGGGAATATTTACCTTGTTATATGCCCGTTTAGGAGAAAAAGAAAAAGCATGGCATTGGTTCCAGGATGCTTATCTACCCAATTTAAATCCGCCATTCCGGGTGCTGGCTGAAACCAAAGGCGGTACCAATCCTTATTTTGCAACTGGTGCCGGTGGAGTTTTGCAAGGTGTTTTAATGGGCTTTGGCGGTTTGGATATTACATCAAAAGGAATTATTCAGATCAAATCCACTTTGCCGGCACAATGGAAAAGTCTAACGATTACAGGGGTGGGGCCAGATAATAAAACATACCGGGTGGGAAATTAGACAATTTGGCAATGAGGCAATGAGGCAATGAGGCAATTTGGCAATTTGAAAACCTGCCAGCCGGCAGCCTGCCTGTCCGGTAGTTCATTTTGTTATAAATAAAATGATGTATGTAGCTATTAGTTATAATGCTATTGAATTAGCAGGCAATTTGAAAATGAGGTTTCGGCAAGCTTCCAGGAAGATATTCATCTGGGCAGGCAGCATGACATAGATCGGAACTTAAACCTTTAAACTCATTAAACCTTTAAACCCTTCAATCTCAATCACTACTCGTTTTATCAAAAGTGTTTCATCATTTTTTTGTAGATTGTAGGGTTAAAAATTCGTGAAACGTCTAACCGCCATATTACTCATTGCATTGCTGTTTTTTAACTGGTACGGTTACCGCATCCTCACGGGATATATACAAAAACAGGCAGATCACCAGCTAGCCTACCAGTTGGATCATCATTCTTACGATGAATCCCGGTTGATAGAACTAAAGGTTGAATTGAAAGTTCCATATCAAACACAAAACTCCGATTTTGAGCGGCATTATGGAGAAATAGAAATTGATGGCAAATCATACACCTATGTAAAAAGGAAAATTGAAAATGGTTTCCTCATCGTAAAATGTATCCCCAACAACCAAAGAGATGAATTAAAAACAGCTAATGATGATTTCTTAAAAATGGTTATCGGTCTAAACCACGAAAAAAATAATGGCAAACAAAACACGCCATCCCTTTCATTAAAAAATTTCTGGAGCGAGTACAATAACCAGTTCTATACCCTGGATGCACAAGTCGCAAATACCATAACAACACAATATTTTTTACAACCGGCATCTTCATTATATTCAACTTACCTGCCCCCGGTGCACCAGCCTCCCAAAGCTCATTTTGCATCCCATTGTTAATCCATCTTTTATTCTGTAAATGAATGAATCTTTCTCTATTTAATAAATAAATTTCGATGATGAAAAAGTTAACCTGGTTAATGTTAACCGGCATTTTAGTTATATCTGCCTGCAAAGAAAAAAGTGACGAGTACAAAGCCATCACTAACGATCCACTTCAGTTTAGCAATGTTGTTTATGAATTAAACTCGGTGGTCATGGGAAATAATTTTAGCCCCATCGTTGCATCCCGCAATTACATGTATGCCAGTGTGGCTGCTTATGAAGTAATTGCTGGTGGTTATCCGCATAAATATTATTCGCTTGCAGGACAATTGAACGGATTAGATAATGTTCCTCAACCCGATACTTCAAAAATTATCAACTATGAATTTGCTTCTTTTCTCGCCTTTTGCAATTTGGGTGAAGCAGTAACATTTCCGGCAGGAAGTATGACGGAGTATACAGACAGTCTTAAAAAAATGGTTTTAGGGAAGGGCATGTCTACGGAAGAATTAAAAAATACGGTAGCATACGCAGATACTGTTTCTGCAGTCATTATGGAATGGAGCAAAGGCGATAATTATGCAAGCACCAGGAGTGCACCCAAGTTTACGATTAACGATGTACAGGGTCGATGGGTGCCCACCCCCCCTGCCTATTCATCTGCCATGGAACCGCACTGGCATAAAATACGTCCTTTGGTGCTAGATAGCGCCAACCAGTTTATTCCGCCGCCGCCGCCACCCTTTAATATGACCGACACTAATAGTTTGTATTACCAGGAAGTGATCAAATTAAAAAAAGCCGGAGATAGCCTGACAGATGAACAGAAGCATATCGCCAATTTCTGGGATGATAATCCATTTAAATTAAATGTCTCAGGACACTTTATGTTTGGAACAAAAAAATTCTCTCCTCCAGGACATTGGATGAGCATTGTTGGTATTGCAGCCCAAAAAGCGAATTTCGATTATGCAAAAACCGTTTATGCATATGCGTTAACGGCAATTACGCAATTTGATGCATTTATACAGTGCTGGGATGAAAAATACCGTTCCAACTATGCAAGGCCGGAAACTGTAATCAATCAATTCTTAGATGCAGACTGGCAACCTCTATTGCAAACGCCTCCATTTCCTGAATATACCTGTGGTCATTCTACAGTTTCATCCGCTAATGCGGAGGCATTGACATTTGTATTTGGTGATAATTTTTCCTATACAGATACTTCCGAATTGGAATTTGGTATTGCAAGCCGTTCGTTTGAATCATTCAGGCATGCGGCAGATGAAAACAATTGGGCTCGTTTTTATGGGGGCATACATTTTCATAATTCCTGCATCGTGTCAACTGAATTTGGGAGAAAAGTCGGTGACTTTATTGTGGGTAAATTAAAAATGGAAAAAGAAAATTCCATTGTTAATCATTAAAAAAAATCAATGATCAATTAATTTTTAAACCTGTTTAAAAATGAAACATATTTATATATTTCTCTTCATCGCATTTGTGCTTACACAAATAAAAACCAGTGCGCAGGGCTGTGTAGCTATCAAAGGAACGGCAGGAGTTTGCGGCCGACCTGCTGATGCAAAAGGCTGGGAATTGAATCTGAATAACCGCTATTACACCTCTTACAAACATTTTGTAGGTACCATAGAACAAAAGCACCGGATCGACGAAAAAAGCAATGTGATCAACCATGCTTATGAACTGAATGTGACTGCCATAAGAACACTGAATGTAAGGTGGTCACTGGCCATTACATTGCCTGTATTGGCATTTGGCCGATCTTCATTATATGAACATGACCGGCAAAACAGGTACAGCACACATTCTTTAGGTTTGGGTGATATTAGATTAAGCGCATACAGGTGGATGTTAGATCCTGTAACTTCTCATAAAGGGAACCTTCAACTGGGCATGGGAATTAAATTGCCTACCGGAAATTATAATTACCAGGATTATTTTTATAGAAAGACTGATTCTGCGGTACTGGGCGCAGTTGATCAATCTATACAGCTTGGCGATGGTGGAACGGGTTTTACTTTTGAGTTGAACAGCTTCTATAATTTCTCTCATAAAGTAGGCGCTTATGGTGGTGCATTTTACCTGGTAAATCCAGGAGAAGTGAACGGGACATCAACATCCAGGGGAGCCACACCATCGACTACAGCCATTAAATACAATACAGATGTAATGAGTATTCCGGATCTTTTTATGGCAAGAGCAGGGCTCACGTATATGATTAAACAGGTTACATTCACCGGCGGTATCCGTATGGAAGGACTCCCTTCAGAAGATCTCATCGG
>JACCYQ010000096.1 GCA_013696395.1 Chitinophagaceae bacterium
GCCGGCAGTTACAGTTCCGCTGATATATCGTGGATGATTGTAGCTACTGCCCTGGTATTTTTAATGACCCCCGGACTTGCTTTTTTCTATGGTGGAATGGTACATCGCAAAAATGTGATTTCGACTATGATAAAAAGTGTAGTAGCCACAGGGGTGGTTAGTGTTCTATGGGTTACCGTTGGCTTTAGCCTCAGTTTCGGTGAATCCATGGGTGGTTTTATTGGGAACCCGGCAACTTTTTTGTTTTTTAAAGGAGTTACCTCTGGCGCTCCCTGGGCAGGAGCTCCAACAATTCCTCTTGTTTTGTTTGCCCTGTTTCAATTGATGTTTGCCATTATCACACCGGGCCTGGTAGTTGGTGCAGTGGCAGAAAGGATTAAGTTCACCTCGTATATCCTGTTTATTGCTTTGTTCAGTTTACTGGTTTATGCTCCTATTGCACATTGGACCTGGCACCCGGATGGATTTTTGTTTCAAATGGGTGTTCTTGACTTTGCTGGCGGTACTGTTGTGCATATTTCAGCCGGCTGCGCGGCTCTTATGGGTGCCATTGTCTTAAAACGCCGGCAATCCCATTTAGAGCAAAAAGAAATACCGCCCGCCAATATACCTTACGTTTTAATAGGTACAGGTTTACTTTGGTTCGGCTGGTTTGGTTTTAATGCCGGATCTGCACTTGGTGCCAATGCCCTTTCCGTATCTGCCCTGGCTACAACCAATACAGCCGCGGCTGCCGCTGGTTTATCCTATATGTTTTTTGACGCACTTAGAGGGAAAAAACCCAGCGTACTCGGTTTCTGTATAGGAGCTATAGTAGGCCTTGTAGCTATTACACCAGCTGCAGGTTTTGTGGCCATACCACAAAGTATTTTTATTGGCGTAGTTGCAGCTGTCATTTCCAACCTGGCTATTTATTACAAACAAAAATCTAAACTGGACGATACGCTGGATGTGTTTCCCTGCCATGGTGTAGGTGGAATTGTAGGTATGCTATTAACGGGTGTTTTTGCCTCTACGGCAATCAACTCAGCTGGTACAGATGGCTTGTTCTATGGAAACGCAAGCTTCCTGTTTACGCAAATCAAAGCCATTGGAATTGTGGTCAGTTACAGCCTGGTTGTATCTTATATCATCTTCAGATTTATAAATTTTGTTTCACCAATGCGGGTTAGTACAGAAGATGAAGAACTGGGACTTGATGCCACTCAGCATAATGAAAAATATATGCAAGGCACCTTGCTGGTTCATAATAATGGCATAATGAAAGAGGAAGATGTAACGATTTAATACACGTTCAAGTCAATAAAAAAAAGGCACAGCATAATGATGTACTTGGGGAAGTTCATCGCTGTACCTTCTTATTAACACTTAAAAAAGTTATACAATGTTAAGCAAAATATCTGTTGCCTGCATCTGCATGGCCACCTTTTTAACAACTTCTGCCCAGGATGTAGCAGTAACCACTAATACATCAATTTCCAATACACCAGAAATAACAGCATCAGAAGAAAAAAAACCCGCAATAACTATTTCGGGATCGGCTGATGCTTATTACAGGTATGATTTTGGAAAAACAAAATATAATAACCTTACAAGTTTTACCAATACACATAACAACTTTTCACTTGGTATGGCCAGTATAAAATTTGAACATGCTACAGAAAAAGTGATTGTTGTAGCTGACCTTGGATTTGGTGACCGGGCCAGGGAATTTACTTATACTGACGAAGGGATTACAGGAGCTATCAAACAACTTTATATCAGCTATGCACCAGCCGAATGGATTAAATTTACAGCCGGCTCATGGGCTACTCACGTTGGATATGAATTATTGGATCCGCAGTTGAACAGAAATTATAGTATGTCGTACATGTTTACCAATGGACCTTTTTCTCATACGGGTCTTAAAACTGAAATTTCCAAAGGAAAACATGGATTCATGGTTGGTATTGCAAATCCAACCGATTACAGACTAGTTCCGGAAGGAAGTATCAATAAAAAGTTCTTACTGGCGCAATATAGCTATGCGGCAAGTGATAACGTTAATATATACATCAATTATGCAGGTGGAAAATCTCCTGACAGTTCCAAATCAGAACAGATTGATGTTGTGGTAACCAGTAAATTCAGCGACCAGTTCAGTATTGGTTATAATGGAACCATCATCAATATGCATTCATGGGACGGAGCCAAAAACCTGGAAGGCAAATCACTCTTTGGTTCAGCAGTATATCTGAATTATGATCCCAAACCATGGTTCGGGCTTACATTAAGAGGTGAATATTTCGATGATAAAAATCATTTTAAAACCTTCAGTGGTTTTGGAGAAGGGGGAAATGTTTTTTCAACCACGCTTTCAGCCAATTTTAAAAAAGGCAATTTTATACTGATCCCTGAAATACGTGTTGACAAAGCAAGTGAACAAATTTTTACCAAAGCGGATGGCACAGGTTCGCTTTCGGCTGGTAACTTTTTGGTAGCAGCAATTTATTCCTTCTGATATTTTTAATACAATGGCAATCGTTAGTTTCCCTCCATCTTTATGGAGGGATTCTTTTTATTCCGAATAAATTAATCTGATAACAAAATAGATGCTTCGTCTTTCAAAACAGGAAGATCTTTCATAACAACTTTCCAGATAATGATATCATTTACGTTGTCGTAAGCATGAATTACTTTGTTGCGGAGATCTACGATCATGCGGGCATAAGAGATAGCAATAGATGGATTGAATTTTAAAAGAAGGCTTACAACTTCACCAATGATTTCAAGTTCTCTTTCCACAGCACGACGTTTAGTTTTGCTGGCTTTATATTCTTCAAAACTGCGTCGTCCTTCCAGGTGTATATCAATAGTTCAATGGTAATAATGATATCGGTCAGCAGTTTATTTTGTTCAACACTCATAAGATTTGAAGCTTATGCTCATTGATGCTTTGGATCAGAAACGGATTGGTTATCGTTTCTTCAGTAAGCAGATCAACGTCTATCTTTAATAAGTTCCTGAGTGCATTAAGCAGATTAAAATAATTGTTGGCATAGGTTTCATAATCCAAATCAGAATGAAATCGGATAACAAAATCCATATCACTATGTTGTTTCATGTTATTTTTAATCGCACTTCCAAAAGCATAGGCCATTTCCACGCCATGCGCCTGCATTAGTTCTTTTATCTTGACAATATTCATTAGAAGCAATGGATCAATGCTTCTAATAACTTTTTTGTTATTTTTTGTTTCCTTAAAAGAAATCTCTGGTTCTTGCAATTCAAACAGATTAGCAGCCTTTTCCAGCAATGCAGAGTCATCGCTCTCTTCTATTTTATTAATTAGTCTTTTCTTAAGGCTGCCGTCAGACATAAAAATGAATTAATTAAAGTTACAGCCTTTAAGTTGTTATGCTATAGTTCAATTCAATTGAAACAAAATTTTCAATTTCCACAGGCTTAGCCTCTAAAAAAAATCGTTTTCATTCTCCTAAAGACATTATTTTATGCAGAATTTCTTCCCGCATTGATAATGCCAAATGAACAACGCATAGCCAGTTTTTCATAAGTTGTTTTTAATGGAACCTGGATCATTTGTTCTTCCATCTCTCCGGCTTTTGTAATAGCATACTGCTGGATGGTAGTCAATGGCAAAACAATCCTCTCCCTCATTTGGATAGATAATTTTTCTACCGGATGGTCTGCCATAAGTTCCGGTTTGCCTGAAAGCATCAATAAATATTTTTTAGACAGCTCAAACTCTTCATGGATCTTATTATACAATTCGCTGAAACGGGGATGTTTTGATAAATGGCGGGTCAGCGGGAAATAGCATTTCTGCATAGACATCTCGCAATTATCCATCAAGGCTTTAAAAAAATGCGAATGCTTATACATGTTTTTAACTTCGGCTAACCTTCCCTGTTGATCCAACTGCTGAATTGCAGATCCTACACCGAAATAACCGGTAACATTTTGTTTAAGCTGGCTCCATGCGCCCACGAAAGGGATAGCCCTGAGATCGTTTAACGATAACTTTCCGGAACCACTCCGCTTAGCCGGGCGACTCCCTATGTTAGTTGCGGCATAAAATCGAAGCGGACTAACATGTGAAAGATAGATGAGAAAATCCGGATGATTTTTCAATGAGTTGTAAGAAGCGAAACTCAGTTCAGCCAGTTCTTTCAACAGCGCTTCTTCTTCATTTTCGAGTGTGCGTTCCTGTTGCACCAATAAACCATTCGAAATACCAGCATTGAGTAATTGTTCTATATTATATTGGGCGGATTCAATAGTTCCAAAATTTGAACTTACTGTTTGCCCCTGTATAGTTAACTGGATTTCCTTATTGGCTATTTCCTTTCCCATGGATGCATAAAAACGATGGGTTTTGCCTCCTCCCCTTGCCGGTGGTCCCCCACGGCCATCAAAAAAAACAACGGCAATGTCATTTTTTTCAGAAATCCTTGTCAAAGCTTTTTTCACTTTATAGATGCTCCAGTTGGCCATCAGGTATCCGCCATCCTTTGTTCCATCTGAAAAACCCAGCATTATAGTTTGCTTATTATTTCGCTTTGCAAGGTGATTGCGATATACCGGGTTACTATATAATGTTTGCATAATATCCGGGGCATTTGCCAGGTCGTCAATCGTTTCAAACAAAGGAACGATATCCATATTCATTTCTTCTTTCTTCCAGCCGCTAAGTGTAAAAAGTCCGAATACTTCAATAACATTATAAGCGCTGTTGCACCTGCTGATAACATACCTGTTACAACCCGCTTCACCGTTATAAGATTGTATATCCTTCATAGCCCGAATGGATTCAATAGTGTCTTTGACCAAAACATCATCAAATTGATCCGGGTCCAACTGATCTTTAATGGATAGGAGTCGTTCTATCTTTTTTTCTTCGCCCAGCGTGGCAAAATCCGCAGGAAGTATTAGTCCGGCGGCAGCAATTGATTCCAATACTTTTGTATGCTCCTGACTATCCTGCCGCAGATCCAATGAAGCAAAATGCAAACCAAATACGTGCACTTTGTTTAAAAGATTTTCCACCAATGGTAAAAACAATGAATTATGCTTGTAAATAAGTATCTCCTTTACTTTTTCCAATTCAGCTATGATATGTTCACTGGTTAGATTGGTTCTTTTACCCGGAATAAAAATATTATCGTACAGTTCCTTTTCCAATTGGGCAAGAATATTTTCCAACCCTTCAAAAGTTAGCCTGCGCCTGATTTTCCTTATGTCCAAATAATAACATTTAATAATTGAGCCTCTTAATGCGGCTGCAACTTTTAAAGTGATTTCTGTATTCACCTGCGGATTTCCATCCCTGTCACCCCCCGGCCAGAAACCCATTTCAATGAGTGGGTTATTTTTTCTCAATGCATCATAAAAATGATTTTGTAAGGAAGTAACGATTTTCCCACATGCTGCATAAAATACATTTTCCAGGAACCAGATCAGGCTTATGGCTTCATCATATGGACTTGGTTTAGTCTTTTTTAAAAATGGTGTTTTACCCAATTGCTGCAGGTACATGTTAATCAGGCTGGCATTATTTTCTACCAGGGCTTTGGAAAGATCATTGATAATACCTAAAACTGTTCCCGGGTAAAATTGAGTGGGATGTGCGGTCAAAACCAACCTAACGGAAAAATCTTCCAGTTTTTTTTCAAATGCAGTTTCCTGGTGTTGTTTAATAACTTCAACTTCCAGGTTTTTTAAAGTGCCTGCTCCATCCATATCGTAAATTTCTGTAAAGGCTGCATCTTCCAGGGCATCAAATAAGACCACCTGCCTTTCAGCATATTGCACAAAACGAAAAAGCATGTCCATCCGTTCTTCTTCCTTAGTATAAGGCGTATGTCTTTCAAAATAATCTTCAAGAATTTGAACGGGACTCAAGCCCTTTTTGTAACCGTCTTCACAATTATTCAATAAAAGTGAAAGCATGATACCGGTCCTTTCAATCCGGTGAAAAGGTAGCGAAGTAAACAGGCTGTTATACAATTGGAACTTAATGCCCACATGATTATTAAATTGCTGCAACCCACGTTGAAGGCGATGATCCATTTGAATATATTTTTAGAAACGTTGTGATTAAATAGCAGCAAGCACAATGAAAATAAGTTTTTTTTTAAAAATTATTCTGAATCTCTGGTATTAATGGATTTTAAATTATCTTCATTCACCTGTGGTAACACCATTTACATATCACTTTCTTCCATGGCAGCCGGCTTATACAGCTAAGGTTACCTCCATGATTATTACAACATCTACAACTATTACAACCCGTTAAGGGTTGTCATATATCATACCATCCCCTGGGCATTTTGCCGCTTAACCTGAACAGGTTTCATTACTATTTAATCCTTTTATTTCAATTTATAAAATATGCGTGTTTTAAAATTCGGTGGGTCATCAGTTGGCCATGCAGAATCGATAAAAAAAGTCATAGAGATCATTTGTGAATCTGGTAAAAAAAATAAGATCGTAGTCATTGTATCGGCACTCGGTGGAATAACGGATCAATTAATTGATATTGGTTGCCTGGCTGAATCCGGCGATGAAAATTATAAATCACTGTTACAAAAACTGGAAGAAAGACACCTGGAAACGGTGCAACAATTATTACCCCCCGCAGGGCAAAGTAGTGCATTGAGTATGGTAAAAAAATATTTTAATGAACTGGAAGATACGCTCAACGGGGTTTATCAATTAAGCGAACTTTCTAAACGAATCCAGGATCGCATTTTAGCTTTTGGTGAACTGTTATCTTCCAGAATATTGTCCGCCGCATTACATGCAACTGGTATAAACAATGAATGGAAAGATTCAAGGGAACTTATTCAAACGGATTCAGCTTACGGCCATGCTCAAGTGAAAATGAAAATTACCCGCCAGGTGATAGAGGTTTATTTTTCTTCAACGGATTCAAATGTGTACATTCTTCCGGGTTTTATTGCCAGAGATGAAAATGGGATTACAACTACACTTGGCCGTGGTGGTTCAGATTACACGGCTTCTATCCTGGCTGCTTCATTAAATGCAGAGATCCTGGAGATTTGGACCGATGTAAATGGGATCATGACAGCGGATCCGCGCCTGGTACCACATGCTAAGCAGATCCCGTCCATTTCTTATGCCGAAGCTATGGAGTTGAGTCATTTCGGTGCAAAGGTATTATACCCCCCAACCATTCACCCCGTCAGGAATTCAAATATACCACTATTGATAAAAAATACTTTTGATCCTGGTGCTGATGGTACACGTGTAGAAGCCATTTCAAATTCCAATGGCAGTATTATCAGGGGCATTTCATCTATTAATAAAGTAGCCTTACTCAGCCTGGAAGGCAGCGGTATGGTTGGCATCCCTGGATTTTCCAAACGTTTTTTTGAATCACTTGCCAATGAACAGATCAATGTAATCCTGATTACACAGGGATCTTCGGAGCATTCCATCTGTGCAGGTGTTGAACAAAGTTTGGCTGCAAAAGCCAAAATTTCCATAGATAAAGCTTTTGACAGGGAAATAGATATGAAAATCATCGATCCGTTGATTGTTGAGGAAAACTTATCCATTATTGCCCTGGTAGGTGATAACATGAAAAGCCATCCGGGAATCAGTGGCAGAATGTTTGGGGCATTAGGCAGGAATGGAGTGAATGTAAGAGCGATTGCCCAGGGGGCTTCAGAAAGAAATATCTCCGCAGTCATTTCATCAGCAGATGTAAAAAAAGCGATCAATACATTGCATGAACAATTTTTTGAAACAACCTACAAACAGGTTAACCTTTTTCTTGTAGGACTGGGTAATGTGGGTCAGAAACTTATAACTCAAATAAAGGTTCAACAGGAATACCTGCGCAAACATCTTCGGTTGCAGGTTAACGTTATTGGAATAGCTAACAGCAGGCTCATGCATTTTGATGAGAATGGAATAGACCTCGGTTCCTGGCAGGAATCACTTAATAACGGGTCCCCAATGAACCTGGAAGCTTTTTCGGATGAAATTGTTTCCAGGAATCTCCGGAATTCAATATTTGCAGATGTAACGGCCAGCCCGGTAGTGGCACTGGTTTACCAGGATTTATTACAGAAAAGTATTTCCGTGGTAGCATGCAATAAAATCGCATGTTCTTCAAAGTTTGAAAATTATAAACAACTTAAAGAAACAGCCACCGATTATAATGCTTCCTTCCTGTTTGAAACCAATGTAGGTGCAGGCTTGCCGGTTATAGACACACTCAATAATTTATTACGCAGTGGGGACCAGGTGAATCAAATTGAAGCAGTACTCAGTGGCACATTAAACTATGTGTTTAATCATTACGATGGCACCGTAAAATTCGCAGATATTGTTAAGCAGGCACAGGATGAAGGTTATACAGAACCTGATCCACGGCTGGATTTGGGCGGAACAGATGTAATGCGAAAAATCATGATCCTGGCCCGTGAAGCTGGATATAAAATGGACCTGGAAGAAGTGGACAATCATTCTTTTATGCCGGAAGCTTGCATGCAAGGCGACATTCCATCCTTTTATCAGCAAATGGAATTGCATGAAGACCATTTTAAGCAGTTGTATAATGAGGCTGAAAAAGAAGGCGCTAAATTGAAATTCGTTGCGCGTTTTCAAAATGGGAAAGCATCAGTCGGACTGAAAAAAATTCCACCTGCACACGATTTTTACCATTTATATGGCAAAGACAATGTAGTATTATTTTATACTAACCGTTATACAGAACAACCATTGGTAATTAAAGGCGCCGGTGCCGGTGCCGACGTTACTGCTGCCGGCGTTTTTGCCGATATTATCCGGGCAAGCGCCTGAATAACGCTTTAATGTATGAATGCTAAAAATAGAATTTCTACAGTTACGGTATCTGCACCAGCCACTATTGCAAACCTGGTTTGCGGGTTCGATATATTAGGCATGGCGCTGGAAGAACCCAGGGATTTTTTACAAGTATCCATAACCGATAGCCTGGGCATTCAAATTACAAATCAGGATGATTTTGATTTACCCACCGACCCTGTGCAGAACGTAGCCGGTGTTGCATTGCAGGCCATGTTGAATGCATACCCTCACCCTGCAGGATTTAATTTGGTTTCACACAAACAGATAAAACCGGGAAGTGGATTAGGTTCCAGTGCAGCCAGTGCGGCAGGTGCGGTAGTGGCGGCAAACATTTTACTGGATCAGTATTTTTCATCGGAACAACTTGTCCAATTTGCAATGGCGGGAGAAGAACTGGCTTCAGGTGTCAGGCATGCGGATAATGTAGCTCCATGCGTTTATGGTGGTATTACATTAATCAGGTCTCTCCTGCCGCCGGATATTATTCCATTGTCGGTCCCCGAACTTTTTGTTACTGTTATTCATCCACAGATTGAAATCAAAACATCAGATGCCAGGCAGATCTTACGTAAGAATGTCCTTTTAAAAGATGCCATTATCCAATGGGGAAATATAGCAGGACTGGTTACCGGTTTTTTAAAAAACGATCATGCCCTGATCAGCCGTTCCATGACGGATATCATCATTGAACCGGTCAGGAGCATTTTAATACCTGGGTTTAAAGAAATAAAAACCAGCAGCATTGAAGCCGGTGCATTAGGTGGTGGCATTGCAGGCTCAGGACCAAGTATTTTTATGTTGAGTGCTGATAAAAAAGCAGCTATAGATGTGCAAAATAGCATGAAAGACATTTACCACCGGTTAGGCATAGACTATAATGTGTATGTCACCACCATCAGTCAGCATGGTGTCAGGATAGAAAATGAGTCTGTTTATCCAATTTAATTTTTTTGCATGAAATATTTCAGTACCAACCGGAAATCGCCTGAAGTAAATTTTAAAGATGCTACCTTGTCTGGCCAGGCACCTGATAAAGGGTTGTATTTCCCTATTACTATTCCAGTGTTACCTGCTTCCTTTTTAGACAAGCTTGCGCATTTATCAAATGAAGAAATAGCATTTAAGGTAATTCAACCTTATGTCGGGGATTGTATTCCCGATAAAGATTTAATGAACATTGTAAACAAAACAATTGCTTTTGACTTTCCCTTAAAACAAATAAATGAAAATATTTTTGCGCTGGAATTATTTCATGGCCCTACCCTTGCTTTTAAAGATGTTGGCGCAGGTTTCATGAGTTGTTGTTTGGGTCATTTTGCCAAAACAATCGAAAAGGAAATCACTGTTTTGGTTGCTACTTCCGGTGATACTGGTGGAGCCGTTGCAGCTGGTTTTGCAGGCATTGAGGGCGTTAGGGTTATTATTTTATACCCATCGGGTAAAGTGAGTAATGTGCAGGAACTCCAGCTGACGACATGGGGAGGGAACATACAAGCATATGAGGTAGATGGCAATTTTGATGATTGCCAGTCCATGGTGAAACAAGCATTTGCTGATTATGAATTGCAAAATAAAATGTTTCTTACTTCAGCCAATTCAATCAATGTTGCCAGGTGGTTACCGCAACAATTTTATTATTTTTTTGCATGGAAACAATGGGCTGATAAAAACCGGCCTCCCATCATCAGTGTACCCAGCGGCAACTTTGGTAATATATGTTCCGGTTTATTGGCGATGAAATCAGGACTGCCGTTCAAACATTTTATTGCTGCTTGCAACACCAATAAAGTAATACCCGAATTTATGCAGACCGGAAATTACCAACCGCAAAAAGCAAAAGCCACCTTATCGAATGCCATGGATGTTGGTGATCCCAGTAACTTTGTCCGCATATTGGAGATTTTTGATCAGCAATTTAAAGGCATTCAGAAAGCTATGAGCAGTTACAGCATTTCAGATGATGAAACCATCCATACGATTAAAAAAGTTAAAAATGATTATGCATACCTGTTAGACCCGCATGGTGCAGTCGGTTATGCAGCATTGGAAAAATATTTATCCGCACATTCCCAGGAAAAAGGGATTTTCCTGGAAACGGCGCATCCGGTTAAGTTTGACAACACCATGGAAAAAATCTTAGGATATCCCTTGCCATTGCCAGCCCATGTTAAATCTCTTTATCAAAAAGTGAAAGGCAGTATTAGAATAGATGCGGACTATCATGCTTTGAAGAATGAACTGAATAAATGAACTGAAAATAATTTAATTATTAAATTAGCGATTACAAACCACACTGTACTTTATGCAATAGTTTTTCTTAACTTACCAAACAACTATTGCTGCTTATGAAGAAGAATAATCTTGTTCGCTATTCCATTGTTGCGGCGCTTGCCGGGTTTATTTTCGGTTTTGATACCGTCGTTATTTCAGGGGCCAATTTGCCTATCAAAGAACTCTGGAACACTTCTCCCCTTTTTCATGGATTTTTCATTATGTCCATTGCTTTGTGGGGTACCGTACTGGGGGCCATGTTTGGCGGCATTCCAACCCAGAAGTATGGAAGAAAAAAGGTTTTGCTTTGGGTTGGTATTTTTTTCGCCGTATCTGCCTTAGGATCTGCAATAGCAACTGACCCTTATACATTTTCCTTTTTCCGTTTTATAGGTGGTGTCGGTATTGGCGTTTCATCTGTTGCAGCACCAACTTATATTTCAGAAATTTCAACCCCTTCTACCAGAGGAAGACTGGGAGCCTTGTACCAGTTCAATATTGTTTTTGGCATACTGGTAGCTTTTCTCTCCAACTATTTTTTAGAAGGTTTCGGCGGTGAAAATGACTGGCGGTGGATGCTGGGTGTTGAAGCACTGCCTGCAATTATTTATACGCTAATGGTTTTGGGTGTACCTGAAAGTCCGCGATGGTTGATTACTAAAAAGAATGATCTTGTAAAAGCTAAAGAAATATTATCTGGCATTGGTGTGGCTGATGTTGATGCAGAAGTATCAACCATTATTGCAGCCAGCCAATATGAGGAACCATCAGGAAAAACCACCCATTTATTTAGTTCAAAATATCGTGTCATCCTTTTTCTCGCATTCTTTGTTGCTTTTTTCAACCAGGTTTCCGGTATCAATTTCATTTTATATTATGCCCCTGAAATTTTAGAAAGGGCCGGACTGGCGGCCAAAGATTCATTGTTCAATTCCATAGCCATTGGTGGCACAAACCTGCTGTTTACTTTTGCAGGACTTTACCTGATTGACCGGGCAGGAAGAAAAAAATTATTACTGATCGGATCATTGGGATACATTTTTAGTTTATCCATGGTGGCTTGGGCATTTTATTCTCAGGCAGGTCCCGGTTTTTTAATGATATTCCTTTTGATGTTCATTGCATCTCATGCCATTGGACAAGGAGCCGTGATCTGGGTATTTATTTCTGAAATATTCCCGAATAAAGTTCGTGCAACGGGTCAATCATTTGGTGCCAGTGTTCACTGGATTTTTGCTGCTATCATCACTTTGATTACCCCCGTTTTTTTAGATTCAAAAGATGGAATTTTTAAGGATAATCCCTGGCCCATTTTTGCATTCTTTGCATTCATGATGGTGCTGCAACTTATTTGGGTGCTGACAAAAGTTCCCGAAACAAAAGGTGTATCGCTGGAGGAACTGGAGAAAAAATTAATGCTAAGATAAACTGCGGTTAAGGATAACGGTAATGAATATCTATTTTTCCCAAATAATTTTAAATTATGAATCAACCATTATGGGGCATCGATCTGGGCGGCACTAAAATAGAAGGAGCCATACTACCATCACTGAATGACCCTACGCCAATCATCCGGACGAGGCTGGATACCGAAGCATCGAAAGGTTACGAACATATCATCATGCAGATAGAAAAGTTGGTTACTAAAATGAAAGAAGAATCGGGTCTGCAACCGCAAAGCATTGGTTTTGGTACGCCAGGCGTTTTAGATCCGGGTTTGCAAACCATGAAGAATTGTAACAGCACAGCACTTAATGGCAAGCCACTGAA